>NZ_JAQYWT010000342.1:0-482903 GCF_036322545.1 Streptomyces sp. SP18BB07
TGTACTCACCCGAGCTACTTCCTCAGGCTTTCCTCCGGGCAGTTTCCCTTCGGTCTTGCTGTCTTGCGTTTCCGACTCTATCAGACCGTTTCCGGTTCCGATTTCCTCGGTGCTTTCCAGGTTTCCGCTTCCGCGTTTCCCCTTCCGGCGGTTCCGACTCTATCAGATCCTTTCGGGCCTGATTCCCAGTCAGCGGGAGTTGTCTTCGCGGCTGTTGGGCCGTTCCGACGAGTGAGACTTTAGCGGATTCCCGGCTCCCGAGCTAATCGGGGCTGCGTCCTTTCGAACGCGGATTCCTCATTTCGCAAATACACATGCCAAGGGCACGACGATGGATCGTCGATTGTTGGTGGTTACCTGCGAATGGCTGTCCGGGGACCGACCGAGGTCGGCGCTCACGTCGGACAACCCGGAGAACACTACGTACCGGCTCGGGGCGTGTCAACTCGCTGTCGTCTGGCTCCTCGCAGGCGTAGCCTGGCTGTCATGACTACGCGTACGTGTCGCCAGCAGTGGTGGGCCGCCTGACGGCGGCCGTACTCACGTATGTACTCAACGGCCGCCGCTCTGGCGGCCGTTCTCGTTTCTCCCTTCTGAGGGTCGGCCGGCCGGTGGTGGCGGTCCTGATCAGGAGGTGGAGAGATGACACGGGTCTTCAGCGGGGTCAAGCCGACGGGGCATCTGACGCTGGGGAACTACCTGGGGGCCGTGCGGCGGTGGGCCGAGGTCGACCAGCACCGGACGGACGCGCTGTTCTGCGTCGTGGATCTGCACGCGCTGACCGTGGACCACGATCCGGCCCGCGTGCGCAGACTCAGTCGGCAGGCGGCGACGCTGTTGTTGGCGTCGGGGCTGGATCCCGAGCTGTGCACCGTCTTCGTACAGAGTCATGTGGACGAGCACGCGCGGTTGTCGTATCTGCTGGAGTGCGTGGCCACCGACGGCGAGATGCGGCGGATGATCCAGTACAAGGAGAAGGCCGCGCGGGAGCGGGAGCGGGGCGGGAGTGTCCGGCTGTCACTGCTGACGTATCCGGTGCTGATGGCGGCGGACATCCTGGCGTACGGGACCGACGAGGTGCCGGTCGGGGACGACCAGACGCAGCATGTGGAGCTGACGCGGGACCTCGCGGTGAGGTTCAACCAGCGGTACGGGCAGACGTTCGTGGTGCCTCGGGCCACCCCGCCGAAGGTCGGGGCGCGGGTGATGAACCTGCAGGACCCGACGTCGAAGATGGGGAAGACGGACGACGTCGGACCGGGGATCGTCTATCTGCTGGACGAACCGGATGTGGTGCGGAAGAAGGTCATGCGCGCCGTGACCGACAGCGGGCGAGACGTCGTGTACGACCGGGAGCAGCGGCCGGGGCTCGCGAATCTGCTGGAGATCCTCGCTGCCTGTGAGGGTGGGAACCCCGACGACCTGAGCGGTGTATATGAATCGTACGGAGCACTGAAGAAGGACACCGCAGAGGCCGTGGTCGAGCTCCTCAGGCCCGTACAGGAGAGGCACAAGGAGTTGTGCGCGGATCCTGCGTATGTGGAGGGGGTGCTGCGGATGGGTGCGGTGAAGGCCAGAGAGATGGCTCGGCCGAGGGTGGATGAGGCGTACCGGGCGATCGGTCTGCTGGCCGGCTGACCGCGCGGGGCGTCAGTCCTTCTTGCCGGAGGCCAGTGCGCGGCTGCGGTCGCGGGCTGCCTCCAGCGCGGCGATCAGTGCTGCGCGTACTCCGTGGTTCTCGAGTTCACGGATGGCGCTGATCGTCGTGCCGGCGGGAGAGGTGACGTTCTCGCGGAGCTTGACGGGGTGTTCGCCGCTGTCTCGGAGCATCGTGGCCGCGCCGATGGCGGACTGGACGATCAGGTCGTGGGCCTTGTCTCGGGGCAGGCCGAGGAGAATGCCCGCGTCCGTCATGGCTTCGACCAGGTAGAAGAAGTACGCCGGGCCGGAGCCGGAGAGGGCGGTGCAGGCGTCCTGCTGGGACTCGGGGACGCGGAGCGTCTTGCCGACGGCGCCGAAGATCTCCTCGGCGTGCGCGAGGTCGGCCTCACTCGCGTGGCTGCCCGCGGAGATCACGGACATGGCCTCGTCGACGAGGGCGGGGGTGTTCGTCATGACACGGACGACAGGGGTGCCTGCGGCCAGGCGCTCCTCGAAGAAGGAGGTGGGGATGCCCGCCGCGCCGCTGACGACCAGGCGGTCGGCGGGAGTGTGCGGGGCCAGTTCGTCGAGGAGGGTGGCCATGTCCTGGGGCTTGACCGTGAGGATGAGCGTGTCCGCGGTCTTCGCCGCTTCGGCGTTGGTGACCGGGGTGACGCCGTAGCGGGTGCGGAGTTCTTCGGCGCGTTCGGGGCGGCGGGCGGTGACCAGGAGGTCCGCGGGCTCCCAGCCGGCTCGGATCATGCCGCTGAGCAAGGCCTCGCCGATCTTGCCGGTGCCGAGGACTGCGACTTTCTGGCTCATGGTGCGGGTGCCCTCCGGAGGTGCGTCGTCCTGGGGCCATCCTCGCACCGGGGGTGGGCGTCCGGCTGGCGTGTCCGGTGGGCGGGACGTGCAGTGGACGGGGGCCGGCGAGGGGCTATGTCGTCCGGCGCCTCAGGGTGGCGGCTCCCAGGGTCAGGACCAGCAGGGCGCAGCCGGCGACGATCGTGATGTCGCGGACGAAGGTGGCGGTCATGTCGGTGTGCAGCAGGACTTCGTTCATGCCGTCGACGGCGTACGACATGGGGAGGACGTTGGAGATGGCTTCCAGGGCGGGGTGCATCTCGGGGCGTGGGGTGAACAGGCCGCACAGGAGGAGCTGGGGGAAGATCACGGCCGGCATGAACTGGACGGCCTGGTACTCGGAGGAGGCGAAGGCCGAGACGAAGAGACCGAGGGCGGTGCCCAGCAGGGCGTCGAGGAGGGCGACGATCAGGAGCAGCCAGGGTGAGCCGGTGACGTCCAGGTCCAGGAACCAGACGGCCAGACCGGTGGCGAGGGCGGACTGGATGATCGCCAGGGTGCCGAAGGCCAGGGCGTAGCCGGCGATGAGGTCTCCCTTGCCGAGGGGCATGGAGAGGAGGCGTTCCAGGGTGCCGGAGGTGCGTTCGCGCAGGGTCGCGATCGAGGTCACCAGGAACATCGTGATCAGCGGGAAGATGCCGAGGAGTGAGGCGCCGATGGAGTCGAAGACGCGTGGGTTGCCGTCGAAGACATAGCGGAGCAGGAAGAGCATCACGCACGGGATGAGGATCAGCAGGGCGATCGTGCGGGGGTCGTGGCCGAGTTGGCGGAGGACTCGGGCTGCGGTGGCGGTCGTGCGGGAGTAGCTCAGGGCCCGGGGGCGGGGGGCCGTGGGGGCCGCGGCGTCGCTGGTCCTCGGCTGCCGGTTCTTCGTGTTCTTCTGCTCCGGCTTCGTCTGCTTCTTCGTTCGCGTGTCCGCGTTCGGCGTCGTCGTCATCGCGCCGGTTCCTTCTGGTGTGTGTCGGTGGCTGCCGGGGTGGTGGTTTCGGTGGTGGTCGCGGTGGCCTCGTCGACGAGGTGGAGGAAGGCCGCTTCGACCGTTTCCGTGTGGGTGCGGGTGCGGAGGGCCTCGGGGGTGTCGTCGGCGAGGATCTGGCCCTCGCGCATGAGGAGGAGGCGGTGGCAGCGCTCGGCCTCGTCCATGACGTGGGAGGAGATCAGGAGGGTGGCCCGGCGCTCGGCGGCGATGGTGGCGAAGAGGGTCCAGAGTTCGCGGCGGAGGACGGGGTCCAGGCCGACGGTGGGTTCGTCGAGGACCAGGAGTTCGGGTGTGCCGAGGAGGGCCACGGCCAGGGAGATGCGGCTGCGCTGGCCGCCGGAGAGGTTGCCGGCGAGGGCGTCGGCGTGGGTGGTGAGGGCCACGTCGGCGATGGCCCGGGTGATGTTGTCGTCGCGACGGGCAGCGGCGGCACGGCCGGGGTCGAGGATCGCGGCGAAGTAGGCGAGGTTCTGGCGGACGGTCAGGTCGTCGTAGACCGAGGGGGCCTGGGTGACGTAGCCGATGCGGGAGCGGAGGGCGGCGTCGCCTGCGGGGCGGCCGAGGACGTTCAGGGTGCCGGTGACCTTGGCCTGGGTTCCGACGATCGCTCGCATCAGGGTCGATTTGCCGCAGCCGGAGGGACCGAGGAGGCCGGTGATCTGGCCTGGCGGGACGGCGAAGTCGAGGTTGCGGAGGACTGTGCGGGGGCCTCGGGCGACGGTGAGGTTATGGGCGTGGACGGCGGGGAGTGGAGTGTCCTCCGGAGAGTAATTCATCATGTGATGAATATTGCGCAGGAGGGGCGCGTCGTCAAGGGAGGGCGTGGCGGGAGCGAGGAGGGGCGCGGGCGCTCGACGGAGTGATCGGAAGGTGAGGTTCCGGGAGTGCGCGCTTCCGCTGAGGGGCGGTGATCGCGGAGAGGGGATGCAGAGAGTGCTCGCTTTGGGTGACAATTGGTAGCGGAGCGTGGTCACTTGGAGGGGCTCTTGGCCGCGCCGTGTCGCCCGGGTGATCTGTGCGGCGGTCTCCCGTCGCGCGTTCTCGTGATCACCGTCGGGTCCCCTCCCCTGGCTCGGGTACTGCGTATCTCCTGTCGGGCGCCTGTGGGCACTCCTGTCGAACGTCGACTGCCGGAGGTATGTGTCTCGTGCGTAATGCCTTGGGGCCGTTTCAGGCACGGTTACGGCTCCGGCCACGGCTTCGGGGTTCGGGAACTGTGTCGTGGCGAGGGGAGGTGGCCGCCTCGGTCGTCGTGTTCCTCGTGGCGCTGCCGCTGTGCGCGGGGGTCGCTGTGGCATCCGGGGTGCCGGCGGAGTTGGGGCTGGTCACGGGGATCGTCGGAGGGCTGATCGTCGGCGCTCTGCCGGGGAGCAGTCTGCAGGTGAGTGGGCCGGCGGCCGGGCTGACCGTGCTGGTGTACGAGGCGGTGCGGGCGTACGGGCTGTCGGCGCTCGGGGTGCTGGTGCTCGGGGCCGGAGTGCTGCAGATCGGGTTGGGGGTGCTGCGGTGGGGGCGGTGGTTTCGGGCGGTGTCCGTGGCCGTGGTGCAGGGGATGCTCGCCGGGATCGGTCTGGTGCTGGTGGCGGACCAGGTGTACGCGATGGGGGACGCGGCCGCACCCGGGGGTGGGGGGATCGAGAAGCTCGCGGGGTTGGGGGCGTTGCCCGGTGCCGTGGATCCCGTGGCGCTCGCGCTCGGGGGTGCCACGGTCGGCGTCCTGGTGGTGTGGCCGCGGTGGCGGTGGGGGGCACGGTTCGTGCCGGCGCCGTTGGTGGCCGTCGGGGGTGCGGCCCTGGTCACCGGGGTGTTCGACCTGGGGGTGCGGCGGGTCGAGGTGCGGGGGTTGTGGGAGGCGGTGCGGGTGCCGTCGGTCGATGACCTGGGGTTGTTCACGCATGCGGGGGTCGTGGGGACCGTTCTCGCCTTCGCTCTGATCGCGTCCGCCGAGTCGTTGTTCAGCGCGGGGGCCGTGGATCAACTGCATGACGGCCCGAGGACCGACTACGACCGGGAGTTGGTCGCCCAGGGCGCCGGGAACGTGCTGTGCGGGGCGCTCGGGGCACTGCCCATGACTGCGGTGATCGTACGGAGTGCGGCGAACGTGCGGGCGGGGGCGCGGACCAAGGCCTCACGGGTGCTGCACGGGGTGTGGCTGCTGGTCTTCGCCGCTCTGCTGCCCGGGGTGCTCGGTGTGATCCCCGTGGCGGCGCTGGCCGGGCTGCTGGTGCATGCGGGGTGCCGGCTCGTGCCCGTACGGGAGTTGGGGGTGCTGTGGCGGTCGCGGGATCGCGGGGAGGTGGTGGTGCTGGGGGTGACCGCCGTGGCGATCGTGACCTGGAACCTCTTCGAGGGGGTGCTGGTGGGGCTCGCGTCGGCGGTGGCCAAGACCGCGTGGGACATCAGCCAGGTGCATGTGGAGATCGAGGACCGGGGGGACACGGGGGTGGTGGTGCGGGTGGTCGGGAACGCGACGTTCCTGCGGCTACCGAAACTGCTGGATGCGTTGGAAGGGGTGCCTCGGGAGCGGGGGGTGCGGCTGGAGTTGAGCGGGCTGTGGCATGTGGATCACGCGTGTGCGGCGGCTTTGGAGGCGTGGGGGGCGGGGTTGGCCGGCGCTGGTTCAAAGGGGGCTGGTTCAAAGGGGGCTGGTTCAAAGGAGGTTGGTGCAAAGGAGGTTGGTGGAGAGGAGGTGCGTGGAGAGGAGGTTGGTTCAAGGGGGGTTGGTTCAGAAGCGGTCGGTTCAGGGGCGGATGGCCAGTAGTAGGTCCACTTCGTAGGTCTCCTCGATGGTTTCGGTGGGGAAGAGCCTGCGGAGGTGGGCTCGTTCCTCGGTGAAGAACTCGGCGGTGGCGTCTTCGCCCAGGACCAGGAACGCCGAGTGGCTGGCGATGTTGGCCAGATGGGTGTCCAGGGAGACCTCTCGGCTCCAGCGGATGTGGCGGCGGGTGAAGTCGAGGTGTCCTGCGGTGTCGGTGAGGGCGGCGGGTGCGCCGGAACCGCTCTTCTCGATCGGGGTGTCCGGGTCCACGCCGAGGAAACGGTGGATGCGGGTGGTGGCGTCGGCGATCCAGGGGATGTCGACGGCGTCGGTGTTCCACCAAAGGGCGAGTACGCCACCGGGGCGGAGGACGCGGAGGGCCTCCGGGACCGAGCGGGAGGGGGTGGTCCAGTGCCAGGACTGGGCGTAGGTGAGGAAGTCGGTGGAGGCGGTGGCGAGGGGGAGGGCGTTGCCGTCGCCTCGGACGAGGGGGAGGTGGGGGTGGGTGCGGCGGAACTGGGCGGCCATGCCCGTGCCGGGTTCGACGGCTAGTACGTGGGCGCCTCGGGTGTGGAGGAGGGTGGTGGAGATGCCGGTGCCGGCGCCTACGTCGACGGTGCGGGAGCCGTGGAGGGGGCGGGGGGACAGGGCTTCGATGGTGTCGAAGAGGGTGGGGGGGTAGGAGGGGCGGTTTGCCGCGTACTGGGGTGCGGCGGTGTTGAAGGAGTGGGCTCGGGTGGTGTGGGAGGGGTGGGGGTGGGGGCGGGAGGTCGTCATGGGGGCATCGTGGCTTGTGGTGGGGTGTGTTGGGGAGGGGGTTTTCGCCCCCGCCGCCCCTACCCGTCCCATCCCTCAAGGGGCTGCGCCCCTTTGACCCCCAAGCGTCCGTCCGGTGGGGCTTCTCGCGCAGTTCCCCGCGCCCCTCACGGGCGCGGGGTATGACGGGCGCGTTCCCTCACGGGCGGGTCCCATCACGGGCCCGTCACCTCACGGCCCGTCACCTCACCGGCTCGGGCCCTCTGGGGCTCGGGCTGCCTCAGGGACGGTGGCGCTTCGCTGGGTTGCCGGTGCGTTTGGCTGTGCGGCGGTCGTACTGTTCGCGGGCCGTGGTGTATTCCGCGCGGTGGAGGGACTCGCCCGGGGCCTCCTTCAGGGAGCGGAGGAAGTAGGCCGCCAGGGAGCCGAGGAAGCCGATGGTGAGCAGGCCGCGCAGGGAGGACTGGCGGGCCGGATCGGGGCGTTTGGTGTAGGAGCCCCAGGTGTGGCCGAAGGCCAGGGCGCTGCAGACGGCGAACATGATGAGGACGAGGATGCTGACGAAGCCGCCGACCGCCGCGAGCTGCAGGCCCTCGTAGGCCAGGCGCAGTACCAGGCCGGAGACGACCACGGCGGCGAGCGAGCCGACGGTGACGCCCGCGCGGCGGGCCGGATAGTTGCCGTCGTGATTCAGCCAGGTCGTCCCGAAGAAACGGATGGGTTCGGGGCGAGGGCCCGCCGGAGTCGCCCCGGCCGTCGAAGACGCCTGGTACCCCTGCGGAGCTTCCGACCCCTGCGGCCCCTCCGAGTCCTGCGGCTTCAGCTGCGCCTGCTGTCCCTGCCGCTCCGCCCGGATGTTCTTCGGTTCATCGCTCACGCGTCGATTATCGCCCCGGGTCGACGAGGGCTACGCGGCGGCATCGAGCACCGGCTGAACCGAACGCGCCCTGTAAACCGCGAGCGCTCCCTTCGGCCTCCCGGCCGTCCCTGGTGCCGGTCCGGGGCGTCGGACCGGGGACGTCGGACCGCTACCGGGCACAAGCCCGAAGCCGCCGGCTGCACCTCCGAGGAGCCCCAGCAGCCGCAGGTCGCGGCAGGGTCGCCGCGGTACCCGGTGTGGGGTACCGCGGCGAGTTCCGTGTCGTGTGAAACCGCGGACGTGGGGTCAGCCGCAGCGGCCGGCCACGTAGCCGTCGCTGCCTGTGTAGACGTAGGCGTCGGAGATGTACTGGCCGTCGTCGATGTTGTCCCAGACGTTGGTCGTGCCGTACGGACCGGAGATGGTCTGGCCCGGGGTCTGGCAGTAGATCGGCACCCTGGCGCCCTCGGAGAGGACCCGGACGATGCCGTAACTGGTGCTCGGGCCGCTGCGGACGTTGACGCGGACGCCCGGCGCGACCGAGTAGTACCGGACGGCTGCCGTCACCGCCCCCGCGGTCGCCGCCATCGTGGTCGCCTGCTCCCCCTCGCCGTCGCCCGTGATCTCTTCGGCATGCTCGACAGACATGGCTGAACTCCCCCCGTTTGAAACGCGTTCGAACCCCGTTTGGTCCCCATGGAAGCCATGGGGACCCTTTGATACCCCCGAATCAGGACACACACACCTGTGCGTTTTTCGCACGTGAAGGCTAGCAAGCCGCCTCTGTCCCGTAGGTGTCATCGACTAGGCTCCGAGCGTCGCGGGGGCGGCCGAAACAGCACGGGGGTGGGCCCATGGCACCGCAGCGGGGCACCGGGTCGGGAGCGGAAGCGGAACTTCCCGAGTACTCCGGTCAGTACCGCCTGGAGTCGTGTCTGGGTTCCGGCGGCATGGGTGTCGTCCATCTGGCCACCTCGACCTCGGGACTGCGACTCGCGGTGAAGGTGGTGCACGCCGAGTTCGCCAAGGACCCCGAGTTCAGAGGCCGTTTCCGGCAAGAGGTGGCCGCCGCCCGACGGGTCAGCGGCGCCTTCACCGCGCCCGTCGTCGACGCGGACACCGACAGCCCCCGGCCCTGGATGGCCACTCTCTTCATCCCCGGCCCGACCCTCGCCGAGCACGTCAAGCGGAACGGCCCCATGCCGCCTGGGCAGTTGCGGCGGCTGATGGCCGGGCTCTCGGAGGCCCTGCGCGACATCCACCGCGCCGGTGTGGTGCACCGGGATCTCAAGCCCAGCAACGTGCTCCTCGCCGAGGACGGTCCCAAGGTCATCGACTTCGGTATCTCCCGGCCGAAGGACAGCGAACTGCGCACGGAGACCGGGAAGTTGATCGGCACACCGCCGTTCATGGCCCCCGAGCAGTTCCGGCGGCCCCGCGAGGTAGGGCCCGCCGCCGACATCTTCGCCCTCGGTTCGGTGACCGTGCACGCGGCCACCGGGCGCGGGCCCTTCGACTCCGACAGCCCCTACGTCGTCGCCTACCAGGTCGTCCACGACGAGCCGGACCTCACCGGCGTACCCGGGAACCTCGCGCCCCTCGTCCGCGCCTGCCTCGCGAAGGAGCCCGAGGACCGGCCCACGGCGGACGAGCTGATGCACGAACTCCGGTCCGTCGCCGCCTCGTACGACACCCAGAGCTTCATACCGACCCAGCGGGAGAGGGAACGGGCGAGGGAGAAGGAGAAGGAGAGACAAGGGGCGGGATGGGCCGCCGTCCCGGATCCTGGCCGGACCGCCGCCGACCAGGACGGCGAGGAGCACGGCAACGAGTACCGCGACGAGTACGGCGACAAGTACGGCGACACGAACCCAAGGCGGGGCAAGGGCGAGCACGTCGACGCGGGAAACGCCACGGGAGCGGGCCCGACATCCGACACCAGCAACAGCAGCACCAGCACCAGCACCAGCACCAGCGATCCAGGCACGGGCGATCCAGGTACGGGTGCGGGCGCGGGTGTCGTCGGCAAGCCTGTAGGCGGGGCCGGTCGGCGGTTGCGTCGGCGGGCCGTTCTGGTCGCCGTCTCCTTGGTGCTCGTCGCGGCAGGGGGGTTCGTCTCGGCGCGGGTGTGGGGCGGTGACGGAGAACGGGTGGACGGGGCTACGGCCACACCGCGGGCCAGCCGTGCCGCGGCCGCCGCCCCCGCGCTCGAAGCCTGGGCCACCAAGCCCGCGGCCAAGAACGGGAGCGCGCCGCAGTGCTCGTACGGTGCCGGGAAGCTGCTGTGCTCGCAGCCGGGGCTGGTCTCCGCGCTGGACCCGGCGGACGGCAGCGTGCTGTGGCGGCACACCGTCGACGGCGCGGGTGAGCTCGGCGCGGGTGGCCCACCCGTCGAATCGGGCGGCCTGGTGCATGTGCTGACGGGCGAGAGCCGCCGGGTCCAGGCGCTCGATCCGGACACCGGCAAGGTGCGGTGGGAGCGGGACGTCTCCGCGTACGGCGCCGAGCGCTACGCGGGCGGCATGCTCCTGCTGACCTCCGCCGACGGAACGGTCACCGGTGTGGACAGCGCGACCGGCGACACCGTGTGGAGCCGCCGCATCCCCGGGCAGCCGGAGGCGTACTTCACGTCGTTCGACGGTGACCGCTCGGCCTATGTGGCGAGCGTCACCGGTGAGGGCGCGAGGGCTCGGACGCGGGTCACCGCGGTGGACCCGGCGACGGGTGACGTGCGGTGGGACGCCCGGCTCGACGGTCAGCTGGAACCGGTGGGGGCCCACAGCGGCTCCCTTTTCTTCGCCTCGATCGGGGGCGGCTACCCCGACACGGTCGCCCTGGTCCGGTACGACCCCGGCACCGGCACCGGCACCGGGAAGACCGTCCGGGTCGAGCTGCCCGTACGGCTCGAACAGGCCCATGCAGTGGTGCGCGGTGACGTCGTGTACCTGCTGAGCGGCGCGAGCGGTGCGCTCGTGGCCGTCGACATGAAGGCCCGCGAGCAGTTGTGGCGGACCGAGACGGGAGTCGCGCGGGGTTCGGCGCCGGTGGCCGGCGACCGGTTCGTGTACTTCACCTCGTCCGACGGGCGGCTGCTCGCGGTGGATGTGCGGAAGGGCCTGCTCAGTGGGCAGACCGCGGCGCGGCTCGGCGACTCGGACCGGATCACCGGCGCACGGCCCGAGCCGGTGTTCATCGACGGCCGCGTCTGCGCGGGCACGCTCGACGGGACCGTGCTTGGCCTGGACGGAAGCGATCCGGCGAGCTGGTGAGACGGCCGGCCGGGCGGTCGCACGACCCGGGCCGCCTCCACACCTGTGCGACGAGGGCCGTCCCCGCCGGGAACGGCCCTCACTCGCTACTACCGCCGCCGCGCGGACGGCGGGCGGACCTCAGCCCAGCTTGCTGACGTCCCGCACCGCGCCCTTGTCGGCGCTGGTGGCCATCGCGGCGTACGCCTTCAGCGCGGCCGACACCTTGCGCTCCCGGTTCTTCGGGGCGTAGACGCCGTTCAGGGCCTGCTCGCGGCGGGCCAGCTCGGCGTCGTCGACGAGGAGCTCGATCGTACGGTTCGGAATGTCGATGCGGATGCGGTCGCCGTCCTCGACGAGGGCGATCGTGCCGCCACCGGCCGCCTCGGGCGATGCGTGGCCGATGGAGAGGCCGGAGGTACCGCCGGAGAAGCGGCCGTCGGTGATCAGCGCGCAGGACTTACCCAGGCCGCGGCCCTTGAGGTACGAGGTCGGGTAGAGCATCTCCTGCATGCCGGGGCCGCCCTTGGGGCCCTCGTAGCGGATGACGACGACGTCGCCCTCCTTGATCTCCTTCATGAGGATCTTCTGGACGGCCTCCTCCTGCGACTCGCAGACGACCGCCGGGCCCTCGAAGGTCCAGATCGACTCGTCGACGCCGGCCGTCTTCACGACACAGCCGTCGACGGCGAGGTTGCCCTTGAGCACCGCCAGTCCGCCGTCCTTGGAGTACGCGTGCTCGGCGGAGCGGATGCAGCCGCCCTCGGCGTCCTCGTCCAGGGTGTCCCAGCGCTCGGAGGTGGAGAACGCCTCGGCGGAGCGGACGCAGCCGGGGGCCGCGTGCCACAGCTCGACGGCCTTGGGGGACGGGGAGCCGCCGCGCACGTCCCAGGTCTTCAGCCAGTCGGCGAGGGAGGAGCTGTGGACGGAGTTCACGTCCTCGTTGAGCAGGCCCGCGCGGTGCAGCTCGCCCAGCAGGGCCGGGATGCCGCCGGCGCGGTGCACGTCCTCCATGTAGTACGTGCGGTCCTTTGCGACGTTCGGCGCGACCTTGGCCAGGCAGGGCACGCGGCGCGAGACGGCGTCGATCTCGTTGAGGCCGAAGGGGACGCCCGCCTCCTGGGCGGCGGCCAGCAGGTGCAGGATCGTGTTGGTGGAGCCGCCCATGGCGATGTCGAGGGCCATGGCGTTCTCGAAGGCCGCGAAGTTCGCGATCGAGCGCGGCAGGACCGTCTCGTCGTCCTGGTCGTAGTAGCGGCGGGTGATGTCCATGACCGTGTGGGCCGCGTCGATGTACAGCTGCTTGCGGGCCGTGTGCGTGGCCAGGACCGAGCCGTTGCCCGGGAGGGAGAGGCCGATGGCCTCGGTCAGGCAGTTCATCGAGTTGGCGGTGAACATACCGGAACAGGAGCCGCAGGTCGGACAGGCGTTCTCCTCGATACGGAGGATGTCCTCGTCCGAGATCTTGTCGTTCACCGCGTCGGAGATCGCGTCGACCAGGTCGAGCGTGCGGACCGTGCCGTCGACGAGGGTGGCCCGGCCGGACTCCATGGGGCCGCCGGAGACGAAGACGGTCGGGATGTTGAGCCGCAGGGCGGCGTTCAGCATGCCCGGGGTGATCTTGTCGCAGTTGGAGATGCAGATCAGGGCGTCGGCGCAGTGGGCCTCGACCATGTATTCGACCGAGTCCGCGATCAGGTCGCGGGAGGGCAGCGAGTACAGCATGCCCCCGTGCCCCATCGCGATGCCGTCGTCCACGGCGATCGTGTTGAACTCGCGCGGGATGCCGCCCGCCTCGCGGATCGCCTCGCTGACGATCCGGCCGACCGGCTGGAGGTGGGTGTGGCCCGGCACGAACTCGGTGAAGCTGTTCGCGACCGCGATGATCGGCTTGCGGCCGATGTCCGCGCCCGGTACACCGGAGGCGCGCATAAGGGCGCGGGCGCCCGCCATGTTGCGGCCGTGGGTGACTGTGCGGGACCTCAGCTCGGGCATCGCGCTCGCTCCTTCAGGGAACCTTCTGAGACTGCGATCAGAGACTTCTGACTGAGTCGAGCGTACGCCCGTTGCGCCAAGGGTTGGACAGCTTGTCCGGAATGCGGGATGACCGTCTCGGTTCTCGGCCGCGGGCGCGCGCTGGTGGCGTACGCCGTTCCGCGCGCCGCTAGTGGGGCGCGGTGAGGTGGGCCTGCACCACGGGGGCGACTCTTCTGATGATCTGCTCGGGGTCCGCCGATGCCAGTGGCTCGACCTTGATCACGTACCGCAGCATCGCGATCCCCACCAGCTGCGCGGCGGCCAGTTCGGCCCGCAGCTCCGCGTCCGGTACCTCCAGGCGGTCGGCGATCCGGCGGAGCACCTGCGTGGCGATGATGCGGCGGAAGACGGCAGCGGCGGCCTCGTTGTTCACGGCGGAACGGACGATCGCGAGCAACGGCGTCCGGGTCGCCGGGTTCTCCCAGACGCCGAAGACGAACCGGGTGAGCCGCTCGCCGACGCCGTCGAGCGGGCCCTCCTCGACGGCCTGGGGAGCCTGCATGGCCGGGCCGAAGGAGAGGGTGACGGCGGCCTCGAACACCTGCTCCTTGGTGCCGAAGTAGTGGTGCACGAGGGCCGAGTCCACCCCGGCGGCCTTGGCGATGCCGCGTACGGACGCCTTGTCGTAGCCACGCTCGGAGAACTCCTCACGGGCCGCCGCCAGGATGCGGTCGCGGGCGGCGGGCGTGTCGGCCGATTCCGTACGGGAGGGCCGGCCCCTGCGGCGAGGGGTGGCCGGGGTCACCGTCGGGGGACCCGCGCGGCGGAGGCAAGATGCAGCCGGGTGAAGGCGAGCGCCTCCGCCAGGTCGGCCTCGCGCTCGGCGGCGGACATGGCGCGGCGGGTGTTGACCTCGATCACGACATGGCCGTCGAAGCCGCTCCCGGCGAGACGTTCCAGCAGTTCGGCGCAGGGCTGGGTGCCGCGGCCCGGGACTAGGTGCTCGTCCTTGGCCGACCCCCTGCCGTCCGCCATGTGCACATGGCCGAGGCGGTCGCCCATGCGGTCGACCATGTCCAGGGCGTCGGTGCGGGACGTCGCGGAATGGCTGAGGTCGATCGTGAAGTGCCGGTAGTCGTCCTTCGTCACGTCCCAGTCGGGGGCGTACGCGAGCATCTCGCGGTCGCGGTAGCGCCAGGGGTACATGTTCTCGACCGCGAACCGGACGTCCGTCTCGTTCGCCATCCGCCAGATTCCGGTGACGAAGTCACGCGCGTACTGGCGCTGCCAGCGGAACGGGGGATGCACGACGACCGTGCTCGCGCCGAGCTTCTCGGCGGCGGCCTGGGCGCGCTGCAGCTTGACCCAGGGGTCGGTGGACCACACGCGTTGGGTGATCAGCAGACAGGGCGCGTGAACGGCGAGGATGGGGATCTGGTGATAGTCGGAGAGGCGGCGCAGGGCCTCCAGGTCCTGGCTGACCGGGTCGGTCCAGACCATGACCTCCACGCCGTCGTACCCGAGGCGTGCGGCGATCTCGAAGGCCGTGGCCGTCGACTCCGGGTACACGGAGGCCGTGGACAGGGCGACCTTCGCGTCCGGGATCCGTACGGGTTCTGCCACGCGGGACAGCCTACGGGGTGGAGCCTTGGCTGTGCGCCGTCGGGGTGGCCGCACGTCGGCAGCCGCGGGCCCGGTGGGGCTTCTCGCGCGGTTCCCCGCGCCCCTGAGAAACAGGGGCTGCGCCCCGTGCTTTTCAGGCCCGCGGGGTCTGGTCTTTCAGGGGCGCGGGGAACCGCGCGAGAAGCCCCACGCACCCCCACCCGCACCCGACCACGCCACCCACCACGCACCCCACCTGCTGAGGCCTACGCCGTACCCATGTGATCCAGCCGCCGCAGGATCACACCCTCCCGAAGCGCCCACGGACAGATCTCCAGCGTCTGCACCTGGAACAGATCCATCGCGGCCTCCGCGACCAACGCCCCCGCGAGGAGCTGATTGGCCCGCCCCTCCGACACGCCGGGCAGAGCGGCTCGCTGGGCGGTGGTCATGCCGGCGAGCTTGGGCACCCAGGACTCCAACGCCCCACGCTTGAGGTCACGCTGGACGTAGAGGCCCTCGGCGGAACGCGCGGCCCCGCCGATGCGGGCGAGCTGCTTGAACGTCTTGGACGTGGCGACGACATGGTCGGGCGCCCCGAAGCGGCTGAACTCCCCGACCGTACGGGCGATCTGGGCCCGGACATGACGGCGCAGGGCCCGGATGTCGTCGGGGGTGGGCGGGTCACCGGGAAGCCAGCCGGCGGTGAGGCGGCCGGCGCCGAGCGGCAGCGAGGCGGCGGCGTCGGGCTCCTCGTCTATGCCGTAGGCGATCTCCAGGGAGCCGCCGCCGATGTCGAGGACGAGCAGCTTGCCCGCCGACCAGCCGAACCACCGGCGGACGGCGAGGAAGGTCAGCCGGGCCTCCTCGGCGCCGGTGAGGACCTGGAGCTCCACGCCGGTCTCGTCCTTGACACGGGCGAGGACGTCGTCGGCGTTGCTGGCCTCCCGCACCGCCGACGTGGCGAACGGGAGCAGTTCCTCGACGCCCTTGTCCTCGGCCGCCTGGAGCGCCTCGTGGACGACGGCTATGAGTTTGTCGACCCCTTCGGGATCGATGGCCCCGGCCTCGTCGAGGAGTTGGGCAAGGCGCAGTTCCACCTTGTGCGAGTGCGCGGGCAGGGGGCGCGCGCCCGGGTGTGCGTCCACCACCAGCAGATGCACCGTGTTCGATCCCACGTCGAGGACACCGAGTCTCATGGGCGGAACGCTACTGCCAGCGGAGGCGTGGGCCGTCCTCGATGCGGCTTCGGGCGCCGTACCCTGGACGGGTGCCAAAGACGAAAAAGGCAAAGGCCGACAAGTCGGCAGCGGGAGCGGCGTCCGGAGCGGCTGCGACCGGCGGCTCTTCGCGGGCGAAGGCGGCGACCAGGCCACCGAAGTCGGCGAAGGGCTCGGCGGAGTCCACGGTGCCGGACGAGAAGGGGCTCGATTTCGCGCGCGCGTGGGTGGAGTTCCCTGATCCGGCGGACGACGAGCAGGTCTTCCGCTGTGATCTGACCTGGCTGACGTCCCGCTGGAACTGTGTCTTCGGCAGTGGCTGCCAGGGCATCCAGGCGGGCCGCGCGGCCGACGGGTGCTGCACCCTGGGCGCCCACTTCTCGGACGAGGACGACGAGAAGCGCGTCGCCGAGCATGTGGCGAGGCTCACTCCGGAGATCTGGCAGTTCCACGATGTGGGCACGGAGACGGGCTGGGTCTCGAAGGACGAGGACGGCG
The DNA here is from genome assembly GCF_036322545.1 of Streptomyces sp. SP18BB07. Classification (NCBI taxonomy): domain Bacteria; kingdom Bacillati; phylum Actinomycetota; class Actinomycetes; order Kitasatosporales; family Streptomycetaceae; genus Streptomyces; species Streptomyces sp. SP18BB07. The sequence goes on from NZ_JAQYWT010000342.1 coordinate 16,403, forward strand.
ACCGTCAGACCCGCCCGTACAAGGGGTCGTGCATCTTCCAGAACCGCCCGGGGTTCGCCGGGGGCGCGGGCTGCTCGCTGCACATCCTGGCGCTCCGGGAGGGGCGCGAGCCGCTGGAGACCAAGCCGGACGTCTGCTGGCAGCTGCCGATCCGCCGCACGTACGACTGGATCGACCGGCCCGACGACACCCGGGTGCTCCAGGTGTCGATCGGCGAGTACGACCGCCGCGGCTGGGGTCCGGGCGGTCACGACCTGCACTGGTGGTGCACCTCGGCGACCTCGGCGCACGGCGCGGGCGACCCGGTGTACGTCTCGTACCGCCCGGAGTTGATCGAGCTGATGGGCAAGGAGGGGTACGACCGCCTGGTCGAGCTGTGCGAACAGCGACTGGCCTCCCGACTGCCCCTGGTGGCACCGCACCCGGCGGACCCGACGGAACCGGCAGCCCCCACAGGCCGGTAGACGAAGAAGCGGACAAGCCGACCGGACGGCCCCGACCGGTCGGCGCGCTGCCACCACGGCCGCGCGGCGCCCGGGCCGGCCGGGTGCCCGGACCACCGGCCTCTTCCCCACGCTCGGCTACCGCCCGTCTATGACGCCGGTGGGGGGTCGCCGCCTCCGTCGCCCGGGGGTGGCGTGGGGTCGCCCGGGTCCGTGGGGGCCGGGGCGGTGGGGGTCGGGGTGGGGTCCGGCTGGGTCGGGCCGGTGGGGGTGGGGTCCGGGTCGGGGGTGGGTGGTGGGGCGGTGGGCCGCGGCGGGCCCGGGTCCGGGGCGGTTGGGGTCGGCCGGGAGTCGACCGGTGGCGTCGGCACCGGACCGTAGCCCTCGATCGTCACCACGGCGTCCGACGGAGCCAGTGTGACCCGCGCGGTCCAGTACCCGGAGGGCTCGCTCAGCTGGTCGACGTACACCTTGATCGTCAGGGACTCGCCGGGTTTCAGGGTGCCCGAGGACTGACTGAGGTAGAGCCAGTCGGCGCCGGTGCGGGCGGACCAGCGGACGGACGAGTCTCCGCTCGCCCGAAGGGTGATGAGGGTGGTGTCCCCGTCGTTCGCGGCGGTGACGGAGAGCGCGCCCCGCCCCTTGCCCTGGGTGACCTCCACGGACACGTCGTCCGCGGCGTGTTTCCCTCGGCGGTGGCGGGCGTCGGGCCTGGTCCGGGCGTTGCCGGCGTTCTCGTAGGCGTCTCCGCCGCCGTCGCCGACGGTGCCGTCGCCGTCGCCCTGCTCCTCGCCCGCGCTGACCGAACGGCCGTCGTCGCCCTCACCGATGAGGGGGGCGCCCCGGTAGGCGGCCCAGAGGGCGAAGACGGGCGCGGCGACGACGGTGGCGACGACGGTGGTGGTCACGGCCCGCGCGCGAAGCCGCTCCCGGCGGGCCGCGCGGTCCCTCGGGTCCATGGGGAAGCCGCGCCGGTCGAAGCGCGGGGCGCCGCCACGCGCGCGCGTGAGGTGGGCCATCGCGGGCCCCAGGGCGGCGCGCGGCGCTGCGAGCACCGGCAGCGCGTCGGGCGTGACGGTGGTGCCGGGCCAGCGGCCGGGGACGGCGCGCTCGGCGGCGCGACGGCAGACGGGGCAGTCGTCGACGTGCCGGACGAGCTCGCGGCGCAGGGTGGCGCTCAGGACGAGCTGGTGGTCACCGGTCAGCCGGGCGACGCTCGGACAGGCGCCGGTCTCGACGACGGCGAGGGCGGCCCGGGTGCGCTCCACCTCGCAGGCGGCGGAGGCGAGCAGTTCCCGCGCGGCGGTGCGGTCCATGCCCAGCACGGCGGCGACCTCATGGGCGGTGAGCTGATGCCGTACGGCCAACTCCAGTGCCTCGCGCTGCTCGGGCGTGGTGCCGGCGGCCTCCGGCCAGGCGAGCAGCGCCAGTTCACGCCGCCGCTGCCGCTCCTCGTCCTCGGAGAGGACAACACCCCTGACGGCGTTCTTGCCGGCGCGCGCCTTCTCGACGCGCGCCTTCTCGGTGTGGGCCCGCTTCTGCTTGGTCTCGGCGAGTTTGCGCAGACAGGCCCAGCGGGCCAGTGCGTACAGCCAGGCGCGGCGGTCGTCGGCGGTGTCCGGCCCTCGGCGCCGCTCGGCGAGCGCGAGCACATCGGCGAGGGCCGCGGTGGCAGCGTCGCGGTCGCACAGCACGGACATGCAGTAGGTGAACAGGCCGTCCAGGTACGGCTCGTAGCGCGCCAACGGGCGCTGCGCCACCGCGTGCGCCGCCGCTCGATCGCGCGCCTCGCGGTACGCCCGGTGCGCGCCGGTGGTGCGGGTCGAGGTCTCCGGACTGATGCTCATCATTCATGGACGGTAGGCGCCCGGAACCAGCACCTTCTCGCCCCTTGAGCACATTTACTCCGTACGGGTGAAACGATCCCTCATAAGGGGACAGGAATCCCGTATTCCGCGGCGCGCGGGAACCATGGCCGAATGTTGTGCACTTTCTTGACCACCACCAGAAAGTAGCCCTACATTCCTTGGCGTACGAGTTACTCCCAAGTACGACGAGCACCACCCCTCCTCCGCGTCGACAGGAGCCCCACCCCCATGGCCGTACGCACCCCCCGCTCCACCCGCCGCGCCACCAAGCGCGCCCTCACCGCCCTGGCCGCGACCGTCGTCCTCTCGCTGACCGGCGCCTCCGTCTCGACCGCCACCCCCGCGGCCGCCGCGCCCGCCGTCGAGCGCCTCACCGGCACCCTCCCCGACGGCGCCGCCTGGATAGCGGATGTCCCGGAGAACTGGAACGGCACCCTGATCGTCTTCAGCCACGGCTTCGGCGCGACGACACCGCAGAACGCCCCCCGCGAGGCCGTCCGCCTCCGCCTCCTCGAAGAGGGCTACGCCCTCACCGGCTCCTCCTACGACGTGAGCGAGACCCTCTGGGCCCTGGAGAGCGCGGAGCGCGACCAGGTCGCCACCGTCGCGGCGGTCACCGAGAGGATCGGCGAACCCGTCCGCACGCTCTCCATCGGCCAGTCCATGGGCGGACTGGTCAACGCCCGGCTCGCCCGCTCGGGCGCGGGCGGGATCGACGGCGCCCTGGGCCTGTGCGGTCTCGTGGCCGGAGCCAACGACCTGCACACCTACCAGCTCGACGCCGAGTACACGATCGCCCGGCTCCTGCTCCCCGACACCCCCGTGAAGCTGGTGGACTTCGCCTCCGAGACCGAGGGCGCCGCCACCGGCCGCCAGCTCACCGACGCCGTGGTCGCGGCTCAGAAGACCCCGGAGGGCCGGGCGCGGATCGCCCTCGCGGCCGCCTACCTCAACCTGCCCACCTGGGCACCCGGAAAGGAGCGCCCCGCCGCCGGCGACCGGGACGAACAGCAGGCCCAGCAGTACGCGTGGCTGGCCCAGGGCGTCCTCAACCGCGTCGAGCCCGCCCGCTTCCACGTCGAGAAGGCCCTGGGCGGCAACAACTCCGGGAACAAGGGCGTCGACTACGCGCGCGTGCTCGCGAGTTCCCAGCACGCACCCCTGGTCAAGGCCCTCTACAAGAAGGCCGGCCTCGACCTGCGGGCGGATCTGCGCGACCTGACGAACAACGCCACCATCACCGCCGACCCGAACGCCGTCGCCGAGGGCCGACGCACGTCCTCCGCCGGCCAGGGCCTCGCCGTCCCCCTCCTCAACATCCACACCACCGCCGACGACCTCGTCCCCGTGGAACAGGAGTCCCGCTTCGCCACCCGGGTCCGCGCCTCCGGCGACGCCGCGCAGCTCCGCCAGGCCTACGTCGAACGCCAGGGCCACTGCGCCTTCACCACCGCCGAGACGGTAGCCGCCCTGCACGCCCTGGAGTCCCGCCTGGACACCGGCCGCTGGGGCACCTCGGCCACCCCGGCCGCCCTCCAGTCCGCCGCCACGGCCCTCGACCTGGACGGCGCGGCCTACATCCCGTACCACCCGGCCGAACTGACCATAGGTCGCCGCCCGTAGGAGCCCATCGGGAGGCCGAGTACGCACGGAAGGGGCCGTGGCGGGGGGGGTGTGGCCGGCGCCCACCCCCGCCCCGGGCGGGGGCGGGCCCCCCGCCCCCCCCCCGGCCGCCCCCCCGGCGGCCCCCCGCCGCGGCCCCCCCCCCCCCCCCACGGCCCCGACCCACCACCCGCCCCCACACCCACCCCGTTCACCCGCCCACCGCAGACTGTCAGTGCCCTCCGTTACGGTTCGTCCATGGCTGCCCGTACGAAGACCGCGAAGGACCGCCCGGCATACCGCTGCACGGAATGCGGCTGGCAGACGGCCAAGTGGCTGGGCCGCTGCCCCGAATGCCAGGCCTGGGGCACGGTCGAGGAGTACGGCACCCCGGCCGTCCGCACGACGGCCCCCGGCCGCGTCACCACCTCCGCCGTCCCCATCGCCCAGGTGGACGGCCGCCAGGCCACCGCCCGCTCCACCGGCGTCCCCGAGTTGGACCGGGTCCTGGGCGGCGGCCTGGTCCCCGGCGCCGTGGTCCTCCTCGCGGGCGAGCCCGGCGTGGGCAAGTCCACCCTCCTCCTCGACGCCGCCGCCAAGTCCGCGAGCGCCGAACACCCCACCCTCTACGTCACGGGCGAGGAGTCCGCCAGCCAGGTCCGCCTGCGCGCCGACCGCATCAAAGCCCTCCACGACCACCTCTACCTCGCCGCCGAGACGGACCTCGCCGCCGTCCTCGGCCACTTGGACGCGGTCAAGCCGTCCCTCCTGATCCTCGACTCGGTCCAGACGGTCGCCTCCCCGGAGATCGACGGCGCCCCCGGCGGTATGGCCCAGGTCCGCGAGGTCGCCGGCGCCCTGATCCGCGCCTCCAAGGAACGCGGCATGTCGACGCTGCTCGTGGGCCACGTCACCAAGGACGGCGCCATCGCGGGCCCCCGCCTCCTGGAGCACCTCGTCGACGTGGTGCTGCACTTCGAGGGCGACCGCCACGCCCGCCTCCGCCTGGTCCGCGGCGTCAAGAACCGCTACGGCGCCACGGACGAGGTCGGCTGCTTCGAACTGCACGACGAGGGCATCACCGGCCTGACCGACCCCAGCGGCCTCTTCCTCACCCGCCGCGACGAACCCGTCCCCGGCACCTGCCTGACGGTCACCCTGGAGGGCCGCCGCCCCCTGGTCGCGGAAGTGCAGTCGCTCACAGTCGACTCGCAGCTCCCCTCCCCCCGCCGTACGACCTCCGGCCTGGAGACCTCCCGGGTCTCGATGATGCTCGCGGTCCTGGAACAGCGCGGCCGGATCAGCGCCCTCGGCAAGCGGGACATCTACTCCGCGACGGTCGGCGGCGTGAAACTCTCCGAACCCGCAGCGGACCTCGCGATCGCCCTGGCCCTGGCGTCGGCGGCCACCGACACCCCCCTGCCCAAGAACCTCGTCGCCATCGGCGAAGTGGGACTGGCGGGCGAGGTCAGACGAGTCACGGGCGTCCAGCGCCGGCTCTCCGAAGCACACCGTCTCGGCTTCACGCACGCGCTCGTTCCGTCCGATCCCGGCAAGGTTCCGCCCGGCATGAAGGTCCTGGAAGTGGCCGACATGGGGGACGCGCTCCGGGTACTGCCCCGATCCCGTCGGCGAGAGGCCCCACGGGACGAGGAGGACCGCCGGTAGACTTTGCCCAGGTCTCGCCCGTCCGTACGAACCACGTGTGCGAAACGGGAGCACCCCAGCAACCTGCGACCGGAGGAGTGCAGTGGCAGCCAACGACCGGGCAGCAGCTCCCGGAAAGTCCGGTGGGAGCTCCGGTGCCGATGGCCTGATGCGCGCCTCACTGAGCGCCGTGGCCCCAGGCACGGCGCTGCGCGACGGGCTTGAACGGATCCTCCGTGGCAACACGGGCGGACTCATCGTGCTGGGCTTCGACAAGACCGTCGAGCCGATGTGCACGGGTGGTTTCGTCCTGGATGTCGAGTTCACGGCGACGCGCCTGCGTGAGCTGTGCAAGCTCGACGGCGGCATCGTGCTGTCCTCGGACCTCTCCAAGATCCTCCGGGCGGGCGTCCAGCTGGTCCCCGACCCGACGATCCCCACGGAGGAGACCGGCACCCGGCACCGCACGGCGGACCGCGTGAGCAAACAGGTGGGGTTCCCCGTCGTCTCGGTCTCCCAGTCGATGCGCCTCATCGCCCTCTACGTCGACGGCCAGCGCCGTGTCCTGGAGGACTCGGCCGCGATCCTGTCCCGCGCGAACCAGGCCCTCGCGACCCTGGAGCGCTACAAGCTCCGCCTGGACGAGGTGGCGGGCACTCTCTCCGCGCTGGAGATCGAGGACCTGGTGACGGTCCGGGACGTCTCGGCGGTCGCCCAGCGCCTCGAGATGGTCCGCCGCATCGCCACCGAAATCGCCGAATACGTGGTCGAACTGGGCACGGACGGCCGCCTTCTGGCCCTCCAGCTCGACGAACTGATCGCGGGCGTCGAGCCGGAGCGCGAACTGGTGGTCAGGGACTACGTCCCCGAGCCCACCGCGAAGCGCTCCCGCACGGTCGACGAGGCCCTCCGCGAACTCGACGCCCTCGCCCACGCGGAGCTCCTCGAACTCCCCACGGTCGCCCGCGCCCTCGGCTACACCGGCTCCCCGGAGGGCATGGACTCGGCGGTCTCCCCGCGCGGGTACCGCTTGCTCGCCAAGGTCCCCCGCCTCCCCGGCGCCATCATCGACCGCCTGGTCGAACACTTCGGCGGCCTCCAGAAGCTCCTCGCCGCCAGCGTCGACGACCTCCAGACGGTCGACGGCGTGGGCGAGGCCCGCGCCCGCAGCGTCCGCGAGGGCCTGTCCCGCCTGGCAGAGTCCTCAATCCTGGAACGCTACGTCTAACCGCCCCCGGAGCACACCCGGCCGAGCACGCCCAGCCCGTCCCGGCTCCCCAGCTCACCCAGCCCGTCCGGCGTTTGAGGACGAGGCCGAAGGCCGACAGGGGGGCCTGGGGGCGCAGCCCTCAGGGATGGGACGGGTAGGGGCGGCGGGGGCGAGATTCCCGGCGGAACCCGAATCCGAGCCGGAACCCGAAATCGAACCCGCCCGTCAGTCCTTCTCCAGCACGAAGGACGTCCGAGCCGTGGCCAGCCCCGGAGCCTTCGCCTCGACGAGATACGTCCCGGCGGTCGCCGAACCAGGCGACGGCGTCGCACAGTTGGGGGCGCTGGGGTCCCGGTTCCACTCCACGGTGTAGGTGACCCGATCCCCGGCCGGCACCTTGAACATCAGGCTCCCCGCCGTCTCATGACAGTCGTCGGACGCCCAGAACGCGTCGTCGGCATCAGCAGGGGTGATCGTCACCACCGTGTTGTCCGGCCCGAGATCGAGCTTGCAGTCCCCACCGGAGGAGTTGCGGGCGATGAGTTCGAACGTGGGGTTCACCCCGGGTTCGTAGGCGTTACGCACACTGCGCACGGTCAACTTCACGGCCCCAGCAGTGCAGTTGGGCAGGCTGGACCCCGCCGGAACCTGTTCCCCTGAGCTGCTGCCGTTCTTGCCACCGTCGTCGGACGTGCCCCCACCTGCCGCACCGCCCCCAGCAGTCGTGTCCCCACCACCGGAACCCGCCCCAGAGCCGGACCCGGACCCGGAACCGTCACCCGCCCCGGAGCCCGAACTGTCGCCCCCGGACCCCGACTCGTCCCCCGACTCGTCACGTCCGCCCGGCGCGTCACTGATCGCGGGACCGGAACTGGACGGCCCGGGAGTGATCGAGGTCACGGGATTCTTTCCGTCGGGCCCACCCGCGTTGTTGTCACCGTCTCCGCCACCGCCGGTGACGACCCACACGACGAGGATCGCGAGCAGACCGACGACGGTCAGCAGAACGGCCCTCCGTCGCCAGTAGATGGTGGAGGGAAGCGGCCCGATCGGATTGCGCAGAGATCCCACGGCGCAAACTGTACGAGAGATCCGGCACTTCGCTGGCCCCACCCGCCGCCCGAAACCTCAACTTTTCCGGATCATCATCCCGGTCGTTCCCGTGATCGCCCCGACTGGGCGCCCCATGATCGCGGTGTGTGATGACAGAGCCCGCACAAGCACGTTGCGTAACCGAATCCAGGTCACGCGATCGGCAGCAACTCCCCGGTTCCGCACGCCCGTTCACGGAACACACTCACCGCCGGCACCGAGTCCACTCGGCAGCTCCCGAGACCCACCTGCCACAATCGTCCCCACCACCGAAGCGCACCGCAGGACTTGGAGAAGACGATGGCCGGATCCGAGACCGTGGAGAACGGCGTCAGCGCACCGGCGGCGAGGCCGTTGCGGAAGCTGGGGTTCCTGACCATCGGGCTGTTCGACGAGGCCGACCCGCGCCGGGGCCATGAGTCGACGCTGGAGATCATCGAACTGGGCGAGCGGCTCGGCTTCGACAGCGCGTGGCTGCGCCACCGTCATCTGCAGTACGGCATCTCCTCCCCCGTCGCGGTGCTGGCAGCCGCCTCGCAGCGCACGTCCCGTATCGAACTGGGCACCGCGGTCATCCCGTTGGGCTGGGAGAACCCGCTACGGCTGGCCGAGGACCTGGCCACGGTGGACCTCCTGTCCGGCGGCCGGCTCAACCCGGGGATCAGCGTCGGACCGCCGATGCACTACGACACCGTCAAGGGGGCGCTCTACCCGGACACCGCCGACGCGGAGGACTTCGGCTTCGAGCGGGTCCGGCGGCTGCTGGGCTGCGTACGCGGCGAGGCGGTCACGGACTTCAGCGGCACCGAGGGGTTCGAAGTCTTCTCCGACCGGGTCCAGCCACACTCCCCCGGGCTGGGCGCGCGGATGTGGTACGGCGGCGGCAGCGTTCGGTCGGCGCGGTGGGCCGGGGAGAACGGGATGAACTTCCTGACCAGCAGCGTGGTGAAGGTGGAGGAGCCGCTGGAGGGAGCGGAGGAGCCGGGGTCGGGGGTGGCCGCCTCCGGGGCGATCGACTTCGCCGAGATCCAGCGCTCGCACATCCGGGAGTTCCGGGCGCACCATCCCGACCGCGAGCGGGCCCGGGTCTCACAGGGTCTCGTCGTCATCCCCACCGACTCGGCAAGCCCGGAGCAGCGCGCCAAGTACGAGGCGTACGCGGCGAAGCGGTTGCCCCGGACCACCGCGCCGCAGGGGGCGGGACGGCTTCTGTTCGCGCCGGACCTGGTGGGCACGTCCGCGGAGATCGCCGAGCGACTGCGGGCGCACGTCGCGTTCCGCGAGATCGACGAGGTGGCCTTCGCACTGCCGTTCACCTTCGACCACGACGACTACGTCCAGATCCTGACGGACATCGCGACAAAACTGGGCCCAACCCTGGGCTGGAACCCCACCGCCTGACACCCGCGAGAGAACGGGGGGCGAGGAGCGTCGGCGGCTACAGCCCTGCCGGCGGCCAGATACCTGTCGACCGCCCCCCACATGGCTCACAGAGCTACAGCCGAAGCGGACGAGCCGGAACGGAGACAGCGCGACGGGCTGAAAGACGAGGCCGGGGGCGACAGGCAGCGGCCGGTCTGAATAATGGCGGCCGGTCTGAAGACGGCTGGCGGGGTGAAACGGCAGGCGGGGGGGGCGAGACGACGGCCGGGCAAAAGACGATGGCCGGGGTGAAAGCCGACGGCCGGCCTGAAGACGGCAGGCGGGGTGAGCGGCAGCGGCAGCGGCAGCGGCAGCGGGGTGAGAGTCGACGACCGGGCTGAGGGACGGCAGGCGGGCCTGAAAAGCACGGGGCGCAGCCCCTGGTTTTCAGGGGCGCGGGGAACTGCGCGAGAAGCCCCACCCACCCGCACCCGGGCAACCGACCCCAGACACCCGACCCCAGACACCCCCGCCAGAACCCGCCCCCACCACACCCCGCATGGCAGGATCGACCGTGCCATGACTGCACCCACGAAACCCCAGAGCAGCCCTGCCGACGCAATCCCCACCCCCACCTCCACCCCCACAGGCGCCCCCACAGCCACCCCCACCCCGGCGGCGCCCACCACCCTCCACACCCCAGTGATCGCCTGGTTCGAGACGCACGCCCGTGATCTGCCCTGGCGGCGGCCGGAGGCCGGCCCCTGGGGCGTGATGGTCAGCGAGTTCATGCTCCAGCAGACCCCGGTCAACCGCGTACTGCCCGTCTACGAGCAGTGGTTGGCCCGCTGGCCCCGCCCGGCGGACCTCGCGAAGGAACCCCCCGGCGAGGCGGTGCGCGCATGGGGCCGACTCGGTTACCCCCGCCGCGCCCTACGGCTCCACGGCGCGGCGGTCGCCATAACGGAACGGCACGGCGGAGACGTACCCCGCGATCACGCCCAACTGCTCGCGCTGCCCGGAATCGGCGAGTACACGGCCGCCGCGGTCGCGTCCTTCGCGTACGGCCAGCGGCACGCCGTGCTCGACACGAACGTGCGGCGGGTCTTCGCCCGCGCGGTGAGCGGCACGCAGTACCCGCCGAACGCGACCACGGCCGCCGAGCGGAAGCTCGCCCGCGCCCTACTGCCCGAGGACGACGACACGGCGTCCCGGTGGGCGGCCGCGTCGATGGAGCTGGGCGCACTGGTGTGCACGGCGAAGAACGAGACGTGCGGGCGCTGTCCGATCGCCGGACAGTGCGCCTGGCAGCTGGCCGGGAAGCCCGCGCACGAGGGGCCGGCGCGGCGCGGTCAGACGTACGCCGGTACCGACCGCCAGGTCCGGGGCAAGCTTCTCGCCGTCCTGCGGGACGCGATCGCGCCGGTGCCGCAGGCGGTCCTGGACCGGGTATGGGACGAACCGGTGCAGCGGGCCCGCGCCCTCGACGGCCTGGTCTCCGACGGACTGGTGGAACCCCTCCCGGGCGGCCTCTATCGCCTCCCCCTCACCTGAGCCCGATGCATTGCCGACGGGGTAAACCGGCCCATCCCCGCCCCAAAACCCACCCCGCTTTACCCCGTTCCTACTTCTGTTACACAACCGACGGACAGCCGAGCGTTCTCCGCAGGCTGCCTCGGACGTCCCCGTGACAACCCCTCCGTAGCTTCATTGGCGTACCGCAGGAACCCGCGAAACGAACCAGCGGATCACTTGCGGATCGCACCACCACACGAAGCGGCGGGAAACCGGCGCCGCGCCACAGCGCGGACGTCGGAAACGGGGAACGGAGGCGGTTGATCATGGCGCACGGCGAGGTGCTCGAATTCGAGGAGTACGTCCGTACCCGGCAGGACGCGCTCCTGCGCAGCGCCCGCCGGCTCGTGCCGGACCCGGTGGACGCGCAGGATCTGCTGCAGACGGCGCTGGCGCGGACGTACGGCCGCTGGGACGGCATCGCAGACAAGCGCCTCGCGGACGCCTATCTGCGCCGGGTCATGATCAACACGCGGACGGAGTGGTGGCGGGCCCGCAAGCTGGAGGAGGTCCCGACCGAGCAGCTGCCGGACGCCTGCATCGACGACTCCACCGAGCAGCACGCGGACCGCGCCCTCCTGATGGACATCATGAAGGTCCTGGCACCCAAGCAGCGCAGTGTCGTGGTGCTGCGACACTGGGAGCAGATGTCCACGGAGGAGACGGCCGCCGCCCTCGGCATGTCGGCCGGCACGGTCAAGAGCACGCTGCACCGTGCCCTGGCCCGGCTCCGCGAGGAGCTGGAGTCGCGGGACCACGAAGAGCGCGCCGCCCGTGCGCTCGAAGCGAGCGAGGAGCAGGAGCGTTGCGCGGCCTGAGCACAGCGGCCGGCCCCCCTCCGGGGGTCAGGCGGGCCACGAAGGCGGTGATCACGGCGGTGGCCGTGCTCGCCGCCCTCGCCCTTTCCGTGTCCGCCTGCGGCACGGGCGGCACCGGCGCCCGCGACGAGGGACCGGCCGACAGCGACTCGCTCGCGGCAGGCGCGGCCACCCCCTCCGCCTCCGGTTCGGCCGGCGCCGACGGCGGCGGCGACCACCCGAGCGTCGGCGAGGTCGTCCGCATGGTCCGCGCGGACCCGGAGGTCAGCAAGGCGGTCAAGAGCGACCTGAAGCCGTGCGTGGCCGACGAGTACCCGGTGGACGTGACGTACGGGGACCTGACCGGGGGTTCGTCCGACGACCTCGTGGTCAATGTGATGACGTGTACGGACGCCGTCGGTGTGGCGTCGTACGTGTATCGCGCGGAGAAGGGGACGTACCGGAGCGTCTTCCTGTCCGAACAGCCCCCCGTCTACGCGGAGATCGACCGGGGCGACCTTCTGGTCACCCGGCAGCTGTACGAGAATGGCGACCCGTCCTCGTATCCGTCCAGCGAGGAAGTGACCACCTACCGCTGGATCAAGGACGACTTCGTCCAGCGCTCCAGCACGCGCACCGAATACAGCACCGCGGTGGGCGGCACGGAGTCGGCGACCCCCGAGCAGGGCTGAGCCGGGCCCGCCCGCCGTCACGACACCGGCGACCCCCTTCTACCGAGAGCGAGCGAGATCACCGGATGGCAGAGCAGACCCATGTCCTGTTCGTCGAGGACGACGACGTCATCCGCGAGGCCACGCAGCTCGCCCTGGAGCGGGACGGCTTCGCGGTCACGGCCATGCCCGACGGGCTGTCGGGGCTGGAGGCGTTCCGTGCGGACCGGCCCGACATCGCCCTCCTCGACGTGATGGTCCCGGGCCTGGACGGAGTCTCCCTGTGTCGCCGCATCCGTGACGAGTCGACCGTCCCGGTGATCATGCTCTCCGCGCGCGCCGACTCCATCGACGTGGTGCTGGGCCTGGAGGCGGGCGCCGACGACTACGTGACCAAGCCGTTCGACGGTGCCGTCCTGGTCGCCCGGATCCGCGCGGTGCTGCGCCGCTTCGGACACGCGAGCGGCGGTGACGCCAAGGCGGAAGAGGCCGGCGCCGCGGGCACCGGCGGGGTGCTCACCTTCGGTGAACTCGGTGAACTGGTGATCGACACCGTGGGCATGGAGGTACGGAAGTCCGGGGAGCCGGTGGCCCTGACACCGACCGAGATGCGACTGCTGCTGGAGTTCTCCTCCGCCCCGGGCACGGTTCTCTCCCGCGACAAGCTGCTCGAACGCGTGTGGGACTACGGCTGGGGCGGTGACACCCGGGTCGTCGACGTCCATGTCCAGCGGCTGCGCGCGAAGATCGGCCAGGACCGGATCGAGACGGTCCGCGGCTTCGGCTACAAGCTCAAGGCCTGAGCGGGGACGGGACCGACATGGAGCTGAGGGGGATACGAAGAGGGCCGGCGCCGGAGGCGACCCGCGCCCCCGACCGCCCGTCCGGCGCGGGGCCCGCTTCGGGGCCGGCCACCAGGCCCGCCCCAGGGCCGGCCTCGGGCATCCGGACCGGGTTGCGCTGGCAGTTGAGCGCGGCGATCGCCCTGGTCGGCGCGCTGGTGGCGGTCGCGTTGAGCCTGGTCGTGCACAACGCGGCGCGCGTCTCGATGCTCGACAACTCACGCGACCTCGCCGACGAGCGCATCCAGGTCGCCCAGCGCATGTACGAGTCGGGGCGCCCGCTGAAGTCGGGCGCCTTCGGGGTGAAGCTCGACGACCCCGACATCCCGAAGGACCTGCTGGCCAAGGTCAGCGAGGGGCGTCGGGCCACGTACGTGTCCGAGGGCGAGAACGGGGTGCCCGACATCTGGGCGGCGGTCCCGCTCAAGGACAAGCGGGTCCTGTCCCTGCACACCGATTTCACCGACCACAGCTCGGCGGTGATGCGGGACCTCGACCAGGCCCTGCTCATCGGCTCGATCGCGGTCGTCTTCGGCGGCTCGGCCCTCGGCGTCCTCATCGGCGGCCAGATGTCCCGCCGACTGCGCAAGGCGGCGGCCGCCGCGCATGAGGTGGCCAGGGGCGAGTCGGACGTACGGGTGCAGGACGCGATCGGCGGTGTCGTACGCGACGAGACCGCGGAGCTGGCGCGGGCCGTGGACGCCATGGCCGACACCTTGCGGCAGCGCATCGAGGCGGAGCGCCGGGTGACGGCGGACATCGCCCACGAGCTGCGTACGCCGGTGACCGGGCTGCTGACGGCCGCGGAACTGCTGCCTCCGGGCCGCCCCTCCGAACTGGTCCGGGACCGGGCGCAGGCGATGCGCACGCTCGTCGAGGACGTGCTGGAGGTGGCCCGCCTGGACGGGGCCTCCGAGCGGGCCGAGTTGCAGGACATCATGCTGGGTGAGTTCGTGGCCCGGCGGGTGGCGGCGAAGAACGCGGACGTGCGGGTGCGGGTGGTGCACGAGTCAGAGGTGACGACCGACCCCCGCCGTCTCGAACGGGTCCTGCTGAACCTGCTGGCCAACGCGGCGAAGCACGGCAGGCCGCCGATCGAGGTGTCCGTCGAGGGGCGCGTCATCCGGGTCCGCGACCATGGTCCCGGCTTCCCGGAGGAGCTCCTCGCCGACGGGCCCCGCCGCTTCCGCACCGGTGCGTCCGACCGGGCGGGTCAAGGGCACGGCCTCGGCCTCACCATCGCCGCCGGCCAGGCCCGCGTCCTCGGCGCCCGCCTCACCTTCCGCAACGTCCGCCCGCCGGGTTCTCCGAACACGGTCCCTGCGGAGGGCGCGGTCGCCGTCCTCTGGCTCCCGGAACACGCCCCGACGAACACGGGGAGCTACCCGATGCTCCCGATGACGACCGACACGTAGCCCTGACGGGCGGCCTGAACCGCACCTCCGACCGACGGCCCGGTGGGGCTTCCTCGCCGGGGGTTCGGTGGGGCGTTCTCGGCGGGGTTCGGTGGGGCGTTCTCGGCGGGGTTCGGTGGGGATTCTCGGCGGGTTGCGGATGTTTCTGAGCCGCGGGCCGGAGCTCCTTGGGACGGTTGCGGATGTTTCTCGGCTGCGGGCCCGGTGGGGCTTCTCGCGCAGTTCCCCGCGCCCCTAAAAGACCAGGCCCTGCGGGCCTGAAAAGCACGGGGCGCAGCCCCTGCTTTTCAGGGGCGCGGGGAACTGCGCGAGAAGCCCCACCGGAGCCGCACCCGCCAACACACCGAACCCCCCGAGCTCGAACGCGACGCACCACTCACCACGCACTCCACGCGAACTCAGGGGGCCCACCGCCCCATCAGACCGCCGCCGCCTCCTTCACCCCGGCCGCCCCAGTCGCCCCACCCTCACCGGAGTCATCCGCAGAAGAAGACCCCCCGGCCCCCCGCAACGGCACCTCCTTCACAAACACCGCAGCCACCAACGCCACCACAGACACCACCGCCCCCAACAGAAACGCCGAGTGCGTCCCGGAGGACACCGCGTACTGGTACGCCTCCCGCACCGCCTCCGGCAGCTTCGCCATACTCGGCGCGTCCAACTGCGCGGACTGCTCGGTCACCTTGGACCCCAGCGCCCCAGCCCGCTCAGCCATCACGTCCTGCACCCGGCTGTTGAACAACGCACCCATGATCGCGACCCCGAAGGACGACCCGAGCGTCCGGGCGAGCGTGGTGGTCGAGGACGCGACGCCCATGTCCTTCATCTCGACACTGTTCTGCGCGACCAGCATGGTGATCTGCATCAGACATCCCATACCGGCACCCAGCACGGCCATGAACACCCCGGACGTCACCCGGCTCGTCCCCGTGTCCATCTGCGCCAGCAGGAACAGCCCCACGATCATCAGGACGCTCCCGACGACCGGGAAGACCTTGTAGCGGCCGCTGTTCGTGGTCACCCGCCCGGCCACCATCGACACCGCGAGCATCGCCCCCAGCATCGGCAGCAGCAACAGCCCGGAGTTCGTCGCGGACGCGCCCTGCACGGACTGCTGGTACAACGGCAGGAACAGCACCGCGCCGAACATCACGAACCCGGTGAAGAACCCGATCACGGACATCAGCGTGAAGTTCCGGCTGCGGAAGATGTGCAGCGGGATCACAGGCTCTGCCACCCGCTTCTGCACGAACACGAACCCGACCAGCGAGGCCACGCCGAGCGCGATCAACTCCGTGATGACGGCCGACCCCCAGGCGTACTCCGTCCCGCCCCACGTCGTGACCAGCACGATCGCCGTGATCCCGACGGTGAGCAGCGCCGCGCCCAGATAGTCGATGTTCCGCGCCGACCGCCCCTCACGCGACGGCTTCGGCAGGTGCAGTACGGCACTGACGGCGATCAGCGCCACGACCCCGAGCGGCAGGTTGATGTAGAAGGACCAGCGCCAGCCCCAGTGGTCGGTGATGGACCCGCCCACCAGCGGTCCGGCGATCATGGCGAGGGCCATGACACCGGCCATCATGCCCTGGTACTTGCCGCGCTCCCGCGGCGGTATCAGGTCACCGATGATCGCCATGACACCGACCATCAGTCCGCCGGCGCCGAGACCCTGCACCGCGCGGAATCCGATGAGCTGACCCATGTCCTGGGCCATCCCACTCAGCGCCGATCCGATCAGGAAGATCACGATCGAGGTCATGAAGACCTGCTTGCGGCCGTAGAGGTCGCCGAGCTTGCCCCAGATGGGCGTGGAGGCGGCGGTCGCGAGCGTGTACGCGGTGACGACCCACGACAGATGTTCGAGCCCGCCCAGCTCACCCACGATCGTCGGCATCGCGGTCCCGATGATCATGTTGTCGAGCATCGCGAGCAGCATGGCGATCATGAGCGCGAGCAGCACCACCCGCACACTGCGCGGCTGCGGTCCGTCCGTCTCGGCCCCACCGCTCACTTCGTTGTTCTTCTCCGCATCCATTGCGGTCCTCCACTCCCCCCGGAGCTCCCGAGCACTTACTTGCCGACCGGCTAGTTGTCTACACTTAGGGAAGCTAGGCCCCTAACTAGCCGGGCGTCAAGTAAGTTCAACGAGCTTGGCCGAGGCTTGACCGACCCGGGCCATCCGAGCGGCGAGGAGTACGAGGATGAGCGGCACGACAGAGGGCGCGCCGGGCGCGGCGAACGCGGCCCCGAAGCGGCAGCGTCGCGGCGACACCCGTCAGCGCATCCAGGACGTCGCCCTCGAACTCTTCGCCGAGCAGGGCTACGAGAAGACCTCGCTGCGGGAGATCGCCGAACGCCTCGACGTGACGAAGGCGGCGCTGTACTACCACTTCAAGACCAAGGAAGACATCCTCATCAGCCTCTTCCAGGACCTGCAGCGCCCGATCGACGAACTGATCGAGTGGGCGGGAACCCAGCCGCGCACCCTCGACACCAAGCGGGAGATCCTGCGCCGCTACAGCGTGGCCCTGGCCGATGTCGCCCCCCTCTTCCGCTTCATGCAGGAGAACCAGGCCACGGTGCGTGAGCTGAGCGTCGGCGAGACGTTCAAGGACCGCATGATCCGGCTGATCGACACCATCAAGGAGCCGGACGCCGCCCTGACCGACCAGGTCCGCTGCACGAGCGCCCTGTTCACCATGCACGCCGGCATGTTCGTCCTCCGGGACGTCGAAGGCGACCCCGAGGAGAAGCGCGAGGCCGTCCTGGAGGTCGCGATCGATCTGGTGACGCAGGCCCACGCCGGCACCCAGAACCCGTGAGGGCCCTCACCGCCGGGCACCCGCGGGTCAGACGCTGACGCCCTTGGCGCGCAGGAAGGCGACCGGGTCGATGGCGGAGCCGTAGTTCGCGGTCGTACGGATCTCGAAGTGCAGGTGCGGCCCGCTGGAGTTACCGGTGTTGCCGGAGAGGGCTATGCGCTGCCCGGTCTTGACGACCTGCCCGGCCTTCACGTGCACCTTGGCCAGGTGGGCGTACTGCGAGAACGTGCCGTTGCCGTGCTTGATGACGACGGCGTTGCCGTACGCCGGGCCGTCACCGGCGCCGTTGCCGCCGGCCTTCACGACGGTGCCGCCGTGCGCCGCGGCGACGGCCGTACCGCTCTTGACGGCGAAGTCCTGGCCACTGTGCTTGGCGGACCACATGTTGCCGGCCTGCGCGAACCGCGCGCTCAGCTTGTAGCCCTTGACGGGGCTGACCCAGGAGGCGGCCTTCTTGGCGGCGGCGGTCTGGACGGTGGCGGTGCCGGCGCCCGCGGCCTGAGCACCACCGGCGGCGGCCGCGACCCCGGCGCCCAGCACTCCCGAGACACCCACGCCCACGGCCATCACGGCGGCGCGGACACGGAGCTGGGACGTACGGGGACGGGGAGTGCGAACACGCTGCGACATGGAGTACCTCTCGGGGGAACGGAGACAGGGAACGTGCCTCGACGGACACGAGTCCCACCCGGCGCACATCTGCGGCCGCCGAACGGGACGACACATTGCTACCCCGACCCCCCGAAACACCCCAAACGTGTGACCTACGACCGAACGTCGTAGATCTACAGAAATCCCCCCTCTCATTGACACCCGCCCCCAAATCACCCCTCACCTGCACAGCACGACCCGAATCCCTTACCGCAAGGCACTAATGTCCGTTTTGCCCGCCAACCGTCTGCGACTATTCCACCTAGTACCGGACAAATAACCTGTGCGGCACGTCACCGGGACCGGCTGGAAAGAACGCGTGAATGTGACGCCGACTACGAGGTCCGCATCACTCATTTCCCGGACGACAAAGAACCAACGGGGACGACAAAGGGGCTGCCCCGGGACCGAAGTCCCGGGGCAGCCCCTTCTCTGCTCGCTCAGGCCGAGCGCAGCGGTTACGCGTCCTTGCTCAGGTTCGGCCCGGCACCGCCGGCCGCCTGCTCGATCGGCGGGACGTCCGGCAGGGCCGCCTTCTCCTCACCTCGGAAGGTGAAGGTCTGGGTCTCGCCCTCGCCCTCGGTGTCCACGACCACGATGTGGCCGGGGCGCAGCTCGCCGAAGAGGATCTTCTCGGAGAGGGTGTCCTCGATCTCGCGCTGGATGGTCCGGCGCAGCGGCCGGGCGCCCAGCACGGGGTCGTAACCCTTCTTCGACAGCAGCTCCTTGGCGGACTGGGAGAGCTCGATGCCCATGTCCCGGTCCTTCAGGCGCTCGTCGACCTTGCCGATCATCAGGTCGACGATCGCGAGGATGTCGTCCTGCGTGAGCTGCGGGAAGACGACGACGTCGTCGACACGGTTGAGGAACTCGGGCCGGAAGTGCTGCTTGAGCTCGTCCGAGACCTTGTTCTTCATGCGCTCGTAGTTGGTCTTCTTGTCGCCCGAGGCCGCGAAGCCCAGGTTGAAGCCCTTGGAGATGTCCCGGGTGCCGAGGTTGGTCGTCATGATGATGACCGTGTTCTTGAAGTCCACGACCCGGCCCTGAGAGTCGGTCAGACGACCGTCCTCCAGGATCTGCAGCAGCGAGTTGAAGATGTCCGGGTGGGCCTTCTCGACCTCGTCGAAGAGGACGACGGAGAACGGCTTGCGGCGGACCTTCTCGGTCAGCTGGCCGCCCTCTTCGTAGCCCACGTAGCCGGGAGGCGAACCGAAGAGACGCGAGACCGTGTGCTTCTCACTGAACTCCGACATGTCGAGGGAGATCAGCGCGTCCTCGTCACCGAAGAGGAACTCCGCCAGAGCCTTCGACAGCTCGGTCTTACCGACACCGGACGGGCCCGCGAAGATGAACGAACCACCGGGACGCTTGGGGTCCTTCAGACCGGCACGCGTACGGCGGATCGCCTTCGACAGCGCCTTGACGGCGTCGACCTGGCCGATGACCCGCTTGTGGAGCTCGTCCTCCATGCGCAGCAGACGCGAGGACTCCTCCTCGGTCAGCTTGAAGACCGGGATGCCGGTGGCGGTCGCGAGGACCTCGGCGATCAGCTCGCCGTCGACCTCGGCGACGACGTCCATGTCGCCGGCCTTCCACTCCTTCTCCCGCTTGGCCTTCGCGGCGAGAAGCTGCTTCTCCTTGTCGCGCAGGGAGGCGGCCTTCTCGAAGTCCTGCGAGTCGATCGCGGACTCCTTGTCCCGGCGGACACCGGCGATCTTCTCGTCGAACTCGCGGAGGTCCGGCGGCGCGGTCATCCGGCGGATGCGCATCCGGGAACCGGCCTCGTCGATCAGGTCGATCGCCTTGTCCGGCAGGAAGCGGTCCGAGATGTACCGGTCGGCGAGCGTCGCCGCCTGCACCAGGGCCTCGTCCGTGATCGAGACGCGGTGGTGCGCCTCGTACCGGTCACGGAGGCCCTTGAGGATCTCGATGGTGTGCGGGAGCGAGGGCTCGGCGACCTGGATGGGCTGGAAGCGGCGCTCCAGGGCCGCGTCCTTCTCCAGGTGCTTGCGGTACTCGTCCAGCGTGGTGGCGCCGATGGTCTGCAGCTCACCGCGGGCCAGCATCGGCTTCAGGATCGAAGCGGCGTCGATGGCGCCCTCGGCGGCACCCGCACCGACCAGCGTGTGCAGCTCGTCGATGAACAGGATGATGTCGCCGCGGGTGCGGATCTCCTTGAGCACCTTCTTCAGGCGCTCCTCGAAGTCACCGCGGTAGCGGGAGCCGGCGACCAGCGCGCCGAGGTCGAGGGTGTAGAGGTGCTTGTCCTTGAGGGTCTCGGGCACCTCGCCCTTGACGATGGCCTGGGCGAGGCCCTCGACGACGGCGGTCTTGCCGACGCCGGGCTCACCGATCAGGACCGGGTTGTTCTTGGTACGGCGGGACAGCACCTGCATGACCCGCTCGATCTCCTTCTCGCGCCCGATGACCGGGTCGAGCTTGGACTCACGAGCGGCCTGGGTGAGGTTCCGGCCGAACTGGTCGAGGACCAGGGACGTGGAGGGGGTGCCCTCGGCGGGGCCGCCGGCGGTGGCGGTCTCCTTGCCCTGGTAACCGGAGAGCAGCTGGATGACCTGCTGCCGCACCCGGTTGAGATCTGCGCCCAGCTTGACCAGGACCTGGGCGGCGACGCCCTCGCCCTCGCGGATCAGGCCGAGCAGGATGTGCTCCGTGCCGATGTAGTTGTGGCCCAGCTGAAGGGCCTCGCGGAGCGACAGCTCCAGGACCTTCTTGGCACGGGGGGTGAAGGGGATGTGGCCGGACGGAGCCTGCTGCCCCTGCCCGATGATCTCCTCCACCTGCTGGCGGACCGCCTCGAGCGAAATCCCGAGGCTCTCCAGGGCCTTAGCGGCGACACCCTCACCCTCGTGGATCAGGCCCAGGAGGATGTGCTCGGTGCCGATGTAGTTGTGGTTGAGCATCCGGGCTTCTTCCTGAGCCAGGACGACAACCCGCCGCGCGCGGTCGGTGAACCTCTCGAACATCGTTAATCGCTCCTCAGAGCGGTCAGGCAGTGAGGGGACGCTCCCCTCGCTGTCCTTCCGCAGCTTAGTCCCGCAAGCGGGGACCGCTCATTCCAACTGCCGACACCGTCCTTGGCCTCCTGACCCCGAACGCCGACATCTGCTCCAACCCGATGGTGCGAGACGATGTTCCCGCAGGCCAGGCAGTTACCCCCACCATCAGTACGCCGATGGCGAACGTGAGACGGCCTTTCCTGCGTGTCGCCCCCTCCCACTAGGGATGTCTTACCCGTAGGCACTGACACTCCATGCCGGATGCACCGGTTCCCTCCGCTAAGGGCGAACATCCTTGCGTCACCGCACACTGTGGAACGCCCCCTTTCCCGGCACTCCCTGCATCCGGACCGAAACCCAGCGTAACTCTGGGCCCCTTCGCCCGGTTGCTCCTGACATGACCATCGTCCCCCTTCCCCGCCGACCGCTCGACCCGAGCGCTTCCTCGGCCGTCGCCCCGCGCGATGTTCCGGGTGAGGGCCCGTGCGACGCGGTGCGGTGGTGGTACGAGAACGATCTCGGCTGGGCGACCGTGCCCGGGACGCCCCTGCATCTCATTACGGGGCTGCGCTTCGATGTGCTCGACGTCCCCGCGGAAGCGGGGGTCGCGGCGCTCCGGCATCTGGGGCCGATGCCCGGTCCGGGTTCACCGGTGGCGCTGTGCGGCGGGCGGATGCTGCTGCTGGTCGCGGCCGGGAGCGCGGAGGAGTTGCCGGGGCTGTTGCAGTGGCTGGACTGGGGCGGCCTCGACCTGGACCTCACTGCCGTCGGAACGGGCGGTCACCTGGTCGCGCCGGCGCCTCCGGGCGGAGCCGGAAGGCATGGGGGCGTGCGCGGGGAGGACGGTTCACAGGGGGCCGCCGAGTGGGTGCGGCCCCCCGAGCCGGGGTGCGAGGTCGAACCCTCGCTGCCGAGCATCTCGGCGTTGGGGGGCGGTGGGGGCGCCCCCGACCTCGTGCGAGTGGTGGACACGGTGGCGACGCACTGCCACCGCGTCCGGCTGCGGCGCGCGAGCACCGGGCCGTCGGAATCTCAGCCGTTGGCCTTCTCGTAGGCCTCGCGGATGGAGGCGGGGACGCGACCGCGGTCGTTGACCTCGTAGCCGTTCTCCTTCGCCCAGGCGCGGATGGCCGCGGTGTCCTGGCTGCCGCCGGAAGCGGCACGGGCCTTGCCGCGCCCACCCGCCGCACGGCCTCCGGTACGCCGACCACCCTTGACGTAGGGGTCGAGAAGGCCACGGAGCTTGTCCGCGTTGGCGGTCGTGAGGTCGATCTCGTACGTCTT
The DNA here is from genome assembly GCF_036322545.1 of Streptomyces sp. SP18BB07. NCBI lineage: Bacteria > Bacillati > Actinomycetota > Actinomycetes > Kitasatosporales > Streptomycetaceae > Streptomyces > Streptomyces sp. SP18BB07. The sequence continues at coordinate 38,704 of NZ_JAQYWT010000342.1, forward strand.
GCCGTCCAGCGCGAACGTCACGGTCTCGTCAGCCTCGCCGCCGTCGAGGTCGTCGACAAGAAGGACCTGAACCTTCTGTGCCACCGGATTTCCTTTCATCGATAACTTCAGGGCCGAGGGCCTGCGGCGAGCGCCGCTGTTTCACGTCCCCTGTTATATGCAGTACTGCAGTACGTCGGAAAGCAAACCGCTTTTCCAGGAAAAACACAAACCCCTGGGAGAGACCGAGGAGAGACCGGGGAGAGACACCGGAGAGGACGAGGAGCCAGGGGAAGACCGGAAATATGTGCGTTTCGGACATAGACCCCGTGGGCAAGGCGACCCTCACCGGAAGCTCTCCCGGAAGGTCCCCTGGGAACGCCTAGCCGGAATTGGTCTCCGTCGGCGATCACAGATGCAGAAGCATCCGGCTGTTGCCCAAGGTGTTCGGTTTCACTCGTTCGAGACCGAGGAACTCCGCGACGCCCTCGTCATAGGAACGCAGCAGCTCCGCGTAGACATCGGTGTCGACGGGAGTCTCACCGATCTCCACGAACCCGTGCTTCGCGAAGAACTCGACTTCGAAGGTCAGACAGAAAACCCGTCGAACACCCAGCCAGCGAGCGGTGTGCAGCAACTTCTCCAGCAACTGGTGACCGACACCGAGACCCTTGGCGTCCGGGTTCACCGCGAGAGTGCGGACTTCCGCGAGGTCTTCCCACATGACGTGCAGCGCACCGCAGCCCACGACCTGCGCGTTGTCGTCCCGTTCCGCGACCCAGAACTCCTGGATGTCCTCGTAAAGCGTGACCGTGGCTTTGTCGAGCAGGATGCGGCGCTGGACGTAGGAGTCGAGGAGGTCGCGCACGTGCGGGACATCGCTGGTCCGAGCCCGCCTGACGGTGATGGCTTTTGTGGTGGCTTCGGGACTCGTTGCTGGCATGAGCGGACGCTATCGCCCGGGGAGATCCGGTGATTCGCCGGGGGTCCCCTGTGTTTCACCGGACGATTCGACGGATTCGTCGGCGGTTTCAACAGGGGTTTCGCGGACGGGGGCGGCGGGCGCGGCGGGTTCGGGTTTGCCGAGGCCCGGGCCCTGCACGATGCGCACGGCGTCGGTGAGCGCCAGTCGCTGTTCCTCGCTCATCATCCCGAAGAAGGCGACCAGCGCGGCGGCGGGGTTGTCGCTCTGCGACCAGGCTTCGTTCATGAGTGCGGCCGCGTAGGCGGCGCGAGTGGAGACCGCCTCATATCGATAGGCCCGGCCCTCCGCCTCCCGGCGCACCCAGCCCTTCTGATGGAGATTGTCCAGAACGGTCATCACGGTGGTGTAGGCGATGGACCGTTCCCGCTGAAGGTCTTCCAGGACTTCCCGAACCGTCACCGGGCGGTTCCACTTCCACACCCGCGTCATGACCGCGTCTTCGAGTTCTCCCAATGGGCGAGGCACAGTTCCGCACACTATCCGGAGAGTTGGAACAAAAAGGGCGTACGACTCGAAAAACACACGAGTCGTACGCCGTTGGGGCGGAGCGGTGAGCGTCAGGCGCCGGGGCCCCGGGAGCCGTCGCCGCCGGCCTGGCGGGTGTGCTCCGCGCGGGCGAGGGCCGCGTCGACCACCGCGTCCTCCTTGGCCTTGTTGGGGCCGCCCTGGGTCTTCACGATCACCCGGATGACGCTGATGAACAGCGCGGCCATCACGAAGGGAGGCAGCAGCGCGGAGACGTAGTCCATGCGTCCAGGGTAGCCAGGGCTAGACGGCGGCCAGCTGTTGGGGCGGGTTCGCGGGCGGGGCGGCCGGTTTCCGCTTGGGCGGGAAGACCTCGCCGGGGGTGGGGATGGGGCGGCGGGACGGGCGCGGGGCGTCGGGGCGGGGCACCGGACCGGGCTTGTCGGCGGGTTCGGCTGGGCGGGACGGCCGGGCGGGCTTCGGACGGGCGGGCTCGCCGGCGGCGCGTGCGGGGGCGTGCTGCGTGTCCTGCTCCACCAGACCGCCGGGGAGCGCGGTGAGCCGGAGCCGCGAGCGACCCGAAGCCGAGCGGGAGGCGGGGACGACGACGGCCGAGGCGGCCGCGCGCCCCGCGAAACAGGCGCGCACGTCCTGCGCGACGAGCGGGCGGCAGCGCTCCAGGAGGGCCGCGGCGGTGGGGTTGCCGCGCAGGGCGCGCAGGGCGGCGAGGTCGTCCGGGTGGGGGCGGTACCCGGCGTCCAGGGCCTGCGTCAGGAGCGCCGCGTAGCCCGTGACCGTGCCGGGGAGCGCGGCGCGGTACCGGGCGAGGTCGGCCAGCAGGAAGGCCCTCAGACGGGCGTCCTCGCGGGCCGCCTCGTCGACGGACTCGGCGAGCCGGAGGCAGTCCTGCACCTCCTCCGCGGAGACGGGACTGGGGTTGAGGGCGAGGGCGAGGGCACGGCGGAGCACACGCAGCTCCTCGGCGCCGAACGCCATGCCGCCGCGGGTTCCGTGGGGCGTGGGCATGCGAAGACGATACGCGCTAATCAGACAAAACAGATGGGATGAGGGGGCGTGGCGCCGTCGGTTCCACCCGCGTGGGGGGCGTTTTATGTCGGTCGGCTGCGGGCCGGTGGGGCTTCTCGCGCAGTTCCCCGCGCCCCCAAAAGCTTCAGGCCCCTGCGGGCCTGCAAAGCACGGGGCGCAGCCCCTGCTTTTCAGGGGCGCGGGGAACTGCGCGGCCAGCCCCCACGCACCCGCGGTCGTCGGCGCACCCGAACCCCCACCCCGTACCGCGCCCCCTCAGAGCCGGGACGCGTTGCGTTCGTACACCAGGCGGAGCCCGATGAGCGTCAGCCACGGCTCGTGCTCGTCGATCACCGAGGACTCCCCCAGCACCATCGGCGCGAGCCCCCCGGTGGCGATGACCGTCACGTCCTCGGGATCGTCGGCCAGTTCACGGACCATCCGGCTCACCACACCGTCGACCTGTCCGGCGAACCCATACACGATCCCGGACTGCATCGCCTCGACCGTGTTCTTGCCGATCACGCTGCGCGGCCGGGCGACCTCGATCTTGCGGAGCTGGGCGCCCTTGACGCCGAGCGCCTCGACGGAGATCTCGATTCCGGGCGCGATGACCCCGCCGACGTACTCACCTCGCGCGCTGACCGCGTCGAACGTCGTCGCCGTACCGAAGTCCACGACGACGGCCGGACCGCCGTACAGCTCGACGGCGGCGACGGCGTTGATGATGCGGTCGGCGCCGACCTCCTTGGGGTTGTCGGTGAGGATCGGGACGCCCGTCTTCACCCCCGGCTCGACGAGGACCGCGGGGACGTCGCCGTAGTAGCGGCGGGTCACCTCGCGGAGCTCGTGCAGCACCGACGGCACGGTCGCGCAGATCGCGATGCCGTCGATGCCGTCGCCCAGCTCCTCGCCCAGCAGCGGGTGCATGCCCATGAGGCCCTGGAGGAGGACCGCCAGTTCGTCGGCGGTGCGGCGCGCGTCCGTGGAGATGCGCCAGTGTTCGACGATGTCCTCGCCGTCGAACAGACCGAGGACGGTGTGGGTGTTGCCCACGTCGATGGTCAGCAGCATGGCCCGTCCCCGTCCTACTCGGCCGCGCGCAGGTCGAGGCCGATGTCGAGGATCGGGGACGAGTGGGTCAGGGCCCCGACGGCCAGGAAGTCGACGCCCGTGTCCGCGTACGCCTTCGCGTTGGTGAGGGTCAGCCGGCCCGAGGCCTCCAGGAGGGCGCGGCCGTCGACGATCGAGACGGCCTCCTCGCACTCGAGCGGGGTGAAGTTGTCCAGGAGGATCAGATCGGCGCCCGCGTCGACGACCTCGCGCAGCTGGTGCAGGGTGTCGACCTCGACCTCGATCGGCACCTCGGGGAACATCGCGCGCACGGCCTCGAAGGCCTGGGCGACCCCGCCCGCGGCGACCACGTGGTTGTCCTTGACGAGGGCCGCGTCCGACAGGGACATGCGGTGGTTGATCCCGCCGCCGCAGCGGACCGCGAACTTCTCCAGGGAACGCAGCCCCGGCGTCGTCTTGCGGGTGTCGCGTACCTTCGCCTTGGTGCCCTCCAGGGTGTCCGCCCACGCGCGCGTGGCGGTCGCGATGCCGGAGAGGCGGCACAGCAGGTTCAGGGCGCTGCGCTCGGCGGTGAGCAGGTCGCGGGTGGCGCCGGTGACGCTGAGGAGCTTCTGCCCCTCCTCCACCCGGTCGCCGTCGTCGACGTGCCGCTCGACCTCGAACTCGTCGGAGCAGGCCACCGAGAGGACCGCCTCGGCGATTCTCAGGCCCGCCACGACGCCGCCCTCACGGGCGGTGAAGTCGGCGGTGGCGCGCGCGTCCTCGGGGATCGTGGCGACCGTGGTCACGTCCACGCCGTGGTCGAGGTCCTCCTGGATGGCGACGTTGGCGATGTCCTCGACCTCCACGGGGTCGAGTCCGGCGTCGGCCAGGAGCTGGGCGAGCGCGGGATCGAGCCCGCACTCCAGGTATTCCTCGCTGAGGCCGTCGTCCGCGCCGCAGGCGCAGCCGTCGCCGCAGCCGCCGCTCTGGGCGAGGGGAAGGTCGGGGGTGCTCACGTCTGTCACTGCTCCTGCTGGTGCTGCCGGGTCGGGGGGAAGTCTGCGGTATCCGTGGTGTGTACGGCGAGCGTCCGGTCCGGATTCAGCCGTACGACGATGTGGCGGCGCCAGGCGGTGTCGTCGCGCTCGGCGGTGTCCTCGCGCCAGTGGCAGCCGCGGGTCTCCTCGCGCAGCCGGGCGGCGGCGACCAGGACGCGGGCCACGCACAGGAGGTTGGTGGTCTCCCAGGTGTCGACGCCGGGCTCTGCCGTCTTGCCGTTCTCGGCGAGGGCGTCGCGGGCCTGGGCGTGCAGCCGGTCCAGGGCGGCCGCGGCGGTGGCCAGGGACGCCTCGGAACGCAGCACGCCGGCGCCCTCGGTCATGGTTCGCTGGATCGCGAACCGTATCTCCGGGGCGAGCAGCGGGTGCGCGGGCTGCTCCGCGTGCGGGACGGGCTGGGGCACGCGCGCGTGGAGGCCGTTCCCGGCGTGGGTGGCGGCGATGTCGGCGACGATCCGCTCGGCGTAGACCAGGCCCTCCAGGAGGGAGTTGGAGGCGAGCCGGTTGGCGCCGTGGACACCGGTGCAGGCGACCTCGCCGCAGGCGTAGAGGCCGGGCACGGTGGTGCGGCCGTGGGAGTCGGTGCGGACGCCGCCGGAGGCGTAGTGGGCGGCCGGGGCGACCGGGATGGGCTCGGTGACCGGGTCGAGGCCGTGGGCGCGGCAGGCGGCGAGGATCGTCGGGAAGCGGTGCTCCCACATGTGCGCGCCGAAGTGCCGGGCGTCCAGGTACATGTGCTCGGCGCCCTGTTCCTGCATGCGGCGCATGATGCCCTTCGCGACGATGTCCCGGGGCGCCAGTTCGGCCAGTTCGTGCTGCCCGAGCATGAAGCGGGTGCCGTCGGCGTCGACCAGGTGGGCGCCCTCGCCGCGCACGGCCTCGGAGACCAGGGGCTGCTGGCCCTCCGCGTCCGCGCCGAGGAACAGCACGGTCGGGTGGAACTGGACGAATTCGAGGTCGGAGACCTCCGCGCCGGCGCGCAGGGCGAGGGCCACGCCGTCGCCCGTCGACACCGACGGGTTGGTGGTCGCCGAGAAGACCTGGCCCATGCCGCCCGTCGCGAGGACGACCGCGGGGGCGTGCACGGCTCCCACGCCGTCGTGCTGGCCCTCGCCCATGACGTGCAGGGTGACTCCGGCGGTGCGGCCGTCGGCGTCCGTCAGCAGGTCCAGGACGAGCGCGTTCTCCACGGTCCGCACGCCACGCGCGCGTACGGCCTCGACGAGGGCCCGGGAGATCTCGGCGCCGGTGGCGTCGCCGCCCGCGTGGGCGATGCGGCGGCGGTGGTGGCCGCCCTCGCGGGTCAGCTCCAGGCCGCCCTCCTCCGACTCGTCGAAGTGGGCGCCGGTCGCGATCAGCCGGCGTACGGCGTCGGGGCCCTCGGTGACCAGCAGCCGTACGGCGTCCTCGTCGCACAGGCCCGCGCCGGCCACCAGGGTGTCGTCCAGGTGCTGTTCGGGGGTGTCGCCCTCGCCGAGGGCCGCGGCGATGCCGCCCTGGGCCCAGCGGGTGGAGCCGTCGTCGAGGCGGGCCTTGGTGACGACGACCGTGGTCAGGCCGGCGGCCTCGCAGCGCAGTGCGGCGGTGAGGCCGGCGACACCCGAGCCGACGACGACCACGTCGGCGTCGATGGACCAGCCCGGTGCGGGCGCGTGCAGTCGTATGCCTGTGCTGGTCACGAGGCGGCTCCGAAGGTCAGGGGGAGGTTGTCGATCAGCCGGGTCGTCCCCACCCGGGCCGCGACGGCGAGGACGGCTTCGCCGGTGAAGTCGTCGGGGATGTCGGTGAAGTCGGAGGGGTCCACCAGGGCCAGGTAGTCCAGGGTCAGCGGCGGCTTCATGCGCAGGGCCTCGTCGAGGACCAGCCGGGCCGCGGCGCGGACGGCGGCGGGGCCGCCGGGGGCGGACTTGGCCATGGCGTGCGCGTCGGCGGCGGCGCGGGACTCGCCGATCGCGCTCAGCGCCTCGGCACGCGCGCGCGTGGCGGGCACCTCGCGGGCACGCGCGCGCAGCGCCTCCTGCGCGGCGTGCCGGTCGCGGCCCGCGAACAGCGCCTGGGAGAGCGCCAGGGCGGTGCGGCGCTCCTCGGTGGACAGGTACCGGTTGCGGCTGGACAGGGCCAGTCCGTCGGGCTCGCGGACCGTCGGGACGCCCACGATCTCCATGCCGAAGTTCAGGTCGCGGACCATACGGCGGATCAGGGCGAGCTGCTGGGCGTCCTTCTGGCCGTAGAGCGCCACGTCGGGGCGGGTGAGGTGGAGCAGTTTGGCGACGACGGTGAGCATGCCGTCGAAGTGCCCGGGGCGGGAGGCGCCCTCCAGGCGTTCCCCCATGGGACCGGCAGTGATCCGGACCTCGGGCTCGCCGCCCGGGTAGACCTCGTCCACGGACGGGGCGAACACCACGTCCGCGCCCGCCTGTTCGGCGAGCTTGACGTCGGCGTCCAGGGTGCGCGGGTAGCGGTCGAGGTCCTCGCCGGCGCCGAACTGGAGGGGGTTGACGAAGACGGTCACGACGACCTCGCCCGCGTCGCCGGCGATCTCGCGCGCGGTACGGACCAGGGTGGCGTGGCCCTCGTGCAGGGCGCCCATCGTCATCACGACGGCCCGGCGTCCCGCACGCGCGCGTGCGTGCAGTTCGTCGGCGGTGCGCAGCACGGTGATGGTCATCGGGCGTCCCCTTCGGTCCCGTCGGTGCCGCCCGCTCCGGTGGCGCGGTCCGTCCCGCCCGCGAGCACGCCGAGCAGATCCTCGGCCAGCTCCGGCTTGAGCAGGCCGTGGGCGAGGGCCCGGTCGGCGGTCGCGCGGGCCATCGCCAGATATCCGGCGACGGTGGCCGGGGCGTGCGCGCGCAGCTCGGCGACGTGCGCGGCGACCGTGCCGGCGTCCCCGCGCGCGACGGGGCCGGTGAGGGCCGCGTCGCCCGAGCGGAGGGCGTTGTCCAGGGCGGCGCCGAGCAGCGGGCCGAGCATGCGGTCGGGGGCGGTGACCCCGGCCGTGCGCAGCAGCTCCATGGACTGGGCGACCAGGGTGACCAGGTGGTTGGCGCCCAGGGCGAGGGCCGCGTGGTACAGCGGGCGGTTCTCCTCGGCGATCCACTCGGGCTCGCCGCCCATCTCGATCACCAGCGCCTCGGCGGCCAGCCGCAGTTCGTCCGGGGCGGTGACCCCGAAGGAGCACCCGGCGAGCCGCTGCACGTCCACCTGCGTCCCTGTGAACGTCATCGCGGGGTGCAGCGCCAGCGGCAGCGCCCCGACCCGCAGCGCGGGGTCCAGCACCTTCGCGCCGTACCGCCCGGAGGTGTGCACGAGGAGCTGCCCCGGCCGTACGGAGCCGGTCTCCGCGAGGCCCTCGACGAGACCCGGCAGGGCGTCGTCGGGGACGGTCAGCAGGACCAGGTCGGCGTGGCGCAGCACATCGGCGGGCGGCATCAGCGGGACGTCGGGCAGCAGTTCGGCGGCGCGGCGCCTGGACGCGTCGGAGACCCCGGAGACGGCCACCGGGCGGTGCCCGGCCAGTCGCAGCGACGCCGCCAGCGCGGGGCCGACCCGGCCGGCGCCGACGACACCGACGGTGAGCCGCGCGGGGCGGTCCTTCGGCTCTGGTTGCTGGAATGTACTCACTCGGTGGCGGCCTTCCCGTTCCAGTCCGCTCTGGGTACCGGACGATTTCTCGTCATGTTAACGCGATTGGTTCGAGGGGCGTTCGGTTGTCCACAGGCTGTGGGCGGCCGCGGCGCGTTTCCGCAGGTCGCGGTCCGAGAGTCCGCGGGCGTGGGCCGGGTGCGTGGGCCGCCTGTCGGGAAATCGGGGTGCCGGGCCGGACGGGCCAGGGGATGATCCCGGGATGAGCGAAACGGCGGACACGGCGCAGGCGGCGGACACGGCGGGGACGGCCTCGCGGGGGGAGGCGCCCGAGGGGTCCTCGGCGGCCCTGCGGTACCGGCGGCGCCAGGTCGCCCAGCGGGCGGCCGAGCGGGTGCTGGCGCGGACGAGCGCGCTGGCGACGGTCCGGGAGCGCCTGGCGCTGCTGGACGCCGCCGGGGACGTGTACGACCTGGACGAGACCGCCGACATCTACGGCAACGGAGTCGTCGAGACCCTGGAGGAGCGGACGGCCGCACTGCTCGGCATGGAGGCCGCCGCGTTCTTCCCGACCGGCACGATGGCCCAGCAGGTGGCGCTGCGCTGCTGGGCGGCCCGCACCGGGAACCCGGCCGTCGCCCTGCACGCCCTGTCCCACCCCGAGATGTACGAGCGTCATGCGTTCAGCCAGGTCAGCGGTCTGCGGCCGGTGCGGCTGACGAGCGAACCGAGGCAGCCGACCGCCGAGGAGGTACGCGGTCTCGACGAGCCCTTCGGGGCGCTGATGCTCGAACTGCCGCTCAGGGAGGCCGGTTTCCTGCTCCCCTCCTGGGAGGAGCTGGAGGAGGTCACCGAGGCGGCACGCGCGCGGGAGGCGGTGGTCCACTTCGACGGGGCCCGGCTGTGGGAGTCCACCGAGCACTTCGGCCGCCCCGTCGACGAGATCGCGGCCCTCGCCGACAGCGTCTACGTGTCGTACTACAAGTCGCTGGGCGCCTACGGCGGTGCCGCGATCGCCGGGCCCAGGACCCTGATCGACGAGGCGAAGGCCTGGCGGCACCGGTACGGCGGGCAGCTCTTCCAGCAGTTCCCCACCGCCCTGTCGGCCCTCGTCGGCCTGGAGCGCGAGCTGCCCCGGCTGCCGGAGTACGTCCGCCACGCGCGCGTGGTCGCGGCCGCGCTGCGCGAGGGGTTCGCGGCGGCGGGGGTGCCGTGGGCCCGTGTGCACCCCGGGGAGCCCCACATCCACGAGTTCCAGGTCTGGCTGCCGTACGAGGTCGACGTCGCCGCGGAGGCCGCGGTCCGCCAGGGCGAACAGACGAACACGCTGCTCTTCGCCCGCCCGTGGGACCAGGGCGGACCGGGCCTGGCCGTCACGGAGATCGAGGTCCGTGCCGCGGCACTGGAGTGGACGGCGGACGACGTCCACGCGGCTGTGGCGGACTTCGTGGGACTGGTGGAGAAGGTGGCCCGCGAATAGTCCCGCCCGGCGACCGGGGGCCGGGGGCTGGGGGCTGGGGGACAAAGCGACCGGGGCCGTGTGACAACCGGAAGGCCGCGTGACCCGGACGCGCCAGGCCGCCGCCCGACAATCGCGGGGTCGCGTGACCCGGCCGCGACGGCTAGCCGGGCGGTGTCAGTGGTCCGGGGCACCATGGGGGCATGGGTGTGCGGATCGACATCGCCGGGCTGCGTCGGGAGAGGGTGGCTGTCGTGCCGTCGCCGTTGGCCGAGCTCGGCATGGCGTTGCACGTGCTGTCCGAGCCCGGGCACCACCCGGGGCTCCAGGGCTGGGTGACGGGGGTGACCGCCCGGCTCGACGCGCATCTCGCCGACCGGATGTCCGAGGCGGACTTCCTGTGGCGTACGTCGTTCTCGGACTTGTTCATGCCTTTCGCCGGGATCCCCGGCCGGGACACCCTCCCGGGCGCGACGCTCGCCGACGACCTCGATCTGCTGGACAAACTGACGGACGACCAGTTCGTCGACGCCGGGCTGGAGTTCGTCTGCTCCCCCGGATACGCCTACGACTCGCGGCGGCCCGGTCCGCTGGCCGACCCGGAGATGCGGCGCCGCGCCCTGGAGCTGGCCGCCGCGCGCGGCCCGCGGCAACTGCTGTTCGCCCGGCGGCTGCTGGCGGACCCGCCCGGAGTGCGGGCCTGGCTGCGGCAGTTCCTGGAGGACTGCGACGAGGCCTTCTTCGCCGAGACCTGGTCCCGGCTGTGCCACCCGCTCGCGGCGGACGCCCGCCACAAGACCGAGCTGCTGCGGCACAAGGGGCTCGCTGGGGCGTTGGGTGCCGTCTCACCGTCACTCACCCTGGACGGCGTGGAGAGCGCGGACGGGGCTGCGGGGCGGATCGTGGTGGACAAGCTGGTCGAGGGCCGTACGCACACCGGTGACGGCGGTCTGCTGCTCGTGCCGACCAGCCTGGGCCGGCCCCATCTCACCGTCCTGCACCGGTTCGGCTGGCAGCCGGTGATCCAGTATCCCGTGAGCGCGGCCGAGCCCGCCGCCCCGCTCCCGGTGGAGCAGCTCGCCCTGCGCATGACCGCGCTGGCCCACCCCGTGCGGATGCGTCTGTGCCGCAATCTGGCCCGCAGCGCGAACACCACGGGCGAGCTGGCCCAGATGCTCGGCATGACCCCGCCGGAGATTTCCCGGCACCTGGCGGTCCTCAAGAAGGCGGGCCTCCTCACGACGCGCCGCCGGGGCCGGTATGTGCTCCACCAGCTGGACGTGGCGGTGGTGGCCCGGCTGGGGAGCGACTTCCTGGAGGGCCTGCTCAGATGACCGGCCGTACCGAATGAGCCGTACGCCGACCACCCCGCCCGTACGCCGACCCACCTCGCCCGTACTCCGGCCACCCGCCCGTACGCCGACGGTCTCAGCCTGAGCCGACCCGCCTCAGCCGTGTCCCCCCGCCCGTACCAACCCGGTCTCGTACGCCAGGACGACCACCTGGACCCGGTCGCGCAGGCCCAGCTTGGTGAGGATGCGGCCGACGTGGGTCTTGACCGTGGCCTCGGAGAGGACGAGGCGGGCGGCGATCTCACCGTTGGAGAGCCCCTGGGCGACGAGGATCATGACCTCGCGCTCACGTTCGGTGAGCCGCTCCAGCTCCTTGTGCCCGGGCTCCGAGCCGGTGCCCGGGAGCATCGGGGCGAACCGGTCGAGCAGCCGCCGGGTCGTGGAGGGCGCGACGACCGCGTCCCCGCTGTGCACGGCACGGATCGCGGCCAGCAGTTCACCGGGCGGCACGTCCTTGAGCATGAAGCCGGAGGCGCCCGCCTTCAGCCCGGAGAAGGCGTACTCGTCGAGGTCGAAGGTGGTCAGGATGAGCACCTTGGGCGGCTCGGGCTCCGCGCAGATGCGACGCGTGGCCTCGACCCCGTCCAGCTTGGGCATCCGGACGTCCATGAGGACCACGTCCACCTCGGTCGACCGTACGACCTGGAGGGCCTCGACGCCGTCGCCCGCCTCCGCCACGACCTCCATGTCCGGCTGGGCCGCCAGCACCATCCGGAACCCGGTGCGCAGCAGCACCTGGTCGTCGACGAGCATCACGCGGATCGCCATCGGGTCCTCTTCCGTCTCACAGGTCGGGGGTCAGCCGGCGGATGTCAGCTGACGGGTGCCGAGTGTCGGGTGCTGATTGTCGGGTGCCGGCCGTCGGCGTCTACAGGTGTCAGCGGCCGGCGCGGCCTTGTCAGTGCGCGGTCTTCAGGGGCAGCAGGGCGCTGATCCGGAAGCCGCCGCCGGGGCGGGGGCCCGCGTCCAGCGTGCCGCCGACCATACCGACGCGCTCCCGCATCCCGATGAGGCCGTGCCCCTGGCCGTCCGCGCCGCCCTCCTCGTACAGCTCGTGGGGCGCGCCCTTGCCGTCGTCCTCGACGAGCAGACCGAGACCGTCGTCGAAGTAGACCAGCCGGACACTCGCACCGGCGTTCGGGCCACCGTGCTTGCGGGTGTTGGTGAGAGCCTCCTGGACGATGCGGTACGCCGTCAGCTCCACACCGCTGGGCAGCGGGCGCGGGGTGCCCTCGATCTTGAAGTCGACGGGCAGCCCGGCCACCCGGCACTGCTCGACCAGGTCGTCGATCTGCTCGACGTCGGGCTGCGGGACGTACTCGCCGACCTCCTTGTGCTCGCCGGTGCGCAGCACGCCCAGCAGGCGGCGCATCTCGGCGAGGGCCTGGCGGCCGGTGGAGGAGATCGTCTCCAGGGCCTTCTTCGCCTGGTCGGGGGCGGCGTCGAGGACGTAGGCGGCACCGTCGGCCTGGACGACCATCACGGACACGTTGTGCGCGACGACGTCGTGCAGTTCACGGGCGATCCGGGCGCGCTCGGCGGCGACCGCGACCTTGGCCTGTGCCTCGCGCTCCTTCTCCAGGCGGGCGGCACGCTCCTCCAGCTGCGCGAAGTACGCGCGGCGGGTGCGCAGCGAGTCGCCGAGGACCCAGGCCAGCGCGAAGGGCACGGTCAGGAACAGCGCGAGCACCGCGTTGCCCATCGTGCTCGTGTCGTCCTCGGTCCAGCGCAGCTGCCCCAGCGTCGCCGCGCAGAGGCCGCCGCCCAGGGCGAACCAGGAGGCCCAGCGGGCGCCGTTCGCCGCGACCGTGTAGATGACCACGAGCATCGCGAAGTCGGCCGGGATGCGGGGCACGTCGAGGATGAGCTGCGCGATGCCCGCCGCGGCGGCCAGCATCAGCATCTTCTCGGGCATACGGCGCCGCAGGGCGATCGACAGACAGAGCACGAGCGAGATCACCACGAACGCGGTCTCGTTCATGTCGGTCGCGTAGTCCGGGTCGATCGCTCCGCCGGCCATGGTCACCGCGAGCAGGACGACGGCCCAGAAGCTGTCGACCCATGTCGGGTGTCGGCGGAGGAAGTCATAGAGGCGCTGCACGTAACCCAGCGTAGGGAAGCGCGCGGTGTGCCCGGGTCAACCGGAGGGCCGATCCATGACGGGGGCATGTACTCCCCAAGGTGGAGGCGGCCTTGGCCGTTCCGCTTAGCCTGGCGTGATGAGGGATCGCCCAGGAGCCCGGGAGGGTGCGTCGGTTCGCGGCTGCGGGTCGTGTGGGGCCGATCACGCCCACGCGGCGGAGACGCATATGTCAGGGCCCCGCGCCCCTGAGGGGGCGCGGCCTTGGCGGGCGGCGGCCGAGGAGGCGCTGTACGGGCCCGAGGGCTTCTACCTGCGGCCGGAGGGGCCCTCCGCGCACTTTCGCACCTCCGTGCACGCATCCGCGCTCTTCGCCGCCGCCGTGGCCCGGCTGCTGTGCCGGGTCGACGAGGCGTTGGGGCGGCCGGGCGAGCTCGCGTTCGTGGACATGGCGGCCGGGCGCGGGGAACTGGTGGGCGGGGTACTGGACGCGCTGCCCGCCGATGTCGCGTCCCGCACGCGCGCGTGGGCCGTCGAACTGGCCGACCGGCCCCCCGGTCTCGATCACCGCATCGAGTGGACGGCCGAGCCGCCGACGGGGGTCCGCGGGCTGCTGTTCGCCAACGAGTGGCTGGACAACGTGCCCGTGGACGTCGTCGAGGTGGACGCGGCGGGCGTGGCGCGGCTGGTGCTCGTGGCGGAGGACGGCGGCGAGACGCTCGGGGCGCCTGCCGGCGGGGCCGAGGCGCAGTGGCTGGGCCGGTGGTGGCCGCTCGCCCCGGAGGAGGGGCTGCGGGCCGAGGTCGGACTGCCCCGGGACCTGGCGTGGGCCGCCGCCGTGGCGGGCGTCGAGCGGGGGCTCGCCGTCGCCGTCGACTACGCGCACCTGGCCGGCTCCCGGCCGCCCTTCGGGACGCTCACCGGGTTCCGGGACGGGCGGGAGACCACGCCGGTCCCGGACGGGTCGTGCGACATCACCGCGCATGTGGCGCTGGACGCGTGCGCGCTGCCGGGGGCCCGGCTGCTCACCCAGCGGGAGGCCCTGCGCGCCCTGGGGGTCACCGGAGGCCGTCCACCGCTCTCCCTGGCGACCAGCGACCCGGCGGCGTACGTACGGGCCCTCGCGGGCGCGGGAGAGGCCGCCGAGTTGACCGCGCCGGGCGGCCTCGGCAACTTCGGGTGGCTGCTGCAGCCGGTCGGCATCCCGGACCCGCTGCCCCGCGGCTAGGGAGGCAGGCCGCCCTACTTGTCGATGTCCCCCACCACGAAGAACAGCGAGCCCAGGATCGCCACCATGTCGGCCACCAGCGTGCCCGGCAGCAGTTCCGTGAGGGCCTGGATGTTGTTGTACGAGGCGGAGCGGAGCTTGAGGCGGTAGGGGGTCTTCTCGCCCTTGCTGACGAGGTAGTAGCCGTTGATGCCGAGGGGGTTCTCGGTCCAGGCGTAGGTGTGTCCCTCGGGGGCCTTGAGGACCTTCGGCAGACGCTGGTTGACGGGGCCGGGCGGGAGGTCGGCCAGCCGGTCCAGGCAGGCGTCGGCGAGGGCGAGGGCGTTGTGCGTCTGCTCCAGCAGGCACTCGAAGCGGGCGAGGCAGTCGCCCTCGTCCCGGGTGACGACCCGCAGGACGTCCTGGAGGTCGCCGTACGCCAGATACGGCTCGTCGCGGCGCAGGTCGAAGTCGACACCGGAGGCGCGGGCGATCGGGCCGCTGACCCCGTACGCGTGCACGGTCTCCGGCGCGAGGACGCCCACGTCCCGCGTACGCCCCCGGAAGATCTCGTTGCCGAGCACCAGGTCGTCGAAGACGTCCATACGGGAGCGGACGTCGGCGACGGCCACGCGCGCGCGTGCGGTCCACCCCGCCGGCAGGTCCTCCTTCAGACCGCCCACCCGGTTGAACATGTAGTGCATCCGCCCGCCGGAGATCTCCTCCATGACGTTCTGGAGCTCCTCGCGCTCCCGGAAGGCGTAGAAGACCGGGGTGATGCCGCCGAGCTCCAGCGGGTACGAACCGAGGAACATCAGGTGGTTCAGGACCCGGTTCAGCTCGGCGAGGAGCGTGCGCATCCAGACCGCGCGCTCCGGGACCTCCATGCCGAGCATGCGTTCGACGCCGAGCACGACGCCGAGTTCGTTGGAGAAGGCGGAGAGCCAGTCGTGGCGGTTGGCGAGCATGATGATCTGGCGGTAGTCACGCGCCTCGAAGAGCTTCTCCGCGCCCCGGTGCATATAGCCGATCACCGGCTCGGCGTGCTGGATGCGCTCGCCGTCGAGGACCAGCCGCAGCCGCAGCACACCGTGCGTGGACGGATGCTGCGGGCCGATGTTCAGCACCATGTCCGTGCTCTCGGCGGCACCGCCGATACCGACCGTCGTCTCTCGGGTCTCCGTCGGGGAGGTCATGGGCACAGTCTGTCGTACGTACGCTTTCGGAATGGAGACGGGGAGCTTGGGGACCTTCGAGGACGGCGCCGGGCGGGCGGAGGGCGAACCGGTCTGGACGGGACTGCCGCCCGGCCTACTACGGATGAGGCGGCTGTTCCTGGTGGTGTGGCTGGTGCCGATCACCGTCGGTACGGCCGTCCTGCTGGGCTGGCTGGCTGGGCCGCCGTGGGCGGCGTTCGCGCTCCTGCCCCTGGGGCTGCTGCTCTGGGGGTGGACGATGCTGGGCCGCAACTGGCGGTCGTGGCGGTACGCCGAACGGGCCGACGACCTGTTGATCAGCCGGGGTGTGCTCTGGCGCGAGGAGACCGTCGTGCCGTACGGGCGCATGCAGCTGGTCGAGGTGACCTCGGGTCCCGTCGAGCGGCACTTCAGCCTGGCGAGCGTGCAGCTGCACACGGCCGCAGCCGCCACGGACGCCCGCATCCCGGGCCTCGACCCGGCCGAGGCGGAACGCCTGCGCGACCACCTGACCCAACTGGGCGAGGCCCGATCGGCAGGGCTGTGACGATGTCGGCACAGGACGCGGGCGGGGCGCTGGGGGACGAGACCGTACGAGCCGAGGGCGCGGCGGCGGCGGAGGCGGCGACGCCCCAGACGGAGTCGGAGACGGAGACGACGGAGGGCGTACGGACGGACGGGGCGGCCGGCGCGGCCGGGGTGGGGAAGCCGGTCGTCGAGCATCGGCTGCATCCGGTGACGCCGTTGCGGCGGGCCTGGGCACCGGTGGCGGTGCTGATCGGCTGGGGGGTGCACGATCCGGACGGCGCACAGCGGCAGCTGCTGCGGCTCGACACGACGACCCTGTTGATCGGGCTCGCGGTGTTCCTCCCGGCCGCCGCCCTCTACGGCTTCCTGACCTGGTGGTTCACCCACTTCGCGGTGACCGACAGCGAACTGCGCATCCGCACCGGCCTGTTGTTCCGCCGCACCGCCCACATCCGTCTCGAACGCATTCAGGCCATCGACGTCACCCGCCCGCTGCTGGCCCGGATCGCGGGCGTGGCCAAACTCAGACTCGATGTCGTCGGCACCGACAAGAAGGACGAGCTGGCGTATCTCGGTGAGGCGCACGCCGGCGCGCTGCGGGCCGAACTCCTGGCCCGCGCGGCCGGTTTCGCGCCGGACACCGCGCACGAGGTCGGCGAGGCGCCCGTACGGCAGTTGCTGAAGGTCCCGGCGGGCGTGCTGGCGATGTCCCTCGTCCTGACCGGCGCCACGTGGGGGACCCTGGTGGCCGCGGTCGTGGTCCCGTCCGTGCTGTGGTTCGCCACGGAGAGCGTGTGGACCGTCCTCGCGACCGCGCTGCCGCTGCTCGGCGCGGCCGGGGCGAGCAGCGTGGGACGGTTCGTCACGGAGTACGACTGGACGGTGGGCGACTCCCCCGACGGGCTCCGCATCGACCACGGGCTCCTCGACCGGGCCCACGAGACGGTGCCGCCCGGCCGCGTGCAGACCGTGCGCCTCGTCGAACCGCTGCTGTGGCGGCGCCGCGGATGGGTCCGGGTCGAGCTGGACGTGGCGGGCTCGACGAACTCCGTTCTGCTGCCGGTCGCGCCGCGCGAGGTGGCCGAGTCGGTGATCGCGCGGGTGCTGCCGGGGGTGGACGTGCCGGGCGCGGCGGCGCTCGTACGGCCGCCGGGGCGGGCGCGGTGGTGCGTGCCGTGGTGGTGGCGAGGGTACGGGCTGGCCGTCGACGACAAGGTGTTCGCGGCGCGGCACGGGCTGCTGCGGCGCCGGCTCGACCTCGTGCCGCATGCGAAGGTGCAGAGTGTGCGGCTGTCGCAGGGGCCCTGGAAGCGGTACAAGCGGCTCGCCGACGTCCATGTCGACACCGGCGCGAACAAGACGGTGACGGCGCGACTGCGCGACGCGGACGAGGCGGCGGCCCTGCTACGGGCCCAGGCGGAACGCTCCCGCACGGGCCGTCGGGAGGCGCTGCCGGACCGGTGGATGGCGTAGGACACGGCGGGGCCGGTGCGCGAACGGGGCGCGGACGAGTAAGTCGGCGCCTGCCGGGGCGGGGAGACCCGGGACCGCCCGGACAGACCTACGGCCGCCCACCGGAAGGGGGCGGCCGCAAGGGTCGCGCGGTGACCTCCGTCGGCTAGGACGCCGCCGTGCGCAGGCCCTGGAGGTCGATCTGTTCCGTCTCGTCGTGTGCCGTGAGGTCGATGACCTGGCCGACGCCCCGGGCGGCCTCGTCGGCGCGCTTGAACCGGGCCTCCGACTCCGCCTTGTGGAGCGCGAGCGCCTCCTGGCCGACCACGTCCGCGAGGTCCTCGTTCTGCACGGCGTCCAGGGCGTCCGCCTCCTTCTGCGTACCGAAGAAGTCGAACCCTCCCTCGACGGCCATCTTCCGCTGCGGCGCCGCCGGAACGACCGCCACAGCCGTGGGCACCGTGAAGTGCCCGGCCGACGGAAGCGCGGGCAGCGCCGCCTGCACCACCGGCCCCGCCTGCTGCCCATGCTCCACTCGCCCCGAGGGCGCCACGCGGGTCAACTCCCCGACCCCCGTCGAGCCGGCCGGCGCGGCCACCACGGGTGCGGGGCCACCGGCCGCGCGCTCGTGCCCCTGGGGCGCCGCCGACCTCCCCACCGCGTCGCCCTCCTCGGCGGTGAGCACCGGAACCGACTCCTCCTCCGCCTCGGCGGAACGTCCCTGCCGAGTGCCCCCGTCCGTCGGCCCGTCCGGGTCCCCCTTGGGAGAAGGGCCCTTCGGGGAACCGCTCCCCTTCGCCCCCTCCCCCTTGGCCGTTTCATCGGCGGACTCGGCGGACTCGGTGGACTCGGTGGACTGATCGGGCTCGGCGGACCGGCCGGCTTCGGCCGGGTCGGTGGATTCGGCCGACGCCGGAGCATCGGCAGACGTCTCGACCGACTCGTCGACCGGTTCGTCCGACGACTCATTGCTCGGCTCAGCGGCCGGGTCATCAGCGGACTCGCCCCCGGCCTCCGTGCTGGAGTGCTCGGTGCTGGGCTCCTCAGCGTTGGAGTCCCCGGAGTCGGCCCCCTCGGGTTCGAAGCCCTCGGAGGTGGTCTCCTCCTCGGCCCCGGCCGCTACGGACTCGGCGGCACCCTCCTCGTCCGCCCCGGCCTCCTCCGCGCCCCGCTGGGTGATGATCCGGTCCAACGCCGAGTTCGCGCGCAGGAAGAGCGACGAACCGGCCGGCGAGAACACCGAGGGGACCGACTTCTCCGCCTCCGAGTCCTCCTCGCCGACCACGGCCCCGGCCTCGGCAGCGGCCGCGGCCTCGACCTCGCCCTCCGCACCCTTCGCGGCAGAAGTCCCCGTACCCGCCCCGCCCGTCGTGTCCCGGGCCGCCGCCTTCGCCGCCGCGGCCTTGGACGCCGTCTCCCACGAGGCCCAGGGCGCACCCTGCACGGGCACCCCCTGTGGCGGCACCGTGGAGGTCCGGGACGCCGCCGTGGCCCCGTCGCCGTCGCCGTCGCCCGCGTCCGCGCCGGCCGCAGGCAACGCCCGCGCGTCCTCGGGGCCGGTCGCCTCGATCTCCAGCAGGCGGCGGCCCTCCAGGGCGCTGGCCCGCTCGGTCTCGGCGGTGGCATAGCGCCGCAGCAACGCCGCGTGTTCGTTGCGGAGGTTGGCCAGTTCGGTGCGCTTGGCGCGAAGCTTGTGCTCCAGCTTGGTGCGCAGCTCACGGGACTCGTCGAGGTCGGTCTCCAGTTCGGCGACCTTCTCCTCGTGACGCCACTCGTCGCTCGCCCGCGCGCGCGTGAGGTCGGCGACGCGTTTGCCCGCCTCGACGTCCCAACGGCGCATGACCGCCGCGCCCACGGCCGCGGTCGCGGCGGCGACGGCGGCGGTGACCCGGAGCACCGCCGGCTCGGAGAACATCCATGGCCCAAGGGCGCAGACGAGCGAGACGCCTGCGATCGCCGTGGGGGGCAGCAGCCTGTGCAGAGGCGGTGAATGGCGGTGACGTCCACGTGGCATGGCCAGAAACTTACCGCGCGTAGGCGAATGATGGTGCCCCGGGCCGCAAAAACTCAGCCGCCCCTCTCACCTCTCACAAGCCTTCACAAGCTTGCCCACCGCGGGTGCGGCAATGCGCCCACCGGCGCCTACTCCACTGGATCAACCTCATTGAATCCGGATACGCCTTGGCCACATCCGTCTCTTTCCCCGCCGCTGAATTCCCCGAATTGCCGAACGCGCCCCGAACGCGCTCCGGACCCACCCCCGAACCGTTACCGAACTCGTCGCCGCCCCGTCGCCCGACCGTGACCGCCCCGCCCATTCACCGGCCGACTTCACCGATCGCTCAACCGCCCGCTGACCCACTGCAACGTCGCCGGGATCTCCCGGCGCCACGTGTTGAAGTTGTGCCCGCCGCTGTCGAGGATGATCGACGAGATCCGCGTCGGCCGGATCTCCTTCACCTGTTCGATGAACTTCAGCGTCGCCTTGTAGTTGGTCTCCCCCTGTTTGCTGCTGGTGACCAGCAGAGAGGTGTCCGGCGCCGGACGGTGCTTCAGATACCAGAACAGGTCCGCCTCGTTCCGCAGCGTCTTGTCCCCTTGGAAGAGATCACCGGTCGTCGGGTCGATCGGCGCCTTGTAGTACGGCGAGAGGCCCGCGCCGGCGGCGAACACCCGGGGGTGGTGCATGGCGAGTTTCAGCGCGCAGTAGCCACCGGTCGAGTCGCCGACGACGCCCCAACTGCCGGGCTTCTTGCCGACCCTGTAGTGGTGGCCCACGGCGTCCGGCAGATCCCTGGCGAAGAACGTCTCGGTCTGCGGCCCGCCCGGGACGTCCACGCACTCGGTGTCGCGCGGCGGCGCCACCGTCGGCCGCAGCATGACCAGGATCATCGGCTGCGCCTTCCCGTCCCGGGCCAACGCGTGGGCCGTCTGCGGAAAGTGGAGCCCCTTGATGAGCGCCTCGGCGGTGCCCGGGTAGCCGGTGAGGACGACCGCGGCGGGGAAACTGCGGGTGCGGTACCGGGGCTGGAAGTACTCCGGCGGCAGATACACGTACGCCGGGCTCGCGATCCGGCTCGTACGGCCGACGATCTCGACCTTCTGGATCTGGCCGCCGACCTCGGGACGCCCGCCGCCCGCCACGTTCACCTGCTGGGTGTCGACGACCCGTAACGGGCCCCCGGTCTCCACCCCGTCGTGGTCGACGACCACCCCCTGACCGGTCTCCCGGCCGAGGAGGTCGGCCCAGCTGGCGTAGAAGCCGAAGGCCTGGTTGGCGGCGAGGCCGACCGACACGAAGACGGCGACCTGCGTGGCCAGCAGTACGACGATCCGACCGCTGACGGCACGCCACCCGCGCCGGGCCAGGCGTGGCCACAGCCACACCGTCCCGATGAACAGCAGCACGGCGGAGAGCACCGCCAGCACCAGCACCTTGTTGCTCGTAAGACCCATCGGACCGTCCCCCGCCGCCCTTTCTTTCCTTCTCTTTCCCTGCCCTTTGGTTCAGCTTTCCGATGGAGAGTGAACCTCCCTCGCCAAGGCACCGTCCTAGAGGGCGCAATGTCGCCGGATGCCGGAAAAGGCACCGGATCCAAGCTCTCTCGCGGAACTACGGGATGCGATGTCTGTCAGGACAGATGGGGAAATGTCGGGTGCGGTTCCGGTCCGGTCGGACCGACTCGCGCCGAGCGCCGACCGGCCGCTGAAGGGCGCGCGCCGGGGCGCGATGCATGGCGCCCTGCGCGGCGTACTGCGCGGCCCGCGCCCCGAGGCCGTACCCGCCCTGGTCGCCAGGGCCTGCACGCTCGTCGGGCTCGTGGACATCGCCGCGGGGGTGTTCCCCCGCTTCCGCAACAGCCGTATGCACGCGCTGGCCGAGGTGCTCCCCGGCGCGCTCGGCCCGTTCGCGGCGGCGCTGTCCCTGAGCGTGGGCGTCCTGCTGCTCCTGCTCGCCCATGGCCTGCGCCGGCGCAAACGGCGGGCCTGGCGCGCGGCCGTGGTCCTGCTCCCGGCCGGGGCCATCGCCCAGTTCACCTACCGGCACTCGCTCGTCGGTGTGCTCGTCTCGCTCGCGCTGCTCGTCCCCCTGCTGCGGCACCGGGACGAGTTCCGCGCCCTGCCCGACCCCACCAGCCGCTGGCGGGCGCTCGCCAACTTCGTGCTGATGGGCGCCGGTTCGATCGTCCTCGGTCTGGTCGTCGTCAGCGCCCACCCCGGGCGCATGGTGGGCGACCCGAGCCTCGCCGACCGGCTCGAACACGTCATCTACGGCCTGTTCGGCTTCGAGGGCCCGGTCGACTACGCCGGTTCCACGTCCTGGACGGTGGCCTTCTCCCTCGGCGCCCTCGGTCTGCTGACCGCCATCACCACGATCTACCTGGCCTTCCGCCCCGAACACCCGGCGGCCCGCCTCACCGACGACGACGAGGTACGGCTGCGCGCCCTGCTCGACCGGCACGGCGGCCGCGACTCACTCGGCCACTTCGCGCTCCGCCGCGACAAGGCGGTCGTCTTCTCCCCGAGCGGCAAGGCGGCGGTGACGTACCGCGTCGTCTCCGGGGTCATGCTCGCCAGCGGCGACCCGATCGGCGACGTCGAGGCCTGGCCCGGCGCGATCGAACGCTTCATGGACGAGGCCAAGGCCCACTCCTGGACCCCGGCCGTCATGGGCTGCTCGGAGACCGGTGCGGAGGTCTGGACCCGGGAGACCGGTCTGGACGCCCTCGAACTGGGCGACGAGGCGGTGGTGGACGTCGCGGATTTCTCCCTCGCCGGACGCGCGATGCGCAACGTGCGTCAAATGGTGAAGCGCATCGAGCGCCTCGGTTACGAGACCCGGGTACGGCGCGTCCGTGACCTCGGGGAGGCCGAGCTGGACCGGATCCGCCGGGCCGCCGAGGACTGGCGCGGCACCGACACCGAGCGCGGCTTCTCCATGGCGCTGGGCCGCATCGGCGACCCGGGCGACGGGGACTGTCTCATCGCCACCGCGCACAAGGCCGACGAGACCCCCGGCCCGTACGGCGACCTGAAGGCCGTTCTCCACTTCGTGCCCTGGGGGCCGGACGGCGCCTCGCTGGATCTGATGCGCCGCGACCGCTCCGCCGACCCCGGCATGAACGAACTCCTCATCGTCGCGGCCCTCCAGGCGGCCCCCCGCCTGGGCGTCCGGCAGGTCTCCCTGAACTTCGCGATGTTCCGCTCGGCCCTGGCCCGCGGCGAGAAGATCGGCGCCGGCCCGGTGCTGCGCGCCTGGCGCGGTCTGCTGGTCTTCCTGTCCCGCTGGTTCCAGATCGAGTCCCTCTACAAGTTCAACGCCAAGTTCCGGCCGCGCTGGGAGCCCCGCTTCGTCGTCTACGCCACCTCCCGCGACCTTCCCCGCATCGGCCTGGCCGCGATGCAGGCCGAGGGCTTCGTCAACCTCGCCCTGCCCCGCCTGCTGCGCCGCCGCGCGAAGGCTCCGGCCCCTTGCGCCCACGCGATGCGCTCCGCGAGCAACGCCGCCTGAGTGGTCGCGCCGCAGGGCCGGCGCGGCCCGCCGTAGGAACAGCGCGGCCGTAGGAACAGTGCGGGCCGTCCGGGGCTGGCCGCGCAGTTCCCCGCGCCCCTGTTGTGGCCTTCGGCCGACTCAAGGGGCCGCGGGCCCGCCCGGCGTCATGTCGCCCGCGCCGCCCCGCCGCCCGTCTCGTCGTCCTCCGGAAGCTTGCAGACGCGCTCCAGGAAGAAGGCGGCCACTATGACGCCGATGCCCGCGAGGACGGAGAACCCGGCGTAGATGGCCTGGTCGCGGCGGGCCGGGACCTCCAGGGACTCCAGGAGGAAGACGCCGACCCCGCCGTACATCCCGGCGACGAGGGCGGCGACGAGGGCGCTGGCCTGACCGAAGACGACCGCGCGGGCGGCCATCAGAGGGTCGACGCCCTTCGCCTCCGGCCGGCGCTCGCGCTGGGCCTTGAGTCGGCTGCGCAGCGACAGCGCGGTGGCCGTCAGGACGACGGCGATCAGGGCGAGCACGATGGGGGCGGCCAGCGGGACGCTCGGCAGGGTGTCCACCGAGTTCCACAGCCGGGCCCCGGCCCAGGACAGCACCCCCGCCACCACGAACACCGCGGCCAGCGTCCTGATGCGCAGCTCTTTCACGATGCCCTTTCGACGAGCCCGATGGTCCACGGACGCCGGCCCCACGAGCACCGGGTGGTCGGCCCGGCCGGTGGTCCCGACGGCGTCGGGGATGATCCCGACCCGGTAGACCTTAACGACTACTCGGGCAGCTGGAGTTCCAGGTCGGCGCGGGGCGACACACCCTCACGGGTGATGCCGTCGAGCAGGAGGGCGACCGGGCCGCGGCCGGCGAGCTGGGCCTCCGGCTCCACGTCGTGCCACGGCGCGAGGACGAAGGCCCGCTCGTGCGCCCGCGGGTGCGGCAGGGTCAGTGCCGGGTCGTCGGAGACGACGTCCGCGTACGCCACGATGTCGACGTCCAGCGTGCGCGGGCCCCAACGCTCGTCCCGCACCCGGTGGAAGGCCTCCTCGACGGCCTGGGCCCGCTCCAGCAGCGAGGAGGGCGGCAGGGTGGTCTTCAGGACCACCACCGCGTTGAAGTACGAGGGCTGGCTGCCCGGCGCCACACCCCACGGCTCGGTCTCGTACACCGGCGACACGGCCTTGATGCGGACGCCCGGGGTGTCCTCCAGGGCGTCGACGGCGCCCTGGAGGTTCTCCAGCCGGTTGCCCAGGTTGGAGCCGATGGAGATCACGGCCCGGCGGGGGTTGTGCAGGGTCGTGTCGGCCTCGTCCACCTTCTGCACGACGGAGGCCGGCACCGGCTGTACGGTCGGGTCGCTCTGACCCTCGGTGAAGAACGCGGTCATACTCGGCTCCGGGTGATGGTGACGGTCACGTCGTCGAACGGGACCGTGATCGGCGCGTTCGGTTTGTGCACGCTGACCTCGGCCTCCTGGACTCCCTCGTGCCTCAGGCACGCCTGGGCGATGCGCTCGGCGAGGGTCTCGATGAGATTCACCGGCTCGCCCTCCACGAGGGCGACGACCTCCTCCGCCACGATCCCGTAGTGCACGGTCTTCGCCAGGTCGTCGTCGGCCGCGGCCGGCCGGGTGTCCAGTCCGAGCGTGAGGTCCACGACGAAGGTCTGGCCCTCTTCACGCTCGTGCGGGAACACCCCGTGGTACCCACGGGCTCTGAGGCCGCGCAGCGCGACACGATCCACGCGAATCACTCCTGCAGTCGTCGGGAACGGCCGACGTCCTCCGTGTCCGAGCACGGTCGGCACCTCGGCCACCTTCGAATCTACCTGCGGGCACTGACAGCGCTCACCGACGGAAGGCTCGATTCCACTTCCGTACGGACAGGGTTCATCGAGCGTTTCCCCAGGGAACGCGACGGCTCACGGGTCGGAAGCCGCCCCTACCCGCGCACCTGTGTTCCCAATCACCTCTTGAGCCCTGCGGACCGCCCGCCCACTCAGGAAGGTGACTCCTCGCTCTCGTCGTCATCGGATTCCGTCAGGACCGGGGACCCGTGGTGCGACCAGAGCTTCCAGCCGTCGGATGTGCGACGGAACACATTCGTGGCGACCACCAGCTGCCCCACGAGCGGCCCCAGCTCGTCACCGCCGTCCGGCGCCGGACCCCCGCTGAGGATGTTCTCGGTGCAGGTGACGAGCGCGGTGTCCCCGGTGACCGAGACGTGCACGTCGGTGAGGAAGAACTGGATGTACTCCGTGTTGGCCATGATCAGCGCGTACGACCGCAGCACCTCGCCGCGCCCGGTGAGCACCGGCCAGCCGGGGTGGACGCAGGAGATCACGCCGGTCTCGGCGGGGTCGTGCCACTCCTCGTCCACGCCCACGTCGGCCGGGGCCAGCCAGAGCGAGGAGAGCGTCTCGAAGTCGCCCTGTTCCATGGCCTCGTAGAAGGCCCGGTTGGCGAGTTCGACCTGTTCGACGTCGGTGTGGGGAGCGCTCACCGCTCCCGGGCCCCTTCGATGGCGCGGGTCACGCGGACCGCGTCGGCGGTGGCGCGGACCTCGTGCACGCGGACCGCCCAGGCGCCCTGCTGCGCGGCCAGGGCCGACACGGCGGCGGTGGCGGCGTCCCGTTCCCGCGCGGGCGGCGGGGCCCCCTCGGCGCCCGCCAGCACCCGCCCGAGGAACCGCTTGCGGGAGGCGGCGACCAGCAGGGGGTGACCGAGCCCGTGCAGCCGGTCGAGGTGCGCGAGGAGGGCGAGGTCGTGCTCGGCGTCCTTGGAGAAGCCCAGGCCCGGATCGACGACGATCCGGTCCGCCGCGACACCGCCCTCCTGCACGGCCTCCACACGCGCGCGCAGCTCCTGGAGCACCTCGGCGACGACGTCCTCGTAGACGCCCCTGACGTTGCCGCCCTCCAGGAAGCCGCGCCAGTGCATCACCACGAAGGGGGCGCCCGCGTCGGCGACGACCGGGATCATCGCGGGGTCGGCCAGTCCGCCGCTGACGTCGTTGACGAGGGCGGCACCGGCGGCGAGGGCCTGCTCGGCCACGGACGCGCGCATGGTGTCCACGGACACGGTGACGCCCTCGGAGGCCAGCCCCCGGACGACCGGGACGACCCGGCGCAGTTCCTCCGCCTCGTCGACGCGGGCGGCACCGGGGCGGGTCGACTCACCGCCGACGTCCACCAGGTCCGCGCCCTCCCCGACCATGTCCAGACCGTGCTTGACCGCCGCCGTGGTGTCGAAGAAACGGCCGCCGTCGGAGAAGGAGTCCGGGGTGACGTTGACGACACCCATGACCGCGCAGCGGTCCCACCCGGGCATTCCGGCCACCCGCCCACGCCGGTTCTGCTTGCTCATGCGTCAAGCCTAGGCCCCCGGCAGCAGCCGCGGTCCTCCGCTCCCGGGACTGGGGGAGGTCAGTGGGCCATGATGAGGCTCATCGCCTCGTTGCGGGTCGCCGCGTCCCTGAGCTGACCGCGCACCGCCGACGTTATGGTCTTCGCGCCGGGCTTGCGGATGCCCCGCATCGACATGCACATGTGCTCGCACTCCACGACCACGATCACCCCGCGCGGCTCCAGGATCTCCATCAGCGAGTCGGCGATCTGCGTCGTCATCCGCTCCTGCACCTGCGGGCGTCTGGCGTAGACGTCCACGAGCCGCGCCAGCTTCGACAGCCCGGTGATCTTGCCGCTGGTGGACGGGATGTAGCCGACGTGCGCCACGCCCCGGAACGGGACCAGGTGATGCTCGCAGGTGCTGTACACCTCGATGTCCTTGACCAGCACCATCTCGTCGTGACCGAGGTCGAACGTGGTGGTCAGCACATCCTCCGGCTGCTGCCACAGCCCCGCGAAGATCTCCTTGTACGCCCGCGCCACCCGGCCCGGCGTCTCCCGGAGACCCTCTCGGTCGGGATCCTCGCCGACGGCGATCAGCAGTTCCCGTACGGCGTTCTCGGCGCGCTTCTCGTCGAACTCGCCGATGGTGCCCTCGCCGTCCAGCGTCACGGGGTCGGTCATGTCGTGCCTCGCTCCTGAGCCTGTGACACGTACGGATGACGCGTCTCGTCCTCGGCCTTCTTGCGGCCCTTTTTCGGCCATACGAAAATGCCGCGCCCCCCAGGCTAGAACCAGGGGGGCGCGGCAATCATTCCGGGCCTGACGAGGGGGCCCGGGCCGGGAGCCGAGGGGCTCCCGGTGGCCGGTTCTCGTCGGTGGGCGTCAGCTCTCCGTGCTCTCCTCCGGGGTCGCCTCGGCGGGCGCCTTGGTGGTGATCGCGGGAGCCGAGCCGTTGGCGCCGTTCGTCAGTGCGAGCTCCTTCGGGGAGAGCACCGGCGGACGGGTGGACGGGGTGCGGCGGGAGGAGCCGGTCCAGGCGGGCCGGGGCGGACGCTTGACGATGGGCGCGAAGATCTCGGCGATCTCCTCCTTGCCCAGCGTCTCCTTCTCCAGCAGCTGCAGCACGAGGTTGTCGAGGACGTCGCGGTTCTCGACCAGGATCTCCCAGGCCTCGTTGTGCGCGTTCTCGATGAGCTTCTTGACTTCCTCGTCCACGAGCGCGGCGACCTCTTCCGAGTAGTCGCGCTGGTGAGCCATCTCACGTCCGAGGAACGGCTCGCTGTTGTCGCCGCCGAACTTGATGGCGCCGAGACGCTCGGTCATGCCGTACTGCGTGACCATCGCCCGGGCCAGGTTGGTGGCCTTCTCGATGTCGTTCGAGGCACCCGTGGTCGGGTCGTGGAAGACCAGTTCCTCGGCGGCGCGGCCACCCATCATGTACCCGAGCTGGTCGAGCATCTCGTTGCGGGTGGTCGAGTACTTGTCCTCGTCCGGCAGGACCATCGTGTAGCCGAGGGCACGGCCTCTCGACAGGATCGTGATCTTGTGGACCGGGTCGGAGTTCGGTGAGGCCGCCGCGACCAGGGCGTGTCCGCCCTCGTGGTACGCGGTGATCTTCTTCTCCTTGTCCGACATGATCCGGGTCCGCTTCTGCGGGCCCGCGACCACGCGGTCGATCGCCTCGTCCAGCATGTGGTTGTCGATCAGCTTCCTGTCGCTGCGGGCCGTGAGGAGCGCGGCCTCGTTCAGGACGTTGGAGAGATCGGCACCCGTCATACCGGGGGTGCGGCGGGCGACGGCGCCCAGGTCGACGTCGGGCGCGACCGGCTTGCCCTTCTGGTGGACCTTGAGGATCTCCAGACGGCCCTGCATGTCCGGGCGGTCGACCGCGATCTGGCGGTCGAAGCGGCCGGGGCGCAGGAGGGCCGGGTCCAGGATGTCCGGGCGGTTCGTCGCGGCGATGAGGATCACACCGCCCTTGACGTCGAAGCCGTCCATCTCGACGAGCAGCTGGTTCAGCGTCTGCTCGCGCTCGTCGTGACCGCCGCCGAGGCCGGCGCCGCGGTGACGGCCGACCGCGTCGATCTCGTCGACGAAGACGATCGCCGGGGCGTTCGCCTTGGCCTGCTCGAAGAGGTCACGGACCCGGGAGGCACCGACACCGACGAACATCTCGACGAAGTCGGAACCGGAGATCGAGTAGAAGGGGACGCCCGCCTCGCCGGCCACGGCGCGTGCGAGGAGCGTCTTGCCCGTACCGGGCGGGCCGTACAGCAGCACGCCCTTGGGGATCTTGGCGCCGACGGCCTGGAACTTGGCCGGCTCCTGCAGGAACTCCTTGATCTCGTGGAGCTCCTCGACAGCCTCGTCCGCGCCGGCGACGTCCGAGAACGTCGTCTTCGGGGTGTCCTTGGTGATGAGCTTGGCCTTGGACTTCCCGAAGTTCATGACTCGGGAGCCGCCGCCCTGCATCTGGTTCATCAGGAACAGGAAGACGACCACGATGAGGACGAAGGGGAGCAGAGACAGCAGGATGCCGACGAAAGCGTTCTGCTTGGTCGGGGAGACCGTGTAGCCGTCGGGAATCTGCTTGTTCTGGAACTTGTCCTGCAGGGTGTTGGCGAGGGTGACGCCCTGGTCGCCGATGTAGCTCGCCTGGATCTTCGAGCTGCCCTCGATCTTCTGGCCGTCCTTGAGCTGAACCTTGATGGTCGACTCTTCGCCGGTGGTCAGTTTGGCTTCTTTGACCTTGTTGTCATTGATCGCCTGGACCACCTGGCCGGTGTCCACCGTCTTGTAGCCGCCGGACGAGCCGACGACCTGCATCAACACGACCACGGCAAGGACGGCCAGCACGATCCACATGACTGGCCCACGGAAGTATCGCTTCACGTCCATCCATACGGAGCGGTGCCGCCCCGTCCCTCCTGCCATAGTGAGTTTGATAAAAGACTGTTCTTCGGACGGTACCCCAGCTTTGTCACACGAAGCCGCAGCGGACCGATGTCAATACCGTCCTCGCATGCTCCAACGGCGCGAAACCCGCTGGGGTTCCCGAGCGTCTTACGGGGGTTGGTTCAGCCGCCGTAGACGTGGGGCGCGAGCGTACCGACGAACGGAAGGTTGCGGTACTTCTCGGCGTAGTCGAGGCCGTAGCCCACGACGAACTCGTTGGGGATGTCGAAGCCGACCCACTCCACGTCGATGGCGACCTTGGCGGCGTCGGGCTTGCGCAGCAGCGTGCAGATCTTCAGGGACTCGGGCTCGCGGGAGCCGAGGTTGGAGATCAGCCAGGACAGCGTGAGACCCGAGTCGATGATGTCCTCGACGATCAGGACGTGCTTGCCCTTGATGTCGGTGTCGAGGTCCTTGAGGATCCGCACCACACCCGAGGACTGGGTGCCCGCGCCGTAGGAGGACACAGCCATCCAGTCCATGGTGACCGGGGTGGACAGGGCCCGGGCCAGGTCCGCCATGACCATCACCGCGCCCTTGAGGACGCCGACGATCAGCAGGTCCTTGCCCGCGTACTCCGTGTCGATCTTCGCGGCCAGCTCGGCCAGCTTCGCGTCGATCTCTTCCTTGGTGATGAGCACCTCTTTGAGGTCGGTGCCCATGTCTTTCGCGTCCACCCGCATCACTTTCGGTCGTCCCAGGGCCGCTGCCGGACGCCCGCGTCCCGTGCGGGGGGCTCGGGGCCCGTCGCGCGGGCCCCGTCGGCGTCCGGATTCAGCCTTGCCGAATCACCAGTCTGCCACCCTGCCGCCGGGCGACGACCCGGCCGGGGAGATTGATGGCCCCCTGACCGCGCCAGCCGGTGATGAGACGGTCGATCTCCTCGATGTGCCGGGCGAAGAGGGAACCCGCCGGGGCGCCGGCCTCGATGGCGGCCCGGCGCAGGATCCGGCGGCGTACCGCGGGCGGCAGAGCGTAGAGCTTGGCGCACTCCAGCT
Organism: Streptomyces sp. SP18BB07; assembly: GCF_036322545.1. Lineage (NCBI taxonomy): Bacteria > Bacillati > Actinomycetota > Actinomycetes > Kitasatosporales > Streptomycetaceae > Streptomyces > Streptomyces sp. SP18BB07. The sequence continues at coordinate 68,918 of NZ_JAQYWT010000342.1, forward strand.
GGCCGGCGGCGTCGCGGACGGCGGGCTCGGCCTGGCGGGCCCAGCTGTCGAGGGCGTCGGCGTCGTCCCGGGAGAGCTGGGCCGTACGGGCCAGGGCCTCGACGACGCCTTTGCCGAGCGCCTTCTCCAGGGCGGGCAGGCCCTCGTGGCGGAGCCGGGAGCGGGTGTAGGCGGGGTCGGCGTTGTGCGGGTCGTCCCAGACGGGCAGCGACTGGACCATGCAGGCCTTGCGGGCGGTCTGCCGGTCGAGCTGGAGGAAGGGGCGCCGGTAGCGGCCGTCGGCCCCCGAGACCGCGGCCATCCCGGACAGGGAGCGGATGCCGGAGCCGCGGGCCAGCCCGAGGAGGACGGTCTCGGCCTGGTCGTCGCGGGTGTGGCCGAGGAGGACGGCGGTGGCGCCGTGGCGTTCCAGCGCGGCGTCCAGGGCGGTGTAGCGGGCGTCGCGGGCGGCGGCCTCGGGGCCGCCTTCGCGTCCGACGGTGACGGCGACGGACTCGACCGGGTCGAGGCCGAGCTCCCGCAGGCGCAGGGCGACTTCCTCGGCGCGCAGGTCGGAGCCGGGCTGCAGACCGTGGTCGACGGTGATGCCGCCGGCGCGGACGCCGAGCTTGGGTGCCTCGAAGGCGAGGGCGGAGGCGAGCGCCATGGAGTCGGCGCCGCCGGAGCACGCCACGAGCACGAGCGGCTGCTCGTGCGCGCCGGAGCCCGCGCGTGCGGCGCCCGGGCGCGCGGAACCACCACGCCTGACCTCGACAGGCATGGCCGCGGGGGGTACGACCGTGGGGGGCGTGGGCACCGGTGGTGCGCCCGGGTCCGCGGGCGCGCCCGGGAGCGCGTGGGCGGGCGCGTGGAGGGTGGTGTTCGTGTGGTGTTCGGTGAGGAGGTCGTGGAGTACGCGGCGGACCGCCAGGCGTATCGCCGCGACCGCGGGGTGGGGACCCATGTCCGGTTCCCTTCATGAAATTGTCGGGGGGTGAGCCCGAGCTCGGTCACTCAGAGTGTGTAGATGGTGACAGAGACGGGCCGTTCCCCGAGCATTGCACGCCTACCCCTCGCTCACGGTCCCTCGGACGGGTGATTGGAGGGGCGTTCGCCTGCCGTCGGCCGGATTCGTTCACCACGCTCGCGCGCGGCTCACGACTCCGCCTTGCGGTGCACCCGCGCGACCCAGTCCGCCGGTTTGGCGATCTCCGCCTTGGTCGGCAGGGTGTTCGGGGAGGTCCACACCCGGTTGAAACCGTCCATGCCGACCTGTTCGACGACCGCCCGTACGAACCGCTCGCCGTCCCGGTACTGCCGGAGTTTGGCGTCGAGGCCGAGCAGCTTGCGCAGGGCCTGGTCGAGGCGGGAGGCGCCCTTGGCGCGGCGCTGCTGGAACTTCTCGCGGATCTCGGCGACCGAGGGCACGACGGCCGGGCCCACGCCGTCCATCACGAAGTCGGCGTGGCCCTCCAGGAGGGACATGACGGCGGTGAGTCGGGCGAGGATCTCCCGCTGGGCGGGGGTCTGCACCAACTCCACGATCGAGTGACCGTCGTCGCCGACCTCGCCCTCGGGGCGGCCCCCCGCGAGTGACTGGGCGGCTTCCCTGATGCGCTCCAGGAAGGTCGTGGGATCGACCTCGGTCTCCCCCAGGAACGACTGGATTTCACCCTCCAGGTGGTCCCGCAGCCAGGGGATGGCCGTGAACTGCGTGCGGTGCGTCTCCTCGTGCAGACAGACCCAGAGGCGGAAGTCGTGGGGCTGCACGTCGAGTTCGCGCTCCACGTGCACGATGTTCGGGGCGACGAGCAGGAGTCGGCCGCCGCCGTTCTCACCTGCGGGCAGTTCACGGGTCGCGGGGGCGAAGGTCTCGTACTGGCCGAGGACCCGGGAGGCCAGGAAGGACAGGAGCATGCCCAGCTCCACGCCGGTGACCTTGCCGCCGACGGCGCCGAGGACGGCTCCGCCGGGGGTGTTGCCGCGACGTTCCTGCATCTTGTCGAGGAGGGGCTTCAGCAGTTCCCGGAAGCCGGCGACGTTGGCCCGGACCCAGCCGGGCCGGTCGACGACGAGGACGGGGGTGTCGTCGCCCGTGTCGGGGAGCATCCGGGTGAAGGCCCGGACGTGCTCCTCCGAGGCCTTCGCGTGCCGGCGGAGCTCGGCGACGATGGCCCTGGCCTCGTCGCGGCTCACCTCGGGGCCCGGCCGCACGAGCCGGGTCGCGGTCGCCACCGCGAGATTCCAGTCGACCATCTCGGCACCACCGATACGAGTCATGTTGTCAACCGTACGTGAGCGCTGCCGCTTGGGGCAGGCCGTGGCGGGTGGGGGGTGCCTGGGGGCTGTGGGTACGTGCGGGTGGGTGGTGGTTGCTCGCGCAGTTCCCCGCGCCCCTGAAGGCATGGGCTGCGCCCAGCCTTCCCCCTCAGCGGCAGCCGCAGGTTGCCAGGGTCGAGGTGGCGTCGGTCAGGAGGTTCTTGGCCGGGTCGGTGTTCTCCAGGGGGGTCTCCGTGGCGAGGAAGGCGAACGCCAGGAGGCGGCCGTCGGCGTCGACTACGGTGCCGGCGAGGGTGTTCACGTTGCTGAGGGTGCCGGTCTTGGCGCGGACGATGCCGGTGCCGGTGGCGTCGCTGGGGTAGCGGCCGCGCAGGGTGCCGGTGAAACCGGCGACCGGGAGGCCGGTGAGGACGGGGCGGAGTTCGGGGTGGTCGGGGGCCGCGGACTCGGCGAGGAGGGCGGTGAGCAGAGCCGGGGTCAGCGCGTTGCCCCGGCTGAGGCCGCTGCCGTCCGCGAACTCGACGCCCTCCAGGGGAACTTCGAGCTTCTTCAGTTCCTTCTTGATGGCCTCGGCGCCGCCCTCGAAGCTCGGCTGCTCGCCCGTCGCGAGCGCGACCTGGCGGGCGAGGGCCTCGGCGATGTCGTTGTCGCTGTGGGTGAGCATGCGCTCGACCAGGGTGGAGAGAGGCGGGGAGGAGACCGCCGCGAGCTCCTTCGCGTTCTTCGGGGCCGTGGTGGAGCCCCCGATCCTCACCTTGACGCCCCGGTCCTCCAGGAGGTCCGCGAACGCGGCGGTCGCGTCCTTGGCCGGGTCGGGGTCGCGGTCCGCGCTGCCGCTGAAGGAGCCGTCGAGGCGGGCCTCGTCGACCATCAGCGGGACGACGAGGGCGAGGTTGCCATTCACGCCGATGGTGTGCTGCTCGGGGCCCTCGTAGAGGGAGGTGTCGTAGGTGAGGGTGATCTCGTTCAGGTGACGCTTCTCGACGGCGGCTGCCGTGTCGTCGGCGAGGGTGCGCAGGCTCGCGTACCCGTCCGTGTCCTCGTGGGCGGTGACGGTGGGGTCGCCGCCGCCGACGAGGACGACCTCGGCGGAGTCGGGCTTCAGCACCGTGCGGGTCTCGATGCGGTGGTCGGGTCCGACCGCCGAGAGGGCCGCGGCGGCCGTGGCGATCTTGGTGGTGGAGGCGGGCGTCAGGGCCTCGTCCGCGTTCCGGGCGTACAGCTGCTCGCCGGTCTCGACGTCGACGACGGAGGCGGCGCGGCGGGGGCCCAGGACGGCGGAGTTCAGGATCGGGTCGAGGAGGGCCGACAGGGCGGCGGAGTCGGGCGCGGAGCCCGCCCCCGAGGCGCCGCCGAGGCCGGCCAGGACGGAGGGGGCGCTCGGCGCGGGCTTGGGCGCCCCTGCCGCACTACCGGACGACGTACCGGAACCACGTCCGTGATCTGCGCCACCCTGGCCTTCGGGCGATGCCGCCCAGTCGCGCTCGGCCGTACGCTGACCGGAGGAGTCCCAAGGTCCGGCGGCGGCCACCGCCCCGGCCGAGAACACCAGCCCCAGGGTGGCCGCGCCGGCGGTGAACTGGAGGGTCGTGAGCTTCTTCGCTCTCCCCGTGAGCTGCGAAGAGCGTGCCGTGACGGCGCTCGTGACGCGTACGACGCCGGGTTTCACCGCCTGTGCGACGCGCGCGGCACCGGGCTTCACGGCGCGTGCGACGCGCGCGATCCCCGGTTTCACGCCGTGCACCACCCGCACCACACGCGGTCTCGCGGCCCGCCAGACCTTCGGCTCCCGCACGACCACCAGCCCCTTTCGCGATCACACACCTGCGTGAGGGACACTTAACCACCAGAACTATGTGTTGATCATGGAGGAGTCACCGGTGGAGTTCGACGTCACGATCGAGATTCCGAAGGGTTCGCGGAACAAGTACGAGGTGGACCACGAGACCGGTCGGATCCGCCTGGACCGTCGACTCTTCACCTCGACCGCCTACCCGACCGACTACGGATTCGTCGAGAACACCCTCGGCGAGGACGGCGACCCGCTGGACGCGCTGGTCATCCTGGACGAGCCGACCTTCCCGGGCTGCCTCATCAAGTGCCGCGCGATCGGCATGTTCCGGATGACGGACGAGGCCGGCGGCGACGACAAGCTGCTGTGCGTCCCGGCGACCGACCCGCGTGTGGAGCACCTGCGTGACATCCACCACGTCTCGGAGTTCGACCGCCTGGAGATCCAGCACTTCTTCGAGGTCTACAAGGACCTGGAGCCCGGCAAGTCCGTCGAGGGCGCCGACTGGGTGGGCCGCGCCGAGGCCGAGGCCGAGGTCGAGAAGTCGTACAAGCGCTTCAAGGAGCAGGGCGGTCACTGACCCCCGACTGAGTTCTTCGGCTGCCTTGCCGATCGATTCCGCGAACGGGCCGCGTGTCCCCAGGAGGGGCGCGTGGCCCGTTCGCGTATCCGTGTGTGTCGGTGCGCATACTGAGGCGTACCTGAGGTGTCGTACAGGGAGCGCGGCTGAGTGGGAGTGACGGAGCCCGGGGACGGCGGGCAGGTGGAGGACCGCAAGCCGGTGTCGGACGAGGCTGGCAGTGCCTTCGCGCCCGTGGGATTCGCTCTGGGGATCGACGGGGACGCGTCGGTGACCTCGGAGTTCGCGATCCCCGCAGGGCTGGACGTGCCGGCCGCGGAGGCGGAGGCGCAGACGACGTCCGAGTTCGCGCTGCCGGAGGGGCTGGCGCCGCCGGAGGGGGTCCCGGACGAGCACGAGGGGTCGGCGTTCAGTGTGCCGCGGACCTACAGCGCGCGGCACGCGCCGGTCGCGTTCACACCGGCCGGCGGGATCCCGGCCGTCAGTCTGACCAAGGACGTGCCCTGGCAGGACCGGATGCGCACGATGCTGCGGATGCCGGTGGCGGAGCGGCCCGCGCCGGAGTCGCCGACGGTGCGCGTGGAGGGCGAGTCGGGGCCCGCCGTACCGCGTGTGCTCGACCTCACACTGCGTATCGGCGAGCTGCTGCTCGCGGGCGGTGAGGGTGCGGAGGACGTGGAGGCGGCGATGTTCGCCGTGTGCCGCTCCTACGGCCTCGACCGCTGCGAGCCGACGGTGACCTTCACCCAGTTGTCGGTCACCTACCAGCCGTCGCTGGTGGACGACCCGGTCACGGCGTCCCGGATCGTCCGGCGCCGGGCCACCGACTACACCCGGCTGGCGGCGGTCTTCCGGCTGGTGGACGACCTCAGCGATCCGGAGAGCGCGATCTCCCTGGAGGAGGCGTACCGGCGGCTCGCGGAGATGCGACGCAACCGGCATCCGTATCCCGGCTGGACGCTGACCCTGGCGAGCGGGCTGCTGGCGGGGGCCGCGTCCGTGCTGGTCGGCGGTGGCGTGGTCGTGTTCGTCGCGGCGGCGCTCGGCGCGATGCTCGGCGACCGGCTGGCGTGGCTGTGCTCGGGGCGGGGGCTGCCGGAGTTCTACCAGTTCCTGGTGGCGGCGATGCCCCCGGCGGCGATCGGGGTGGCGCTGACCGTGGCGCACGTGGACGTGGAGGCGTCCGCCGTCATCACCGGTGGGCTGTTCGCGCTGCTGCCCGGGCGGGCGCTGGTGGCGGGTGTGCAGGACGGGCTGACCGGCTTCTACATCACCGCCTCCGCGCGGCTCCTGGAGGTCATGTACCTCTTCGTGGGGATCGTGGTGGGCGTGCTGCTCGTCCTGTACTTCGGGGTGAAGCTGGGCGCCGAGTTGCATCCGGACGCGGCGCTCGGCAGCGCGGACCGGCCACTGCTGCAGCTCGGGGCGTCGATGCTGCTGTCGTTGACGTTCGCGCTGCTGCTCCAGCAGGAACGATCCACCGTGCTGGCGGTGACCCTCAACGGCGGTGTGGCCTGGGCCGTGTACGGGGCCATGCACGACGCGGGCGGGATCTCGCCGGTGGCTTCCACGGCGGTGGCGGCCGGGCTGGTGGGCCTGTTCGGGCAGTTGCTGTCGCGGTACCGGTTCGCTTCCGCGCTGCCCTATACGACCGCGGCGATCGGGCCGCTGCTGCCGGGTTCGGCGACGTACTTCGGGTTGTTGGGGTTCGCGCAGAACGATGTGGACGCGGGGCTGGTGTCGCTGACGAAGGCGGCGGCGCTGGCGATGGCCATCGCGATCGGGGTGAACCTCGGGTCCGAGATGTTCCGGTTGTTCCTGCCGGGGGCCGCTCGGGCGGGCCGTAAGGCCGCGAAGCGGACGCGAGGCTTCTAGCGCCGGGTGCCTGATAGCTCGGGGGCTGCTGAGTGCTGGCGGCTACGGGTCGGTTGTGGCTGATCGCGCCCACGCGGCGGAGCCGCAAAGAGAAACAGCCCCGCGCCCCTTGAAAGCGGGGCGCGGGACCTTGGCCGTCAGTACCGCGGGTGGTCCTGCCCCTGGTAGCCCTGCTGGTTCTGGTCCTGGGGGTACTGGCCGCCTTGCGGGTACTGGCCACCCTGGGGGTACTGGCCGTTCCGCGGGTACGGGCCGTTCTGCGGGTACTGCTGGGCGTAGGGCTGCTGTTGGGGCTGCTGGTGGCCGTAGTTCTCCTGGTAGCCCTGCTGCTGGTAGCCCTGGTTGTCGTACCCCTGGTTGCCGTAGCCCTCGTTGCCGTAACCCTGGTTCTGGTCGTACGACTGCTGCTGGGGCTGGTCGGTCGGCGGGATGCGGCGGAGCTGGGTCGTGGCGTCGTCCATGACCGGGGCGGCGGCGGACTGCTGCTGCTCGGGGCCCTGCGGCTGGTTCTTCTTCGCCTTCCGCGCCTTGAGGAGCTCGAAGATGATCGGGAGCACCGAGATGAGGACGATGAGGATGAGCATCGCCTCGATGTTCTTGTGCACGAACTCGATCTGACCGAGCCAGGAACCGAGGAGGGTGACGCCCGCGCCCCACAGGATCGCGCCGACGACGTTGAAGACGAGGAACGTGCGGTAGCGCATGCCGCTGACGCCCGCGATGATCGGCGTGAACGTCCGCACGATGGGCACGAAGCGGGCCAGGATCAGGGACTTCGGGCCGTGCTTCTCGAAGAACTCGTGGGCCTTGGTGACGTTCTCCTGCTTGAAGAAGCGGGAGTCGGGGCGGTTGAAGAGGGCGGGGCCGACCTTCTTGCCGAACATGTACCCCACCTGGTCGCCCAGGATCGCCGAGACGCAGATCAGCACGATCGCCAGCCACAGCGGGAAGTCCAGCTGATCGGTGGTGATCAGGAGGCCGGCCGTGAACAGCAGCGAGTCACCGGGCAGGAAGAACCCGAAGAACAGGCCGGACTCGGCGAACACGATCAGGAGCAGGCCCCAGATGCCGAACGAGTTGAGCAGATAGTCCGGATCCAGCCAGCTCGGTCCGAGGGCGATCGTCTGCACGGTTCCGGGCTCCTGGGGGTGAGGAAGAGTGAACGCCTGTGGGTGGGGACCCACGAGGGCGGGTCGCACAGGGGGGTGGGACCCATAGGGGTGACCAAAGCTATCAACGCACGGTCACCCCACTAGGTTCCACCGGTTCCTCCAGAGTGCCCTGTGGCCGCACTGAGACCAAGCTGTGTGGTCAGGGGTGCGGTCGGAGGGGGATCAGGGGCGTCGGCGGGCCGCGTTCGCGTTGATCGCGTCCCGCAGGTGTTCGGCGAGGCCGGGGCGCATGGTGTCGTAGAACGCCTTGAAGCGCTCGTCGGAGACGTACATCTCGCCGAGGCCCTGGTGCATCTCGTACGGGCAGTCGTAGAACCAGGTGCAGATGTGCTGCCGGTGTTCCTCGGCCATGTTCATGGCCGCCTCGCCGGTGGGCGGCTCGCCGGCGGCCATCAGGGCGTCGTAGCGCGCGCCCCAGTCGGCCACCTCGTCCTGCATGCGCTTCCAGTCCTCCTTGGTGTACGTGGCGGCGCGGCGCTGCGACTCGGCGTACGCCTCGGTGCCTCCCCAGCGCTGTTCCGCCTCCTCCGCGTACTGCTCGGGGTCCTTGTCGCCGAAGACCTCGAACCGTTCCTCGGGGGTGAGGTTGATGCCCATCTTGCGTGCCTCCATGGCGTGTTCCACGGCCGCGGCCATCTTCTGCAGCTTCTCGATCCGGGCGGTCAGCAGCTCGTGCTGGCGGCGCAGGTGGGCCCGCGGGTCCACCTCCGGGTCGTCGAGCAGGGTCGCGACCTCGTCGAGGGGGAAGCCGAGCTCCCGGTAGAACAGGATCTGCTGGAGCCGGTCGAGGTCGCCGTCGCCGTAGCGGCGGTGACCCGCGTGGGTGCGCTCGCTCGGTACGAGGAGGCCGATCTCGTCGTAGTGGTGCAGCGTGCGGACCGTGATCCCGGCATAGCCCGCGACCTGTCCCACGGTGTGGCTCATGCTTCCGCTCCCTTGTCGGTACGTGTTCCAGGCTGGGGCCTCACGTGACGTGAGGTGCAAGTCCTTTGTGCGGGGTGGCGGGCGCGTGGCGGGTGCCGGGGCGCGCGGACTGTGCTTTTGTGCGATGGCCCGCTCCCGGCGGTTTTCCTACGGTGGGTCCGTCGACGGACGGGCGGTCCGCCGACGGGACGCCGGGCCCGGCATGGGGGTGCGGGCCGGGCGTCACGTCGCGGGCCGGACCTTGCCGATCCGTACGGGGGTGATACGACCGGCACATCATCATCACGGGCTACCCGCACCCCCTCCGCACCCCCTCCGCGCACCCGTGAGGTGCGTGTCCCCGGCGGCGGACCTACCGTCGAAGGCATGCCACTGCACCGATGGGACAGCGACGCCCCGCAGGACGCCGGGCACCACCGGAACGACGGGCACCAGCTCGCCGTGAACCCCTTCTACGGCCAGGCCAACCCGGTGGGCGGCATGACCGAGGCCCCGCCCAAGCACCGGCTGCCCGAGGCGCCGCTGGCACCCTCGACGGCGTACCAGCTGGTCCACGACGAACTCATGCTGGACGGCAACTCCCGGCTGAACCTCGCCACCTTCGTCACCACCTGGATGGAGCCCGAGGCGGGGGTGCTGATGGGTGAGTGCCGGGACAAGAACATGATCGACAAGGACGAGTACCCGCGCACGGCCGAGCTGGAGCGGCGGTGTGTGTCGATGCTCGCCGATCTGTGGAACGCGCCGGATCCCGCCGCCGCCGTCGGCTGCTCGACCACCGGGTCCAGCGAGGCCTGCATGCTCGCCGGGATGGCCCTCAAGCGGCGGTGGGCGAAGCGGAACGCCGACCGCTACCCGTCGGCGGGCGCCCGGCCCAATCTGGTCATGGGGGTCAACGTCCAGGTCTGCTGGGACAAGTTCTGCACCTTCTGGGAGGTGGAGGCCCGGCAGGTGCCCATGGAGGGCGACCGGTTCCACCTCGATCCGGCGGCGGCCGCGGCACTGTGCGACGAGAACACGATCGGGGTGGTGGGCGTGCTCGGCTCCACCTTCGACGGGTCGTACGAGCCGATCGCCGAGCTGTGCGCCGCGCTCGACGAGTTGCAGGAGCGTACGGGCCTGGATGTGCCCGTGCATGTCGACGGCGCGTCCGGCGCCATGGTCGCGCCCTTCCTCGACGAGGAGCTGGTGTGGGACTTCCGGCTGCCGCGGGTGTCGTCCATCAACACCTCCGGGCACAAGTACGGGCTGGTGTACCCGGGCGTGGGCTGGGCGTTGTGGCGGTCCACCGCCGAGCTGCCGGAGGAGCTGGTGTTCCGGGTCAACTACCTGGGCGGGGACATGCCCACGTTCGCGCTGAACTTCTCCCGGCCGGGGGCGCAGGTCGTCGCGCAGTACTACACGTTCCTGCGGCTCGGGCGGGAGGGGTACCGCGCTGTGCAGCGGTCGACGCGGGACGTGGCGATCGGGCTCGCGGAGGAGGTCGGGAAGCTCGGGGACTTCCGGCTGCTGACGCGGGGGGACGAGTTGCCGGTGTTCGCGTTCACGACGGAGGAGGGGGTCTCCTCGTACGACGTGTTCGATGTGGCTCGGCGGATGCGGGAGCGGGGGTGGCTGGTGCCGGCGTACACGTTTCCGGAGAACCGGGAGGATCTGTCGGTGCTGCGGGTGGTGTGCCGCAACGGGTTCACGTCCGATCTGGCGGGGCTGTTCCTGGAGGATCTGGGGCGGTTGCTGCCTGAGCTTCGGCAGCAGTCCGGGCCGGCGGTGCGGGACAAGGGGGCGGCTACCGGGTTCCATCACTAGCCGGGGGGTGCGGCCAGGTTTTTTCGCCCCCGCCGCCCCTACCCGTCCCATCCTCGGCAAGGGGCTGTGCCCCTTTGACCCCCAGGCGTCCGTCCGGTGGGGCTGGTCGCGCAGTTCCCCGCGCCCCTGAAAGGCAGGGGGCTGCGCTCCCTGCCTTTTCAGCGCTGCTCCGCTACTTGCTCAGGGCGGCGAACTTGCGTACCGCCAGAGGGAAGAAGATCGCCAGTAGCGCCAGGGGCCAGGCGATCGCTGTCCAGAGGTGGTTCGCTTCGGCGCCCGGGGTGCCGAAGAGGTGGCGTACCGCCGTCGCCGTGTGGGACATCGGGTTCCAGTCGACGACCGTGCCGAGCCAGCCGGGCATGGAGGCGGGGGTGGCCAGGGCGTTGGAGAGGAAGCCGATCGGCCAGACGAGGATCTGTACGGCGGTGAGGAGTTCGGGTCGGCCGGCCAGCATCGCGAGGTGGATGCCGATCCACAGCATCGCGAAGCGGAAGAGCAGCAGGAGGCCCACCGCGCCGAGGAAGGCCGCGGGCCCGCCGTGCGCGCGCCAGCCGAGCGCGAACGCGACGGCCATGAGGACGGCCAGGCCCACCGCCGACTGGAGCATGTCCGCGACCGAACGGCCCACCAGGACCGCCCCGTTGGTCATCGGCATCGAACGGAACCGGTCGATCACCCCCTTGTTGAGGTCCTGGGTGACGGCGAGCATCGTGCCCTCCAGACCGAAGGCCATGGTGAGCGCGAGCATGCCGGGGACCAGGTAGTCGAGGTAGTCGCCGGTCACCCCGCGGCCGCCGCCGATCAGATAGCCGAACATCAGCAGCAGCATCACGGGGAAGACCAGCCCGACGAGCAGTTGCACCGGTTGCCGTGCCCAGTGGGCGAGTTCGCGGCGGGTCATGGTCCAGGAGTCGGTCAGGGCATGCGCGCCCACCGCCGTGTGCGCGGTCGTCGGTGTCGTCGTGGTCATGCTCGTACGGCCTCCTTCGTACGGTCGTCCCCGGTGACGTGCAGGAACACCTCGTCCAGGGTCGGGCGGCGCAGGGCGATGTCCTCGGCCTCGATGCCGGCGTCGGCGAGGGCGCGGACGACCGCGGTGAGGGCCGTCATGCGGTCGGTGACCGGGGCGCTGAGGCGGCGGCGGTCCGTGTCGACCGTGATGTCGCCCTCGGGGACCGGCAACAGAGCCGTGGCAGCGCCCAGTTGACGGGCGTCGCGCAGGACGATGTCGATGCGGTCGCCGCCGGTCAGGCGCTTGAGCTCGTCCGCCGTGCCGTCGGCGACGACCCGGCCGCCGTCGACCACGGAGATCCGGTCGGCGAGCTGGTCGGCCTCCTCCAGGTACTGGGTGGTGAGCAGGACCGTCGTACCGCCGCCGACCAGCGAGCGGACGGAGTCCCAGACCTCGGTGCGGCCGCGGGGGTCGAGGCCGGTCGTCGGCTCGTCCAGGAAGAGCACCTCCGGTTCGGTGATGAGGGACGCGGCGAGGTCGAGGCGGCGGCGCATACCGCCGCTGTACTGCTTGACGGCCTTGCGGCCGGTGTCGCCGAGGCCGAACCGCTCCAGGAGTTCGTCGGCCCGCACGCGCGCGTGGCGGGTGCCCAGGTGGTGGAGACGGCCGAACATCTCCAGGTTCTGCCGGCCGCCGAGCTCCTCGTCGAGCGCGGCGTGCTGGCCGAGGAGGCCGATGCGGAAGCGCACCTCACGCGCGCGTGTCACCACGTCGTGCCCCGCGACCTCGACGCGGCCCGCGTCCGGTCGCAGCAGGGTGGCGAGGATCCTGACCAGGGTCGTCTTGCCCGCGCCGTTGGGCCCGAGCACCCCGTGCACGGTGCCCCGCGCCACCTGGAGATCCAGTCCGTCGAGGGCGACCTTGGCGCCCCTGCCGCTCTTCCCGCCCTTCCCTCCGCCGTAGACCTTTCGCACCCCTTCGACCGTGATCGCCGCGTCCGCCATCGGGGCCTCCCTCTCGGTCGCCGTTCGCTCCACCGCTCACCTCCACCACAGTAGTCAAACTTGACTACACGAACGAAGGTAAACCCTCGCGGCCTGGTGGTCAAACTTGATTAGTGGTCGTCCCCCGGGTGCCGCTCACCGGTCGCGTACGGGTTGTCCTGGCCCTCAGCGAGGACGCCGACGAACGGCTCGCCCTCCCCCGCGAAGGTGTAGGCGCCGCCGCGGATGCGGTCGATGAGGCTGCGGGTCCACTCGGCGCCGCTGTCGGAGGAGTCGAGCCAGAAGTTCATGATCTCGCCGATGTGCCCGAACTGGGCCGGGCCCTTCTCGGGCGCGTAGTACTCGGTGATGCCCTCGCGCCAGGCGCCGATGGCCTTCACCCGCTCCTCCAGGAGGGCGAGCACCTCCGCGCGGCCGAGGTCGACCATGAAGCCGAGCCCGGCCGAGAGCACATCCGGCTTCTGGTGGTAGGTGGCGAGGGACTCCCGCAGCAGCTCGAAGAACTCCTCGGTGCCGGCCTCGGTGATCGTGTACTCCGTGCGGGGCGGCCCGCCGGCCGTGGAGGGGGCGATCTCGTGCGCGACCAGCAGGCCCTGTTTCGCCATCTGCTTCAGGGCGTGGTAGATCGAGCCGGGCTTGGCGTTGGACCACTCGTGCGCGCCCCAGTACTCCAGGTCGTTGCGCACCTGGTAGCCGTGGGCCCGCCCGTGCTGGCGCACGGCGCCGAGCACGAGAAGACGGATCGCTGACATGGGCCCAGCGTAGAACCAGGCGGGATCACCCCGGCTCGCACCCGGCGCCTCGGACCACGCCTCCGCGACGGGATACGTGGCAGACACGCACCTACGGTTCGGCCGGGTGCATGTCTGCCCGGGCGTGGTCCTCGGCCCCGGAAGCGCGTCGCTCTCAGAAGGGGAAGAAGCTCCGCTTGTGCTGGACCGAGATCCACTTCTGGGTGGTGAACGCGTCGACCGTGGTCTCGCCGTTGAGGCGGCCGATGCCGGAGTGCTTCTCGCCGCCGAAGGGGACGAGCGGCTCGTCGTGGACGGTGCCGTCGTTGACGTGGAACATGCCGGTGTCGATCTGCTTGGCGAACGCGACACCCCGCTCGATGTCGCCGGTGTGGACGGCGCCGCTGAGGCCGTAGGGGGTGTCGTTGACGATATGGACGGCCTCCTCCTCGCCCTCGAAGGGGATGAGGAAGACGACCGGGCCGAAGACCTCCTGCTGGAGGAGGGCGGAGCCGGCGGGGACGTCGGTGAGGACGGACGGCTCGACCAGGTTGTCGGTCGTGGAACCGTGGACGAGCGCGGTGGCGCCCTCGGCGAGGGCCTGCTCGACGACGGACTTGAGCGAGTCCGCCTGCGAGGAGTTGATGACCGGGCCGATGACCGTGCTCGGGTCGCTCGGGTCGCCGACCTTCAGGGACTTCACCTTGGCCACGAACTTCTCGGTGAACTCGGCCTGCACCGCGCGGTCGACCAGGACGCGGTTGGCGGCCATGCAGACCTGGCCCTGGTGGACGTAGCGCGAGAAGACGGCCGCGTCGACGGCGTAGTCGATGTCCGCGTCGTCCAGGACCACCAGGGCGCTGTTGCCGCCCAGTTCGAGGATGGTGCGCTTGAAGTTCGCGGCGGCGACGGTGGCGACGTGGCGGCCGACCTTGTCGGAGCCGGTGAAGGAGATCAGCTTGGGGATGGGGTGCTCGATGAAGGCGTCGCCTATCTCGGCGATGTCGGTGACGACGACGTTGAGCAGCCCGCCGGGCAGGCCGGCCTCCTCGAAGATCTTCGCGACGAGGGTGCCACCGGTGATGGGGGTGTTCTGGTGCGGCTTCAGCACGACGCCGTTGCCGAGCGCGAGGGCGGGGGCGACCGACTTGAGGGAGAGCAGGAAGGGGAAGTTGAAGGGGCTGATGACGCCCACGACGCCGACCGGTACGCGGTAGAGGCGGTTCTCCTTGCCGTCGATCGGTGACGGAAGGATTCTGCCCTCGGGGCGCAGCGCCAGCTGAATCGATTCGCGCAGGAACTCCTTGGCGAGGTGCAGTTCGAACCCGGCCTTCAGATACGTACCGCCGAGCTCGGCGATGATCACCTCGGTGATCTCCTGCTCGCGCTCCTCGATGACCTTCAGGGCCTTCTCGAAGACCGCGCGCCGCGCATAGGCGTTGACCTCGGCCCAGTCCTTCTGGGCCGCCTGGGCGGCCCGGTAGGCCTCGTCCACCTCGTCGACCGTGGCGATGGTGATCGACGCGAGCTTCGCGTCGTCGTACGGGTTGAAGTCGATGATGTCCCAGGAGCCGGAGCCCGGGCGCCACTCGCCGCCGATGTACTGCTGGGCCAGGTCGGTGAAGTAGGACGACATGTGATCCTCAATCAGTCGGCATCGATCAAGATTGATCACTCGTCATCGTACTGGTGGGTAAAGGGAGTTGGAGAGCTACTCGGGAGACTCTGTGAAGACTCGCATCACTCGAGACGCAGGACTCAGGAGAGCTGGAGCAGGCCCCGCAGCAGGTCCCTGCTCTCGGCCGGGGACGGGCTGTCGTCCTGGAGCCGCTTGATCGCCCGCTCGTACTGGGCGATGTCCTCGGCCTTGTCCAGGTAGAGGGCGCTGGTGAGCTGTTCGAGATAGACGACGTCGGTGAGGTCGGACTCGGGGAAGCTCAGCAGGGTGAAGGCGCCGCTCTCGCCCGAGTGGCCGCCGAAGCTGAACGGCATGACCTGGACCGTCACGTTCGGGCGCTCCGAGATCTCGATCAGATGCTGGAGCTGCCCCCGCATCACGTCCCGGTCGCCGTACGGCCGGCGCAGCGCGGCCTCGTCGAGGACGCAGTGAAACTGCGGGGCCCTCTCGGCCACCAGGTACTTCTGGCGCTCCATGCGCAGGGCGACCCGCTTGTCGATCTCCGCCTCGCTCGCGCCCCGCATGCCCCGGGCGACGACCGCGTGGGCGTACGCCTCGGTCTGCAACAGACCGTGCACGAACTGGACTTCGTAGCTGCGGATGAGGTGGGCCGCCGCTTCCAGGCCGACGTAGGTGGGGAACCAGCTGGGCAGGACGTCCGAGTAACTGTGCCACCAGCCCGCGACGTTGGCTTCCTTCGCCAGGGAGAGCAGCGAGGTGCGCTCGTTCTCGTCGGTGACGCCGTAGAGGGTCAACAGGTCCTCCACGTCACGGGTCTTGAAGCTGACCCGGCCGAGTTCCATCCGACTGATCTTCGACTCCGAGGAGCGGATCGAGTACCCGGCCTTCTCCCGGGTGATCCCCTGCGACTCGCGCAGCCGCCTGAGATGCGAGCCCAGCAGCATCCGCCTCACCACCGACCCGCTCGATTCACCGGCACCCACGTTCGTCCAGCCTCCCCAACTTCTTCAGGGGCCGCAGTCTGCCACTAATCCACTCCGATCCGCACTCGCCCGGTTACAGAAATGGAAAGTCTTCAACATCTGAGACGGATGAGACGGAGGAGGAGAGAAGGGAGTGTGGCCGAGACGCGTCGCGAAGAACACCCCGCGGACACAGGAGATCGCCAGAAAGTCGCCAGGAAATCGCCGGCCTGAGCCCGACGGGAGGGTGCGGAGCGACAGAAGAAATGTTCAGCAAGCGGTATGTGAAGGTCCAATTCGGGCGCGTGCACGTGCATCTGCCCTTGCATCTGCTGTACGCATCAGAAACCATGGTCCCGCGCCACCGCTGCATCGCAACGACCGCGAACACCCGGGAGTGCCTCGCATGGGGACGAATGGATCGACCATGCTCGAACCCTTACGGCAGGGACTTCCGCCACTTGATCCCGCGGCCGTGTCCGACGCCGCGTCCTGCGCGCTGCCGCCCCGCTACGAAGCGGTGCGCGAGGCACGGCAGTTCACCCGGGGCACCCTCGACCAGTGGCGGTTGGACGAACGGTTCGACGACGTCTGCCTCGTGGTCTCGGAACTCGTCACCAACGCCCTGCGGCACGGCCTGCCCGCCGGCAACGGGGCGGGCCCGGCCCAGGACCCGCCCGTGCGGCTGCACTTGATGCGCTGGGCCGAGCGGTTGGTGTGCGCGGTGCGCGACCCCAGTCACGACAGCCCGGTCGCGGGCGACTCCGAGGACTTCGCGGCGGAGTCGGGCCGGGGGCTGTTCCTGGTCGACTCGTTCGCGGACAGCTGGGGCTGGCATCCGCTGGGCGGCGCGCTCAGCGGCAAGGTGGTGTGGGCGCTGTTCCAGGTGGAGCCGGCGCCGGGCCACCCGTCCGCCCGTAGGTGAACCGCGGCGCTTTTCGGCGCCGCGGTTCTACGCGTGTCACATCATGGGGGGCGTCGGTCGCCCGCCGACGGCGGACCTCATCCGACCAGGTGGTCGAACTCCCCGTCCTTGATGCCCAGGAGCATCGCCTCGATTTCGGCGCGGGTGTAGACGAGCGCCGGGCCGTCGGGGAAGCGCGAGTTGCGTACCGCCACCTCGCCGCCGGGCAGCCGGGCGAACTCCACGCAGTTGCCCTGCGAGTTGCTGTGCCGGCTCTTCTGCCAGGCCACCGCGTGGAGCTCGGTCAGCTCCGTCGCGGCCA
Organism: Streptomyces sp. SP18BB07; assembly: GCF_036322545.1. Lineage (NCBI taxonomy): Bacteria > Bacillati > Actinomycetota > Actinomycetes > Kitasatosporales > Streptomycetaceae > Streptomyces > Streptomyces sp. SP18BB07. Next base: position 85,840 of record NZ_JAQYWT010000342.1, read on the forward strand.
TGCCGTTGTACACGTCATCCACGCCGTACACGTCGTGGTCCACAGGTCGCTCCCCGGGGTGGTGCAGTAGTGCGCTGGATGCGCGTTGGCTCTGGTGTGGCCGTGTTGCAGATGGTGCCGGTCGTGTCCGTGTTGCCGGTGGTGTCTGCGTTGCCAGTGATGCGGTGGTCAACTGCCCCGGATCATAGCTTTGTTCACGTGCCGATGCATGAGCGGATGCACGTGCACGGGGGGTGTCTCCGCGGTTACAGCACCAGAGAGACGTAAGACATGGCGGTCCTGTTCCATCCGGGCCCCTATCTCTCCGTACGGGGTGGGGGTCCGGGCGGTTCAGGGCGGAGCGAGCGACTTCCGCGGAATGGCGGAAAAGGGACGGCCCCGGGGAGGTCGTGGAGCCTCCCCGGGGCCGGGTGGGGGGTGATTCGCGTCAGGCGGTTCGCGTCAGCGGGTGACGTACGGCAGGAGCGCCATCTCCCGGGCGTTCTTGATGGCCCGCGCGAGCAGGCGCTGCTGCTGTGCGGTGACCCGGGTCACGCGACGGCTGCGGATCTTGCCCCGGTCGGAGATGAAGCGGCGCAGCAGGTCCGTGTCCTTGTAGTCGATGTACGTGATCTTCGCCTGGTCCAGCGGGTTGGGGCGGGACTTGACGGGCTTGCGCTCCGGCTTGCGGGGCATGGCGGTTCAGACCTCCAGGAAGGTGTCGAAGGGGCGCGGCAGCCGTTCCCAGGCGTCGCGGCCCGCGGCGTACTCGGCGTCGGTGAGCAGGCAGGACTCCAGCAGCCGTTCGAGTCCGTCGCGGTCCAGGCCCGGGGAGGTGAAGACGAGGTGCTGGCAGCGGTCGCCGTGTTCCGGGTGCCAGTCGAGGGCGGCGGCGGCGCGGCGGACCGGGGGCACCATGTCCCAGGCGGCGTCCGGGAGCGAGGCGAGCCAGGGGCCGACCGACTCGACGCAGAGGGCGCCGCCGGCCGCGTCCCAGTGGAGCAGGGTGTCGGGGCGCTCGGCCAGCCAGAACCTGCCGCGGCTGCGGGCCGCCGCGCAGCAGAGGTCTTCGAGTGCCGCGTAGAGGCGTTCCGGGTGGAAGGGGCGGTGGCGGTGCCAGACGAGTGTGGTGACGCCGTGTTCGTCGGCGTCGGTGGGGAGGAGGGCGCTGGCGGGGTGCTGGGCGGCTGCGGCGGCGTCGACGTCGAAGCCGGCGAACGCGGCGGCGAGCAGGGCCGGGGAGCGCCGTGGGTGGTGCTGGAGGCTGCCGGGTGCGGGTGCGTCGTGGCTGGTCGCGCAGTTCCCCGCGCCCCTTTCAGGGCCTGCGGCCACCTCAGGGGCGCGTTGCCGGTCGGCTATGGGCACCTGCTGGGCCGTCGGGTGCAGTTGGGACAGGAGGGCTCTGTCCTCGTCGTCCGCCTCCGCCGAGTCGAGTACGGCCAGGGTCGGGGCGTACTCCAGTTGGCGGGCGAAGGTGTCGGCGACCGTGCGTTGGTCCGTGGTGGCGGCGGCGAGGCCCCGGTCGGCGAGGTCGTCGCCGTTGCCGAGGTAGGGCAGGAGGAGGGCGGGGTCGACGGCCGTGATCACGGAGGTGAGGCGGAGACCGCTGGCGGCGACCACCTCGGCCATGGCCTTCGGCTCGACCGAGTCCCAGAGTTCGACCACGGCGAGGCGGGTGAGGCCCGCGTCGGCGAAGCGCTCCAGTTCGGGGACGAGGTCCTCGCGCAGGGCGCAGCAGGCGCAGTCGTTGACGAGCGGGGTCTCACCGGTGGAGATGAGGCCCGCCGCGTCCCGAACGGTCCGGACGACCTTGGCGTCCGGACCGTCGGTGGCGGTGGAGAGGTCGTGGTGCAGCGCGACGCTGCCCGGGACCCCGGCGAGCAGCGCCTCGACGGCGGCCCGCCGGGCGTCGGCGTGCAGCCCGCCGACGATCGCGACAGACAGCTGGGTCACGTCGGTCAGCCCCGCTTCTTCCCGGTCGCTCCGGCCGCCCCGGAGTTCTTGGCGCCGTAGCGCTTCTCGAACTTCTCGACGCGGCCCGCCGTGTCCAGGACGCGGGCGGTGCCCGTGTAGAAGGGGTGGCTGACGTTCGAGATCTCGACGTCGACCACCGGGTAGGTGTTGCCGTCCTCCCACTCGATCGTCTTCTCGCTGGTCATCGTCGAGCGGGTCAGGAAGGTGTGGTTCGCGGCACGGTCCCGGAAGACGACCGGCCCGTACGACGGGTGGATGTCCTTCTTCATCGGCGCCTCAGCGCTCCTCTCGGAAGTCGACGTGACGGCCCGCCATCGGGTCGAACTTGCGCAGCGTCAGCCGGTCCGGGTCGTTCCGGCGGTTCTTGCGGGTGACGTAGGTGTAGCCGGTGCCGGCCGTGGACCGGAGTTTGATGACCGGGCGGAGTTCGTTGCGTGCCATGGTGGTACCTTACTGAAAATGAATTCCATTTACATCACCTGATCGAGAGAGGTGCATCACCTTGTCCGCCCACTGCATGCTGACCGGCGCCCAGCCCGGCTTCGGCAACCGCATCTCGCACTCCCACCGGCGTACGTCCCGCCGTTTCGACCCCAACATCCAGTCCAAGCGGTATTGGCTGCCCAGCGAGAACCGCCATGTGCGGCTCCGGCTGAGCGCGAAGGGGATCAAGACCGTGGACGTCATCGGCGTCGAGGCCGCGGTCGCCCGGATCCGTGCCCGGGGGGTGCGGGTCTGATGGCGAAGAAGAGCAAGATCGCGAAGAACGAGAAGCGGCGGGAGATCGTCGCTCGGTACGCCGAGCGGCGGGCCGAGCTGAAGGAGATCGTCCGGCGGCCGTCCGCCACGGACGCCGAGCGCGAGGCCGCCCTGCGGGAGCTGCGCGCCCAGCCGCGCGACGCCAGCGCCACGCGCGTCCGCAACCGGGACCAGGTGGACGGGCGGCCCCGGGGGTACTTCCGGACGTTCGGGCTGTCCCGGGTGAGCCTGCGGGAGCAGGCGCACGCGGGGTATCTGCCGGGGGTGCGCAAGTCGTCCTGGTAGTCGGTGGGGGGCGGGGTCCTCAGTCGTCGGTGGGGGACGGGGTTCTCAGTCGTCGGTGGGGGGCGGGGTTCTCTTCGTTCCCGGCCAGCTGCAGCCGAGGGGCTGCTGGTAGCTTGCCGCTGTCGCCGCGGCGACCGGATCCGGCCACACTCTCGGGAGAACTCCAGTGACTACGGCGACTACGGCGACTAGTGCGACCAGGGCGACCACGGTGATGGCGGCGATGGGGGCAGGGCCTGAGGGTGGGGCTGCTGGGGCTTTCTTCGCCCGGCGGCGGCGGCTGCGTGTCGTGGCCGGGGTGGCCGGGCTCGCGGCCGCGCTCGTGCTGACGGGGTGCAGCGGCGGCGGTGACGGGGACTCCGCGGGCAAGGAGTCGTCGGCCGCCCCCTCGGCGACGAAGGGGTCGGACAGCGGCGGCGGCTCCGGGGACTCCTCCGGTGCCAAGACCGAGCTCCAGGGCAACTGGCTGGCCACGACCGGCGGCAAGCCGGTCGCCCTGTTCGTCAACGGCGGCGAGGCCGCGGTCTTCGCGGGCACCTCGGTGTGCAGCGGCAAGGTCTCCGACGCGGACGACATGCAGATGATCAGCCTCAAGTGCCAGGACGGCAGCGACGACCGCACCGAGGGCATGGTCGACAAGGTGAGCGCCAAGTCCCTCACGATCACCTGGGAGGGCGGCGTCGGCGAGGAGACGTTCCGGAAGGCGGAGGGGTCCATGCCGTCCGGGCTGCCGACGGATCTGCCCACGGCGAGCGCGGGGTCGTAGGCCTGTCTCTTCGGGCAGAGGCGCGCGGGTCACCTTCCGGCCGTGGACCGGTGGATTTTTGCCTCGGGCGGCGCTCGGGTCGTAGATCATGTGTCGGACGGGCCGCGGAACCTCCGGGTTCCGTGGCCCGTTCGCACGTTCACACGCCACCGGCTGTGCTGTGACAGCCACGAACTCCACCGGGAACCCCCATGCGCACCGCTCCGACCGCCATCGCCGCCGCCCTTCTCGCGGCCCTCACGCTGACCGCCTGTAGCGGGAGTGACGGAGGTGAGGGAGGCGACGGCGGGGACGACGGCAAGACCGGGGCCGCCACCACCGAGAGCGCGCAGGGGGCCGCGTGCACGGCCGCGCGGGTCGGCTTCGAGGTCGGTCCCAGCAGTGCGGCACCGGCCGCCGGGGACGAGGGGGCCGTCCCGATCACCGTGACCAACAAGGGCGACGCCGCCTGCACGTTGACGGGTCTCGCCGGGGTCGACCTGGTCGCCGGCGACAAGTCGTGGGCGCTCCAGCCGCAGGAGGGCGCGTCCGAGGAGACCGAGGTGACGCTGCAGGGCGGCCAGTCGATGAGCTTCTCGGTCTCCTACGTGCGCGGGGTCGACGGTGACTCGGAGAAGAGTGCCGCCGTGGATCAGCTGAAGCTGACCCTGCCCGGAGACAGCAAGGTCAGCAGCTTCAAGTGGCCGGACCCCGTGGTCGCGGTGAAGTCCGAGAGCACGTTGGAGGCGACGGTGGGGCCGTTCCTGCCGGTGGGCGACTGAGTCATCGAGGGCGGCGAGGTGTCAGGGGTCCGGATCTGTGACGTGTCAGGGGGCCGGCCCCGAGTTCAGGTCGGTCTCCGTTCATGACGGCAGGCGGGGGCGGGATCTGACCTGGGCTCGGTCGGCCGCTTCCGCTCCCTGTTGCCAGCCGGCGAGGTCGCTGACGCCTCGGACGCGGGTGGTGACCGTGTCCGGGAACATCCGGCTGAACTCGTCGTGGACGGCGACGTCGCGGGCGGCGAGGACGGGCAACAGGTCCTGTTCCGGGGCGCCCGCCCCGCGAGCGCCGGCGCCCGCGGCCTCCGCCTCGGCGACCTGGGCCTCGGCGACCGCCGCCAGCCGGTCGCCGATGCGGTGGGCGTAGGCGGCCAGGAAGGACTGCCGGAAGGTCTTGGTCCGCTTGCGGCCGCCCTTGCGCTGGGCCGCCTCCGCCTTGGTCATGGCGGTGGTGGCCTGCACGAGGAGCGAGGTGTGGAGCAGCTCGACCACCTCCAGGTCGGCCTCGAACCCGACCACCGTGGAGAAGCCGAGGGCCTCGTTCCAGACGGCCTCGCAGCGGTTGGCCCGGGCGACCGCGTCGAGGAGGACCGCCTTGGCCGTCTCGTACGGCGGGTCGACGCCGATCCGGCACGCGCCGGGCGCGTCCTCGCTGTGCGCGCGGGCCGCGAGCAGCGCCTCGTCGATGCTGTGCCGCGCCATCAGCTCCTGCGCCTTCGCGCTCAGCGCCTCCGCCTCCTCCGGGAATCCGGTCGCCTCCGCCTTGGCCAGGAGCGCGCGGATCCGGCTGAGCATGCGGGACTCGGGGTGCGGCGAGTTCTTCCCGGCGCCGGCCTCCCGCGGGCGGTCCAGGGGTTCGAGGGTGGGCAGGCGCAGGAGGAGGCGGTACAGCTCCAGGGTCGCGGTGGCGTAAGAGAAGCGGTCCGCGCGGGTGGGGTGCGCGGCGAGTTCCCTGATCTCGTCGAGCTGGGCGGCCCAGCGGGGGCTGTGGGACTGGGGACGGGCGCCCGTCCGCGCCTGCTCGTGCGCGTTGTGCTCCTCGTGCTCCTCGACGACGAGCCGCGCGAGGAGCCGTACGTGCTCGTCCTCCAGCTCGCGCCGCGTGAACCGGACGACGTCGGCGGGCTGCCAGCCCCGCCGCCAGGCCCCGGCGACAAACTCCCGTCCGCGCCGGGCGAGTTCGGCGTCGGCCGCCGGGTCGGCAGCGAGCAGGGAGGCGCCCGTGTCGAGGGCGGCGTCGGTGTCGGCGTAGAGCGCCGCCTCGAAGGCGCGGTCCACCGTGCTGGTCGTACTCACGTGTTCGATCGTGTCATGGGGTGGGGGCGGGGGTTCCGGGGGCGGGGGTTCCGGGGGCGGGGTAGGGCTGGCCCTACCCCCAGGACGCCCCTCAGGGGTCGTGTGCGGGCGCGGCGGGGACGGTTCGCTTGGGGCATGACCACGGTAGAGAGAGACAGGGCCTCCGCGGAGGCGGGCAGGGTGTCGGCGGTGGCGAGCCGGCCGGGGGCAGGGAACGGGGAGACGGGGGGCGCGGCGGTACGTGTACGGGGTCTGCGGCGGGCGTACGGGGCGGTCGTCGCCCTCGACGGGGTGGATCTGGACTTCGGGGTGGGGACCTTCACGGCGGTGATGGGGCCTTCGGGGTCGGGGAAGTCGACGCTGCTGCAGTGTGCGGCGGGGCTCGACCGGCCGTCGGGCGGGACCGTGCGGGTCGACGGTGTGGAGCTGGCCGGGCTGAGCGAGCGGCGGCTGACGCTGCTGCGCCGGGAACGGATCGGCTTCGTCTTCCAGGCCTTCAACCTCCTGCCCTCCCTGACCGCCGCGCAGAACGTCGCCCTGCCGTTGCGGCTCGCCGGGCGGCGCCCCTCGCGGGGTGCGGTGCGCGAGGCGCTGGCCCGGGTGGGGTTGGCCGAGCGGGGCGGGCACCGGCCCGCTCAGCTGTCCGGCGGACAGCAGCAGCGGGTCGCCCTCGCCCGTGCGCTGATCACCCGCCCCGCCGTCCTCTTCGGGGACGAGCCCACCGGGGCGCTGGACACCACAACCAGCCGCGAAGTGCTGTGCCTGTTGCGGGAGTTGGTGGATCGGGAAGGGCAGACCACGATCATGGTGACCCACGATCCGGTGGCCGCCTCGTACGCGGACCGGGTGGTGTTCCTGGTCGACGGGCGGGTGAGCGGGGAGCTGGTCCGGCCGTCGGTCGAGGCGGTGGCGGCGCGTATGGCGGGGTTGGAGCGTACGGCGGGCGACGGCACATCCTCCGGCGCCGACGGAGGTGTGACGTGCTGACGCTGTCGTCGTTGCGTACGCGGTGGGCCGCGTTGCTCGGGTCGTTCGTCGCCGTGTTGCTGGGGGTCGGGGTGATGACGGCCATGGGGCTGGGGCTCGCGGCGTCACTCGACCCGCCCGCGCGTGCGCCGGAGCGTTTTGGCTCCTCCCCCGTCGTGGTGGCGGGCCTGGACAGGCTGACGGTGGAGGTGCGGCGAGGGCCGGGCACGGCCGAGGTCTCGCAGAAACTGGCCCGTCCACACCCTGTGGACGGAGAGCTGCTGGCGGAGCTGCGGAAGCTGGGGCCGGTGACGACGGGCGCGGCTGCGGGCACGGGAGCGGGTGCGGGTGCCGCGACTGACGCCGGTGGGGCCGACGCGGTCGGCGTGGACGCGTCCGTGGCCGAGGTGCGGGCGGTGGTCGGGGAGCGGGCGCGGGTGCTGACCGGTGACGCACGGCGGCAGGTGGATCCGTCGTACGAGCGGGACGCGGAGGCGCTGGTCGCCGTGAACTCGCTGCTGGGGACGGCCGGCGGGGTGGCCGTGTTCGTGTCGGTGTTCGTGACGGCGTCGACGTTCGCGTTCGTGGTGGCGCTGCGCAGACGGGAGTTCGGGCTGCTGCGGATGGCCGGCGCGACCCCGGGTCAGGTGCGGCGGATGCTGCTCGGCGAGGCCGTGGCGGTGGGGCTCGTGGCGTCCGGCGCCGGGTGTGCGCTGGGGGCGTGGGGGGCGCCTTTGCTGGTACGGGTGTTGGTCGACGGCGGGGTCGCGCCGACGTGGTTCGCGGTGCCGGACGCGGTGGTGTGGCCGTATCACGCGGCCTTCTGGACGGGTGTGTCGGTGGCCCTGGCGGGAGCGTGGGTGGCGGCGCGGCGGGCCGGGCGGATCGGGCCCGTGGAGGCGTTGCGCGACGCGTCCGTGGACACGGGGGTGCTGCCGCTGTCCCGGCGGGTGATCGGTGCGCTGCTGCTGGTGGGCGGAGTGGGGTTGCTGGCCTGGAAGTTGGGGACGGACCCCGCCGAGCTGCTGAAGCGGAAGACCTACACCACCCAGCCGATGCTGCTGATCACGGCGGTGGCCGCGCTCGCGCCGCTGCTCGTGCGGCCGGTCGTACGGCTGGTGGGCGCGGCGCTGCCCGGGGCCGTCGGGCTGCTGATCAGGGAGAACGCGGCCACGTCCGTACGCCGCACCGCGGCCGTCGCCGCGCCGGTGCTGGTGACCGTCGCGCTGGCCGGGTCGCTGCTGGGGTCCGCCGGGACGGTGGCCGGGGCGAAGGGCGCGGAGGCGGCAGCGCGGACCGGGGCGGACTTCGTGGTCACCGGTGAGTCGGGTGCGGAGTTGCGGGAGGAGGCGGTGCGGGGTGCCGTCGGGGACGGGGCGACGGTGGTCGGGTCCGCGTCCACCGCTGTGTACGCCGTGGAGGAGGGGACCGCGTTGGTGCGGTCCGAGGCGCGGGCGGTGACGGACGCGGCGGCGCTGGCGACGGTGTCGCGGTTGCCGGTGGTCGCCGGTGACGTGCGGAATCTCGACGACGGGTCGATCGTCGTGAACGAGGAGTGGGAGCGGCACGAGGTCGGGCAGAGCGTGCGGGTGTGGCTCGGGGACGGGCGGCCGGTACGACTGCGGATCGCGGCGGTGCTCGCGGAGGGGACCGGGGACAACGGGGCGTATGTGACGGCCGCGAACGCGGGTGGGGCGGTGGTGGACCGGGTCGAGGTGCGGGTCGCTCCGCGCGGGAGCGGGGTGGAGCGGGCGGGAGTCGCGGCGGCGCTCGAAGGGGCGCCGGAAGGGGCGCGTTCGGAACGGGCCGGCTGGACCGTGCGGACGGCCGAGGAGTGGCTCGCGGCGAACAAGCCCGGCACCAAGGCGCACACCCGGCTCGGATTCCTCGTGGTGCTGGGGATCGCGCTCGTGTACGCGGGGATCTCGCTGGCCGGGACGTTGTTGATGGCCACGTCGGCGCGGGGTGCGGAGCTGCGGTCACTGCGGCTGGCCGGGGCGACGCGGGGTCAGGTGCGGGTCGTCGTGGTGGGTGAGGCGCTGGTGGCGGTCGTGGTGGGCGTGTTGCTGGGCGTCGCGGTCATCGCCGTGAACCTCGCCGGGGTGGCGGGGGCGTTGGGGCTGTTGTCGGCGCCGGTGGGGGTGGCGGTGCCGTGGGAGGTTCTCGGGGCGTGCGTGGGGGCGTGTGTCGCGGTGGGTGGGGTGGTGGCGGTGACCGGCGCCGGAAGGCAGAGGTAGGAGGTCGGGCGCCTGAGGGGGTGGGGGGCCGCGGTTGGGAGGCGGGTGCGGGGCCGTGGGGGCTTCTCGCGCAGTTCCCCGCGCCCCTGGCGGGGTGGAGGTGGGCCGGTGGTGCTGGCGGTGAGGTTGGCGACGACGCCGAAGTAGAGGGGAAGCGAGAGGGGACGGAGGATGTCAACTTCGGGTTGACACCCCCTTGGTGTCAACCTAAGGTTGACACATGACGACGAACCCGCGCGCCACCGCCCCCATCCGTCTCGACGAGCTCATCGAAGCCATCAAGAAGGTGCACCCGGAACCGCTCGACCAGTTGCAGGACGCGGTCATCGCCGCGGACCACCTCGGGGACGTGGCCGACCATCTGATCGGCCACTTCGTGGACCAGGCCCGGCGTTCGGGCGCCTCCTGGACGGACATCGGCCGGAGCATGGGCGTCACCCGGCAGGCCGCGCAGAAGCGGTTCGTGCCGAAGGCCGAGAACGACCTCGACGCCAGCCAGGGGTTCAGCCGCTTCACCCCCCGCGCCCGGAACGTGGTCGCGGCCGCGCACAACGAGGGCAAGGCCGCCGGCGCCGTCGAGGGACTGCCCGCCCACCTCGTCCTCGGGCTCCTCGCCGAACCGGACGGGCTCGCGGCCAAGGCGCTCGTCGCCCAGGGCCTCTCCCCCGAGGCCGTACGGGAAGCCGCCACCGCCGTCCTGCCGCCCGCCTCCCCCGAGGTACCCGAGCTCATCCCCTACGGCCCCGACGCCAAGAAGGTCCTCGAACTCACCTTCCGCGAGGCCCTCCGCCTCGGCCACAACTACATCGGCACCGAACACATCCTCCTCGCCCTCCTGGAGTTCGAGAACGGGGAAGGGGTGCTCAGCGGCCTCGGCGTCACCAAGGAGGCCACCGAGGCATACGTGACCCAGGCACTGCAGGCGATCGTCCAGAGCCAGGGCGAGAGCCAGGGGCAGGAGTAGGAGCAGGGGCACGGACAGAGGCGGGGAGAAGGGCAGCGGTAGCGGCCGTCGGCTGTCCGTCCCTTTGGGGCCCGCGTCGCACGAGCGTCGATGTCAGACCCCCCTGTCACACTCGCACCCATGACCGACCGGTGGGTGCTTGCGACGGCCGAGGACGGGGGTGTGGAGGTCGCCCCGCTCGGGGACGACGGGCTGCTCGCGGGGGCGGTGACCTGGGAGCCCGATCTCGCGGAGGCGGTGCGGCGGCGGGGGCCGCGGGTGGGGCGGTGGGTGTGGCGCGCCACCGGGGAGGTGTATCCGCGACTGCTCGCCACGGGGGTGCGAGTGGAGCGGTGCTACGACATCGAGGACGCCGAGACCCTGCTGCTCGGGCACGAGGGCCGGCTCGGTGAGCCCCGCTCCGCTGCCGCCGCCCTCGCCCGGCTCCGTCGGGCGCCCGTACCCCCGGACCCGCCCCCGCGCTCCGCCGACACCGGCGCCCAGCCGTCCCTGTTCGAGCCCCGCCCCGTCCACGTCCCCCTCGCCGACCTCGTCGAGGTGTACGCGGACCAGCAGCGACGGCACGACGCCACTGCCCACCCCGACCGGATGCGGCTGCTGACCGCCGCCGAGTCGGCCGGGATGCTCGTCGCCGCCGAGATGAACCGGGCGGGGCTGCCGTGGCGGGCCGACGTCCATCGTGACGTGCTGCACGAGATGCTCGGCGAGCGGTACGCGGGCGGCGGCGAGCCGCGTCGCCTCGCCGAGCTCGCCGAGGAGGTGTCGCACGCGTTCGGGCGGCGGGTGCGGCCCGATCTGCCCGCCGATGTCGTCAAGGCCTTCGCCCGGGCCGGCATCCGGGTCCGGTCCACCCGGCGCTGGGAGATCGAGAGCCTCGACCATCCGGCGGTGAAGCCGCTCCTGGAGTACAAGCGGCTGTACCGCATCTGGGTCGCCCACGGGTGGTCCTGGCTCCAGGACTGGGTCCGGGACGGCCGCTTCCGCCCCGAGTTCCTCGCGCACGGCACGGTCACCGGGCGGTGGGTCACCAACGGCGGGGGCGCCCTGCAGATCCCCAAGGTGATCCGCCGTGCCTGCGTCGCCGACCCGGGCTGGCGGCTCGTCGTCGCCGACGCCGACCAGATGGAACCCCGGGTACTGGCAGCCATCTCCCGTGACCCCGGGCTGATGGAGGTCGCGGGCCGTCCCACCGACCTCTACCAGGCCGTGTCCGACCGTGCCTTCTCCGGGAACCGTGACCACGCCAAACTCGCCGTGCTCGGGGCGGTGTACGGGCAGACGTCCGGGGACGGGCTCAAGAATCTCGCCGCGCTGCGCCGACGCTTCCCGCGCGCCGTGCAATACGTCGACGACGCGGCCCGCGCGGGCGAGGAGGGCCGGCTCGTACGGACCTGGCTCGGGCGTACGTGCCCACCGGCGGCCGGCGCCTCCGACGCGGCCGGCGACGAGGCGGGCCTCCCCCAGGACGACGGTGACCCGGACACCCGGGAGCGTGGGCAGGGTGACGAGTGGGTGCCCGGGTACGCCTCCACCAACTCCCGGGCCCGGGGCCGCTTCGCCCGTAACTTCGTCGTACAGGGCAGCGCCGCCGACTGGACCCTGCTCCTCCTCGCGGCCCTCCGCCGCTCCCTCGACGGCATGGCGGCCGAGCTGGTCTTCTTCCAGCACGACGAGGTGATCGTGCACTGTCCGGAGCGGGAGGCGGAGGCCGTGGTGGCGGCGATCCGTGAGGCGTCGGAGCTGTCGGGGCGGCTGGCGTTCGGGGAGACGCCGGTGCGGTTTCCGTTCACTACGGCGGTGGTGGAGTGTTATGCGGATGCGAAATGAGGGGCGGGGGGCGCCTTCCGGGGTGGGAGGGTCTGTCGGCTGGCGGCTGCGGGATCGTCGTGGCTGGTCGCGCCCACGCGGCGGTAGCCGCAGATTCCATGCCGCCCCGCGCCCCTAGGAGGCGGCTGCGCCGCCATTCGGCGCGCGGTTCTTCAGTAGTTCTCTCAGGTCTGTCGCCACCGTCGAGTCCGTGTCGTCCAGGATCTCCTGGGCCTGCTCCCACTCGTGGTAGGCCTCCTCCTCGTGGCCGTCGGCGCGGAGCAGCAGCCCCCGCTGGTGCCGGGCCAGGCCCACGGCGTACTGGTCGGCGCGGCGTTCGGCGAGGTCGAGGAGGATGTCGCACTCCTGGGCCGCGCGGTCCGGGCGGCCGAGTTCGCGCAGGGCCCGCACCAGGCCGAGCCGGGACTTGGACTCGCCCTGCCAGTCCTCGTCGTCGCCGAGGATGCGCAGGCTCTGCTCGAAGTTGCGTACGGCGGCGGCCGGTTCGCCGAGGCGGAGGTGGGCGTAGCCGATGTTGCAGTGCGCGGTGTGCCGTACGACGAGGCTGTCGGCGATCTCGCCCAGCGCCAGGCTCCGTTCGTGGTGGGCGATGGCGGCGCGCGCGTCGGTGTGTTTGTACAGGTTGCCGAGGTGGCTGAAGGTCACCGCCTCGCCGTAGGGGTCGCCGAGCTGCCGGGAGAGTTCCAGGCTCTGCCGGAGCGTCTCCTCGCTCTCCTCGTACCGGCCGAGGCTCTCCAGCACGAGTCCGCGGTTGTTCAGGCAGCGCCGAACGCACGAGACCACTCCGAGGCGGCGCCACAGTTTCAGGCCCTCGTCGTTGAGGGCGAGCGCCTCCGAGGCCCGGCCGGACATGAAGTGCAGGCCCGCGCGGTCGGTGAGGGCGAACGCCTCGGCCTCGTCGTCCCCGAGGGACCTCGCCACGTTCAGGGCGTGCCGTCCCAGCACGTCCAACTCGGCGAGCCGGCCGCCTCGGTGCAGATAGGGGAAGAGGTGGCGGACCAGGGTGGGGACGAGTGCCGCCGCCGAACCGGTGTCCGCCGGGCCGCCGTCGCCGACCGCGCCGACCTCGCCGCCCGCGCCGACTTTCGCGGCCCTCCCGCCCGTGCCTGCCGGGCCGCCGTCGCCGTGGTCGCGGGCGCAGCGTTCCACCAGGGCGACGATGGCGGGGAGTTCGCGGTCGCCCCAGGCGAAGGCCTCCTCGGCGGAGGTGAAGGGCGGTTCCGTGGGCGGTTCCGCACCGGGGGGTGCCGCGACCGTGGCCGGCGCGGTCCTCGTACGGAGGCGTTCGTCGCGCTCGTACCCCGGCGGCAGCATCACCAGCAGGCTCTGCCGGGCGCGTCCGGTGTACCAGCGCAGGGCCTGCTCCACGGCCGCGGCGGTCTCGGTGGCGGTGGCCGAGTCGGCGAGTTCGCGGGCGAAGTGCCGTACGAGGTCGTGGGGGACGTACCGACCGTACGTCGTCTCCTCCAGGAGGGCCACGTCGACGAGGCGGTCGAGGGCGGCCTCCGCGCGGAACTCGTCGGTGCCGGTGAGGCGGGCGAGGAGGGGTGCGCCGTAGGCGGGCAGGTCGAGGGCGCCGATGTGGCGCAGGGCGTGCGCGGCGTCGCGGTCGGCCTCGCGGTCGGAGGCGCGCAGGGCCTCGTGGGCGACGGCGAGGGAGCGGCGGACGCTCAGGTCGTCGTATTCGAGGTGCTGCAACCGTCCTTCCGTGGCGGCCAGTTGACCGGCGAGCGCGTCCGGGGTGAGGGCGCGCCGGGCGGCGAGGCGGGCCGCGACGACGCGGAGGGCGAGCGGGAGGCGGCCGGTCAGTTCGACGAGGGGGTGCGCGGCGTCCAGGCCCGCGGCGCGGCCCGAGGCGGCCCGCAGCAGGGCCGCGCTCTCGTCGTCCGACAGCGGGGCGAGCGGGAAGCGGTGGGCGCCGTCCAGCGCGGTGAGCGGCGAACGGCTGGTCACGATGACCGCGCAGCCGGGGCCCGCCGGGAGCAGGGGGCGTACCTGGGCGGCGGTCGCGGCGTCGTCCAGGACCATCAGGGTGCGGGCGGGGGCAAGGGTCGACCGGAGCAACGCGGCGGCCGCGTCCGGGTGTTCGGGGATACGGCGGGGGGCGGTGCCCAGGTCCCGCAGGAGGGCGGCGAGGGCCTGGGCGGGGGTGAGGGGGGTCATGCCCGGGGTGGCGCCGTGGAGGTTGATGTACAGCTGGCCGTCGGGGAAGTGTTCGGCGAGTTCGTGGGCGAGGTGGAGGGCGAGGGCGCTCTTGCCGACGCCGGCCATTCCGCTGATGACGGCCGTCGGCGAAGCGGGGCGCCTACTGACTCGGGGGGCACCGTGGGTCGGCGGGTGCGGATGCGTCGTGGCTTGTCGCGCAGTTCCCCGCGCCCCCAGGGGGGTAGGGGCGCGGGTCGCTTCATACGGACCCGTATCCAGAGCCCTCCGCAGCTCGGCCAACGCCTCCCGCCTGCCGGTGAAATGGGCCGGTGGCGGCGGGAGTTGGGCCGGGCGGGGTGGGGCGTCGGCGTCGGCGGCTTCGGGGGACGGCCCCTGGGCGTGTGCGGCGGGTTCCCGCAGGATCTCCGCGTGGGCCTCGCGTACGGCCGGGCCCGGTTCCACGCCGAGTTCGTCGAGGAGGCGGGCGCGGAGGTCGCGGTGGACGGCGAGGGCCTCGGCCTGGCGGCCCGTGCGGTGCAGGACGAGCATGAGGAGCCGGTGGAAGGCCTCGCGCAGGGGGTGTTCGGCGACGAGGGCGGCGAGTTCGGGGGCGAGGGCGCCGAGGGCGTGCGCGCCTGCGGGTTCCGCCTCCGCCCCGCCGGGTTCCGCCCGGCCGTGTGCCGCGCGGCCGTGTGCCGCCCTGTCGTGTGCCGTGCTGCCGGGTTTCGCCCTGTCGGCCGCGAGGTGGAGTTCGGCGTCGTAGCGTCGCTCCAGGAGCAACAGCCGTGCCTCCTCCAGGCGTTGGACGAAGGCCCGGGCACGGAACTCCTCGACCGGCAGACCGCCGAGCGGTGTCCCCCGCCAGAGGGCGAGCGCGGCGGTGGACTCACGGACGGTCCGGCTCCAGTCGCGCTCGGCGTGGGCGGCGCGCGCGGCGCGGGCGTGGCTCTCGAAGACGCGGACGTCCAACTCGCCCTCGTCGACCCTCAGCAGATAGCCGGGCGGGACCGCGCGCAAGCGTTCGGGGTCGTCCAACAGCCTGCGCAGCCGGGTCACATGGTTCTGCAGGGAGGCCTGCGCGGACGGGGGCGGCGCCGCGTCCCACAGCACGTCCTTCAGGGTGTCGACGGAGACGACCCGCCCGGGTTCGAGCAGCAGCGCGACGAACAGGGCGCGCATCTTGCCGCTGCCGACGGACCGTACGCCGCCACCGAACCGCGCGGTGTTCCCGGCGACTTCGGTGTCATCCGCGCCCCCGGCCCCGTACAGAACCGGCGGACCGAGCAGTCCGAACCGCAGCCCGTCCCGCATAGAACCCGTCCGCTGCCTTCCCGCACCGTCGTTCCGGGCCCACCCCGCGGCGACCTGCCGCCGCCTCCCGTACGGCCCCCCGTGGAACCGTTGGGCCCATGTTAGCGATCCGTTGGCGGAACCTGATGTGATCACTTCATCGGATCCGGCGACGACGGCGCACGCGTGAGACGCGTAGCTCGGGGGAGTGCCGCCGCCGCTGCCGGATCCGAGAACGTGGAAAGCGCTGTGCCCCGGTCGGTGGAGGTGAACGACCGGGGCACTCGTGCGTGCGGGCCCCGTCGTGGGGCGGCCCTAAAGGACCGGGGGGCGGCTCTAAGGGATCGTGGGAGCGCCCTAAAGGATCGGGGGGCGGCCCAGACGGGTCAGGTGCCAGACCGTTCGCCAGCTCATCGGCCTGCGTTCGCCGCCCGACTCCCGCCAGCCCTCCACGAAGCCGCTGAACCAGGCCTTCAGACCGCCCGCCGAGCGCATCCGCAGCAGGGTGATGAGGACCCACACGCCCAGGTGGACGGGGATGAGAGGGAGCGGGAGGCGGCGGCGGGCGAGCCAGACGCGGTTGCGGGCGTTGACGCGGTAGTAGATGGCGTGCCGGGCCGGTGACGTCTTCGGGTGCTGGAGGAGCAGTTCGGGGGCGTACAGCACGGTCCAGCCGGCGTCGAGCGCCCGCCACGCCAGGTCGGTCTCCTCGTGCGCGAAGAAGAACTCGGCGGCCCAGTCGCCCGTCTCGCCGAGCATGGCCATGGAGAGGGCGTGCCCGCCGCCGAGGAACCCGGTGACCGGCCCGCCGCGCATCGGGTCCTTCGCGCCGACCCTCGGCACGTGCCGCCGCTGGGTCTCGCCGTGCTCGTCGGCGATCCGGAACCCGACGATGCCGAGGCGCGGGTCGGCGGCGTACAAGTCCCGTACGCGGCGCAGCACATCGGCGTCGACGAGCAGCCCGTCGTCGTCCAGCTCCACGACGACGTCGACGTCACCGAAGGCGCGGAGCCGCTCCAGGGCGACGTTCCGGCCGCCGGGGCAGCCGAGGTTCTCGTCCACCTCGATGAGGGTGACCTCGCCGGGCAGGCCCAGCCGTTCGGCGAACTCGGGGAGGGGGCAGCCGTTGCCCACGATCACGATCCGTTCGGGCGCGACGTCCTGCTTGGCCACGGAGGCGAGCAGCGCGTCCACCTCCGCGGGCCGATTGCCCATCGTCACCACGGCGACAGCGACCCGAGGCCCGGCCTCCACCACGACACCAACCCCATTCCGTCCACGGACCGCCTACTGACGACCGGCGGGGCGACGACGACCGGCGCGGCCGCAGACGGCCGCCCCGGAGCGACTCGGAGCGACCCGGAGCGACCCGACGACCGTCGACCCGCTTCCCGTCCTCCACCGACTGTTTACGGCCGGGATGCTAGTCGTTCACGACGGAGACTTCGCATTGACTCCTCGGCTTCGCCGTTCAGGCCCTCCCCGGTCCCCCCGCGTCGACCCCGCCGCCCCCACCGACTCGGGTCGCCCTCGGCACAGTTGATTACGGATCAGGCCTCTCTTCCGCTCCGGTCGTTTTCGGCCGTTTCCGCCCTGATCGGTCCTGCTCGATCCTGCTCGGCCCCGCTCGGTTCCGCTCGGCCCCGCTCGGTTCCGCTCGGTTCCTTTCGGCGTCACGACGCCTGTGGCCTTCTCCGGGGCGGACGGCCTGGATCTACGCTTCCGGCATGGTGGAGCGGAGATGGCGGAGACAGCTGCGTGGGTCGCGGGCGGGGCACGTGCCGGTCATGACTCCGGAGGAGGCGGTCCGGTGGAACGCCGTCAAGCGGTACGTCCAGCCGCGCGCCGACCGGCGGAGCATCGGCCGGTACGGGGAACTGCTCAGCGGCCGGTTCCTGCGGTTCGAGGGGGCCACCCGGAGGCGGTTCCTGCACCCTCTGCTCGCCGACGCCTCGTCGATCACGGACGCCGACCTGGAGGCCCTGCTGTTCGAGGGCTGGCGGCCCCGCCTCACCGCCGCGTGGCTGATCGGCATAGCCCGGCGGACCTCCTTCCGGGCCCGCCTCGGTGAACTGCTGCTGGCCAGCGAGACGGTGTACGCGGGCCTGGGCTACTGCTTCGCGCTGGCCCGTTTCTCCACCCTCGAGGACGCGGAGATCCTCGCCGCCTACCTGGATCGCTATCTGCCCCGCACCGACCTCCGCTACGACCAGCCCCTGGCCATGGGGGCCCTCCTGTACGTCGACAGCCGTCTGGGTACGGCCCACGCGGCGCCCTTCACCGCGCCCGGCGGCCCCTATCAGCGCTGGGTGGAGGTCGTCGTCCACGAGTCGGACCGCCCCGCGTACGCCCCCGACCAGCAGCTCGCCGCCATGACCCGACTCTGCGACTTCGCCGACGGCTGGACCACGCCCGACTGAGGGACGGGTGGACCGCGCCCGGCTGAGGTGATGGCTGGACCGCGCCCGGCTGAGGGGACGGCGGCAGCGGACTCCGGCGGAGAGGCGCGGGCGGACGCGGGGCGGCGGTCGCGGATCTGGTGGAGCGGCGCGGGCAGACCCGGGGCAGCGGTCGCGGGTCTGGTGGGGGCGTTGTTCACCGGCTAGGGTCCGCCCATGATCCCTGGGGAAGCGCCGGCTGCCGACGCGACGGTCGTGCGGTACGGCCTGCGGCGGTTGCTGTGGAGCCTGTTGTTCGTGCCGGTGACACTCGTCTCCGGTGGGCTCGGCGTGGTTGAGGCGGTGTACGGCCGCGACAGGGACGGCCTGTTCGCCGTTTGGGGCCCCGTGTTGTTCATCATGATGGCGCTGCTGTTCGCTGTTCCGGTCGTCTCCACCTGGCGGGCCCGCCACTGGGTGATGGCCTTCGACGCGACGGGCTTCTGGTGGATCCGGGGCAAGGAGATCGCCATGATCCCCTGGGACGCGCTCGCCGGAGTGGGCATCTACTGGACGTCCCAGCTCTTCACCGTCGAACTGTGTCCCCGGGGCGAGATCGACCGCGACGACCCGCTGCTGTGGCAGTTCGTCCGTGACACGGAACCGCTCCGGCCCGGACTTCCCCGTCTGCGTTACCGCATCCGCCTCCCCAATGCCCCCACGCCCTACGAGCAGGCCCTGCGCCGGTGGGCGCCCGAGCTGTGGTTCGGCGTGGTGGCACAGCCGCCGGCGTACGCGGGGCTGCCCGACCGGGCGGGACACCGGGAGCGCACGGCGAGGCGGGGAGAGGGCTGACCGTCGGCGTCACTCGTGCTCGTCCGCCGTGAGAACGAGCGACAACTCCGGGGCCCGGAGCGGGAGTCACGCTCCAGACCCCGGAGCGGACGGCGGTGTCAGGCCCGCAGCGGGTTGGAGCGGACCGCCGCCATCAGGTACCAGGCCGTGGCGCCCGTGTGCCGGTACGGGTAGTAGCCGAAGCCGAAGCCCGTGTCGAGGGGGCTGCTGGCCGAGACGACACCGGAGCGGTCGGGGAGGGCACGGCCGCCGACGGTCTGGGCGGTGCCGAGGAGGTCCTGGGCGCGTTCGAGAGAGGCGAGGAGGCGCCGGGCGCGCTTCTCGTCGCCGCGCGCGCCCCGGTCGCGCAGGGCGAGCGCGAGGTGAGCGGTGCCCTCGAACCAGACCCCGTTGCGGTTGGGCCGGGGCTGGAACTCGGCGATGGGCGCGTCCTCGTTCGCGAGGAGACTGGCCGAGCTGAAGGTCACGCCCTCGTACGACTGCCCGGCGGGGACCGTGCTGTTGCGGCGCTCGGCGTAATCCTCGACGGCGAGTTCCCGCGCCGCCCAGTCGAGGGAGCGCGCGTACCGGTCGGAGTCGAGGGCGAGGTGCGTCCAGGTCTGGGTGTCCTCGGGGATCGGTGACTTGTTGACGGTGACGCCGTCGTTGGTGCCGGTGTAGAAGAAGCCGCCGGCCGTGCCCCGGCCCGGCTCCCACATGCCCTTCACGAAGGCCTCGGCCCGGGCGCGACGCTGCCACCACACCCGGTCGCCGGTGAGCCGGGCGAGCCGTCCGAACAGACAGATCAGGTCGGTGTTGTGCTCGGTGGAGGTGAACGGCAGTTTCTCGTTCGCCCCGTTCACGCCGAACTTGTAGCCGCCGAGGGGCTCGTCGGTACGGCCGGTCCGCTCGATCCACTCCCCGATCCGCACGGCGGCGGCGAGGAACCGCCGGGCCCCGGTCCGCCGGGCCAGCGCGCTCAGCGCGATCCCCGCCCAGGCCATGTCCCCCACGGCCGTCCCGGTGAAGCCGAACTGGGTGCCGACGTTGGCCGTGCCGTCCGCCCGGACGAACCCGTCCGGTTGCGGTACGCCGTCGTAGTAGACGTACGGCCCGACGTTGTACGCCTGGCGCAGTCGGCCGTCGTCGTACGCCGGGTCGTGCTCCTGGGCGTAGATCAGCGCGTCCCCGAGCGCCACCGCCCTGGCCCGTCCGTCCTCGGTGCGCACGGCGAGGTGGGCGAGGATCGCGAGGGCGTTGTCGTAGGTGAAGGCCGTGCTGAACAGGCCCGCCTGGTCGGTGTAGCTCTGGGTCAGCCGGAGGTCGCCATGGTCGGGGTAGGCGTCCATGGCGGCGGCCAGGAAGGCGTGGCCACGGCGCGGAGCCGAGGCGCCGGAGGCCGCCGGTGCGGCGTGGGCCGCGCCCGCGCCCGGGCCGACGACGGTGAGCGCCGCCGCCGCGCCGAGTCCGGTGCCGAGGAGCCTGCGGCGGCTGAACGCCTGGGCTCGGCCGCCGTTGCCGATGCCGGTACGGCCGGTGCTTCCGGTGCTTCCGGTGCTTCCGGTCATGGGTCTCCTTGCAGGTGTGGGGTTCGGTGCGGGGTGAGGCACGCTCCGTACCGCGTCCTGAGAGCGCTCTCAGACGGATGGGGGCTCATTCTGCTGGTGCGCGCGACGCGGGTCAACGCCCTTGCCAGGCACGCGATTTCCCCTCCGTCCGGCAGCAGAAACCTGGCGTCCCACGCACCTTGTGGGTGCGCGGGACGCCTCGCGGGATCCGGGGGCCGGGGTACGCGGACTCCGCCACGCGCACCCCGGCCCCCGGATCCCCGGAACCGTGAGATCGGTCCTCCACGACACCCACCTCACGGTCGTTCAGCGGCTTCGCCGACCGGACGACGGGCGCCGACACCACTGTTCGATCCACCACTGTTCGTTCCGGTCGGACAGGGCGGGGACAGGGGAGAGCCAGGCAGGGTAAGAGCGCGTACAACATTGGGTACGCACCCGCCCCCACCCAGAGACAAGTCCGCCTTGTCCGCCTTTGCGTTCCGTCGCCGCCTACTCCGTACGGAGCGCCCTGGCCGTACCCGCCCCCGCCGCCCACCCCGCCGGCAGCAGCGCGCCCGCCACCGCGATGACCAGCCCGCCCAGCGCGAGGCAGGCGAGCACGGGCGCGTCGTACACGGCGAGGACGGTGTCCGGCAGGGTCATGCCGACGGCGTCGCCCATGAACGGCGTGACGACCCCGTGCAGGACGATCCCGGCGGGGACCGCGACCAGCCCCGCGAGCAGGCCGACCCCGGCGACGGAGACGACGACCATGGCGACGGTCTGGCGGGGTGTCATCCCGAGCGCCTTGAGGACTCCGAGGTCGCGGACCCGTTCGCGGGTGTCGAGGACGACCGTGTGGAGGACTCCGAGTCCGGCGACCACGACGAGCATGAGCGTGAGCATCCCGATCAGCGCGTCCATGGCCACGATCACACTGGAGGAGTTGCCGCCGTCCGCGTGGGCGAACCCGGCGAGGCCCGCGCCGTCGAGCGCGCGGTTCAGCGCGTCCAGGTACTGCGCCGGATCGGTTCCCGACGCCGTCCGCACATGGAACCGGCCGGGCAACGCCTCTTCCCCGAGCCCGAGTTCGGTGAGGGTGGCGGTCGAGGTGAGGAGGGTCATGCCCCCGTCCTGGGTGAAGAAGGCCTCGCCGACGATCCGTACGGTGGTCCGCCGGCCCTTCTCGTCGAGCGTCACCGTGTCCCCGACCCCGATCCCGGCGGCCGTCAGGAAGCGCCCGGTCACCACCGCCTGGCCGGGCCCGTCGAGCCAGTGCCCCGAGACCATGTCGGGCGCGCCCCACGCCGAGTCGCCCTCGTAGGCGACCACGGTCGTCGCCCCGGTGACCCCGGAGACGGCGACCTGGGCCTGGGCGGTGCCGTAGAAGCGTCGGGTGCCCTGCTGGGCGCGGAGCACGGTGGCGACCGCCGCCGGATCGGCCTTCTCCCGCTCGCCGTCCGGCCCGCCCGGGCTCCCCGCCCCTTCCACCGGCACGACCTGGGCGCCGGGCGGCCCCTGACCGCCGCCCGCCTCCACGACGACCGAGCCGGCCGAGTCGAGTATGCGGCCCTCCTGGACCTTGCCCAGCGTCAGCGCGAGGCCGACCGCGAAGGTGACGGACAGGGCGCCGAAGACGACCGCCGCGGCCACCGTCGCCGACCGGGCGGGCCGGGCGAAGGGATGCGCCAGGCCGAGCCGGATCGCCGGCGGCAGCAGCGACAGCGGTCGGGCTCCGAACGACCGTGCCGCCCGCCTGCGCTCGGATCCAGCGCGTCCAGCGCGTCCAGCGCGGGCCACCCGTCTGCGCTCCGGCCCACCGCGCCCGGCCCCTCCGGAACCTCCCCCCACCGCGATCGCCTCCACCGTCCGCAGGCGTCCGGCGCGCAGAGCGGGGACCACGGCGGCGACCGCGACCAGCAGGAGCGCGGCGCCGGGCACCGTGACGTCCACCCAGACCGGGAGCCCTCCGGCCGGGGCGCCGAACGCCTCCCCCACCTCGTTCAGCACCGGCAGGGCCAGCACATTGCCGAGCACCACCCCGAGGGCACAGCCGAGCGCCGCCGGGACCAAGGCCTGGGCCACATACGCCCGTACGACCTGCGCGGGCGTGAACCCGAGCGCCTTGAGCACACCGATCCGCCGGGTGGCCGCCCCCACGGCCCCACCGACCACGATCCCGATCACCAGCACCGACAGACACAGCCCGAGCACCCCGAACGCCGCCAGGAACGGCACGAACGCCATCGCGTTCGCCGTCTCGTCCTGCCGCACGGTCAGATACGACCGCGCCCCGCTCATCGCCCCCTCCGGTACCGCCGCGACGATCGCGGCGCGCGCGGCGGCCAGGTCGGCCTCGGTCGTTGCCTGCCGGAAGCGGTAGAGCATCTCGTACGCGGTCGAACCGGCCCCGGCGTCCGACGAGTTGCCGCTTTCGGCCGCGCCTCCGACGCTTCCGGCGCCTCCCGCGTCGCGGGTCTCCCCAGCCAGCGTCTCGGCCTGGGCGGGCGTCACCCAGGCCTCGCCCGTGCCCGTCACCGAGCGGGCGATGCCGGTCACGGTCAGCGTGGGCCCGCCCGGCGCCTCGGGGACGGCCAGTCGGTCGCCCGGCCGGAAGGGCCCGGCGCCTGCGGCCACGACGATCTGGCCCGGCCGGGTGGCCCACTCGCCCTCGACCAGGTCGATCACGTCGACGGGTCCGCCCGCGTCCTTCCGGCCGACGACGGTGATCGGCGGCAGGTCGACCCCGGCCGGCAGGAAGTCGGACCCTGTGACGGTGCGAGGCCGTACCGAGACGATCGGGAAGGGCCCGGCCGCGGCGGTCACGCCGGGGGCGTCGGCGGTCGCCACGAGCCGTGCCGCCGTCACCTTGGTCCCGTCGAACTGCCCCGTCAGATGCGCGCCGCGCTGCTCCGCGAAGGCCCGATCGAAGGGCGCGCGTGCGGCGACGAGCAGCCCGACCGCGAGAACGGACGCCGTCACGGCCATCAGCGTCGTCAGCACCATCACGACGGTCCGCACCCGCCGACGTCCCACGCCGGCCCGCACCACCCGCCCGAGCGCACTCACCGGTCCACCGCCGCGATGCCCGAGCCGCCGACGTTCTGGCTGCCGCCGAAGTTCTGGCTACCAGCGATGTTCTCGCTGCCGCCGGGGTCGTTACGCGGGTTCTCCCGCACATCGGGGTGGCGGTCGCCCCGCCGGTCGTCGTGCGGCGCGTCGCGCACGATCCGGCCGTCGACGAGTTCGACCGTCCGGTGCGCGCAGGCCCGGGCGAGGCGCGGGTCGTGGGTGACGAGGACGATCGTCTGGCCGTCCGCGTTGAGGTCGGTGAGGAGCGCGCGGACGTCGTCGCCGGAGGCGGAGTCGAGCGCGCCGGTGGGTTCGTCGGCCAGCAGGAGGGCCGGTCGGTTCATCAACGCGCGGGCCACGGCGACCCGTTGCCGTTCGCCCCCGGACAACCGGCCGGGGTACGCGTGGGTGTGCCGGTCGATACGGAGGTACTCCAGCAGGCCCGCCGCCCGTCGGCGCGCCTCGGCCCTGCCCAGGCCGGCCAACTGAGCGGGCAGCAGCACGTTGTCGACGACGGTCAGGTCGTCCAGCAGATTGAAGAACTGGAAGACCATGCCGACCTTGGCCCGCCGGTACCGCGCCGACCCGGCCTCGCCCAGCCGGTCCACCCGTACGCCGTCGACCGTGACGCTCCCCGAACTCGGCCGGTCCAGCCCCGCGATCAGGTTGAGCAACGTCGACTTGCCGCTCCCCGACGGGCCGATGACGCTCACCGCCTCCCCGGCCCGCACGCGCAGCGAGACCCCGTCGAGCGCGGGCGGCCCCTCGCCGCCGTACGCCCTGCGCACGTCACGGATGTCGATGACGGGCGTGCCGGGGGCGCCGGTGCTCGTGGGCGGGGGTGAAGGCGGCGGGGGCGGGGGCATGGTCACGGGGCCTCCTCGGGAGGGTGGTCGGTGTGTGGCCCCGACGCTAGGGACGGCCCCGCGCCCGGTCGTCCCCCACGACGGCGAACCCCTCTGCCGTAGCGGACGGACCCCGCGCGTACGTCATCCCCGGGATGTACGCGGACGATGTACCGTCCGTCCCCACCACGACGGATGTGACGCCCGCGCCCGCTTGCCACACTGATCGCATGGGCGGTGGGGAGACGGGAAGAGACGGGCCGGGGGCGCGAACGGGACTGGTGCGGCGGTGGTGGGACGGTCTGCCCTCCCTGCTCCGTGCCACGCCCCCGCCGCCCCGCCCGTCCCGCTGGGCCTGGGTCGCCGACGCGTGCCTCGCCTTCTTCCTCGCCGCCTGCACGGTGGTGGCCACGACGGCACAGGACCTGGGCGCGGGCCCGAGGTTGCCGGGCAGGGTGCTGACGCCGGGGCCGGGGACGGGGACGTCGGCAGGGCCGGTGCCGCCCGAGGTCCCGCCCCTGCCGACGCCCCCGTACCTGACGCAGGACCTGGGTGCGCCCCACGCCTGGCAGTTGCTCCTCGCCGCCCTGACCGCGCTGCCGCTGCTGGTCCGGCGCCGCTATCCGCTGACCACGTTCTGGGCGGTGATCGTCACGACGATGGTCTTCAACCAGCGGTCAGGGGCGGCCGAAGCGACGGGGTACACGTTCCTGACCTGTGTGGTCGCCGCGCACAGTGCGGCCGTCCACAGCCCGTACCGGCTGCGCGCGCTCGGCAGTCTGGTGGCGGGCGCCGCCCTGGTCGCGGTGTTCGCCGAGGACAACTTCCCGTACGTCACGCCGGGTGTGATCCCGTTCCTCGTACTGCTCGGCGTGGGGCTCGGCGCCAACGCGATCCATACCTGGAAACAGCGCGTGCACGCTCTGCAGAAACAACAGGAGGCGGCTACGCGTCTGGCCGTCGAGCATGAACGGGCCCGTATCGCACGGGAGTTGCATGACGTCGTCACCCACAATGTGAGCGTGATGGTGATCCAGGCGGGCGCGGCCCGCAAGGTGATGGACGTCGCCCCCGACCGTGCCCGCGAGGCCCTGCTCGCCGTCGAGTCGGGCGGCCGTACGGCGATGACCGAACTGCGCCATGTGATGGGCCTGTTGACGATGTCCGACGAGGACCGGCCGCTTACGACCGCCGAGACGGGCCGGACCGACACGTGGAGAATCCCGAGCGACTCGGACTCCGGCAGGGGAACGGGCTGGGGCGGGGGCATGGGCTGGGGCTCCGGCACGGGCACGGGCTCGGGCACCGGTACGGGTACTGGTACAGGCTCTGGCTCGGGCTCCGCTTTCGGGGCGGGATCCGCTTCCGGGACGGGACCTGGCTTCGGGGCTGGATCCGCTTCCGGGACGGGACGTGGCTTCGGGGCGGGATCCGGCTCCGGCCTCGCCCGGGGCCCCGGCGGCTCTGGACCCGGCTCCTGGGAAGGGCCCGCCGTCGACACCGAGTTGGCTCCGCAACCGGGGCTCGGGCAGCTCCCGGCGCTCGCCTCGCGCGTCCGTGCCTCCGGGGTCCCCGTGGAGCTGATCGTCACCGGCACCCCGGCCCCGCTGCCGCCGGGCGCCGACCTGGCCGCGTACCGCGTCGTCCAGGAGGCCCTGACGAACACGGTCAAGCACGCCGCGGGCGCCCAGGTGCGGATCACCGTCGACCACACGCCCACCGCCCTCCGCCTGGAGGTCACGGACACCGGCGGTACCCCCACCCCCGCGGCCGCCTCCGGCACGGGCCGCGGCCACCTGGGCCTGCGGGAACGCCTCGCCGTCCACGGCGGCACCCTCCACACGGCCCCCCGCCCGACCGGCGGTTACCGCGTCCAGGCGGTCATCCCGCTCACTCCGCCCAGCCCACCAGGGGAAGAGACACCCCGAAGCACCCCACCCGCAGTAGCCCCACCCGCAGTCGCACCACCCCTCCCCTCTCCCCCCGCCGGTACCCGACCCCCCGAGGAGCGCCCGTGACGGCCGGGCACCCCCCTGCCACGCCCCCGGCGGAGCCCGACCCGCCCCGCGTGGTGATCGCCGACGACCAGGCCCTGGTCCGCACCGGCTTCGGCATGATCCTCTCCGCCGACGGGATCGACGTGGTCGCCGAGGCGGCCGACGGGGAGCAGGCCGTCGAGGCGGTCCACCGCACCCGCCCCGACCTCGTCCTGATGGACATCCGCATGCCCGGCACGGACGGCTTGGAGGCGACCCGGCGCATCCT
Organism: Streptomyces sp. SP18BB07; assembly: GCF_036322545.1. Lineage (NCBI taxonomy): Bacteria > Bacillati > Actinomycetota > Actinomycetes > Kitasatosporales > Streptomycetaceae > Streptomyces > Streptomyces sp. SP18BB07. The sequence goes on from NZ_JAQYWT010000342.1 coordinate 112,030, forward strand.
CTCCGGCACGGTCCCCGAGCCGCCCCGCGTCCTGATGCTCACCACCTTCGACCTGGACCGTTACGTCTACGCCGCCCTCACCGCCGGCGCCAGCGGCTTCCTCCTCAAGGACGTGACGCCCGAGCACCTGGTCGCCGCCGTCCGCCTGGCCCGCACCGGCGACGCGCTCCTCTCCCCCGCCATCACCCGCCGTCTGATCGAACGCTTCGTCTCCCCGACCCCCGAGACCCCCGCCCTCCACCGCGACCTCGCCCCCCTCACCCCCCGCGAACTCCAGGTCCTCCGGTCCCTCGCCACCGGCCTCAGCAACACCGAACTGGCCGCGCACTTCCGCCTCAGCGAGGCCACCGTCAAGACCCATGTCGCCCGCATCCTCGCCAAACTCCGCCTCCGCGACCGCGCCCAGGCCGTGGTGGTGGCGTACGAGACCGGCCTGATCGTGCCGGGCGCGGCACCCGGGACGCCGCCCGAGGAGTAGCCCCGACCCCGCCTCCTCCTCCCCGACTACCACTCCACCGAGACGTGTCCCGACAGCGCCCGGAGGAAGTCGGCCGCGTCGAACGCCGCCCCGGCGGAGCGCACCCCGGCCCCCTTCACTCGCCCCTCGATCACCCGCCGGACCGCCTCCACCGCGAGCGGCGCGCTGACGGCGTAGATGTCCTGCCCGCGCGCCGTGGCCCGCCGTTCCACGCCCCCGGAACGGACGACGACGTCGACGACGAAGGTCTGCGCGGACCGGCCCTGCTCGTCGACGGCGGCCGGCGCGGGCGTGTCCGGCGCGGCCAGTTCGCTCGCGGCCTCGACCGTCATGTACGTACGCACCTCGGGGACGGCCAGATGGCTCGGCACGGTGACGATGTCGGCCATGCTGAACTCCCCGATCACGGCCCGGGTCCCCATCGGCTCGGGGAAGTCCCACTTCGTGGCCGGTGCCGCGTCGTCCCGGTACTCCAACTGCCCGTCTGCGTACCGGACCCGTTGCCCGCCCCTGCGCCGCCGCGAGACCGCGCCCGCGTCCCGGGTCCCCGCCGTGGGGTGCCAGCCGCTCAGCCCGTACGCGATGTGCGCCTCGTCCGCCGCCGCCCAGCCGGCCGAGTCGGTCGCGGCGGTGACCAGCAGGTCGCCGAGTCCGCCGAAGAAGGCCATGGCGGGCACCACGACGACCCCCGCCGCCCGCGCCCTCTCCCCGAACTCCGCGAACGTGTCGAGGTTGGCCTCGATCTCGGCCGCCACGTCCACATACGGGATCCCGGCGCGCAACGCCGCCTCGATCACCGGCGCGGCCGTCTCCGCGAAGGGCCCGGCGCAGTTCACCACGGCGTCCGCCCCGACGAACGCCCGGTCCAGCGAGGCCGGTTCGTCGACGGAGGCGACCCGCACCGACCACTCCGGCCCCGGCCCTGACCCCGGCCCTGCCCCTGCCCCTGCCCCAGGCGCGGGTTGCCCTTCCGCGAGCGCCCGCAGCTTCTCCTCGTTCCGTCCGACCAGCAGCGGCACGAACCCCCGCGCCCGCAACTCCGCCACCACGAACCGCCCGGTGTGCCCGGTCGCCCCGAACACCGCGACCGTACGCCCTGCCCCCATCAGCACTCCCACCCTCACCGACGCCACCCGACGCCACCGTCATTCGACACGGCTGTCACCCGACGCGACCGTCACCGTCGACAGGGCGTCGACCGCCCCGTCTCGCGACCATCCTTCCGAGCGCGGCCGCCCACCACGAGTGTCCGGAACGACGAGCCCCGTACACTTTCCGACATGCCCGCACCGGACCGGAACACCATCGCGCTGGCCGTCACCGACGGCGTGCTGCACTTCGAACTGGCCCTGGCCCACGAGGTGTTCGGCTCCGACCTCTCACACCTGGTGACCCCCTGGTACGAGTTCGCCCTCTGCGGTCCGGGTCCCGTCTCCGTGGGCCGCTTCCGCCTGGAGCCCGACCACGGCCTGGACCGGCTCCCGCACGCCGGCACGGTGATCGTCCCCGGCTGGGCCGACGTGGACGTGGCCCCGCCCACCGCCCTGGTCGACGCGGTCCGCGCGGCGCACGAGGCGGGCGCGCGGATCGCCTCCCTGTGCACCGGCGCGTTCGTACTGGCCGCCGCGGGCCTGCTGGACGGCCGCCGGGCGACCACGCACTGGGCACACACGGACATCCTGGCCGCCCGTTTCCCGGAGGTGGAGGTCGACCCGGACGTCCTCTACGTCGACAACGGCAGCGTGCTCACCTCGGCGGGCAAGGCCGCCGCGATGGACCTCTGTCTGCACCTGGTCCGCCTCGACCACGGCTCGGCGGCCGCCAACGCGGTGGCCCGCCGACTGGTCGTACCCCCACACCGCTCGGGCGGCCAGGCCCAGTTCGTCCCCGCCCCGGTCCCCACCCGGAGCGACCACCCACTGACCGACCTGTTCCCCTGGGCCCTGGCGCGCCTCGACCGGCCCCTGAGCGTCGAGGACCTGGCCCGCCGCGCGAGCATGAGCTCCCGCACCCTGACCCGGCACTTCCACGCGGCCACCGGCACCACCCCCCTCCAGTGGCTCCTCACCCAACGCATCCGCCGCGCCCAGGAACTCCTGGAGACCACCTCCGACAGCGTCGACGTCATCGCCGCCACCACGGGCATGGGGACCGCCACCACCCTGCGCCGCCACTTCAACCGCACGCTCGGCGTCCCCCCGGACGCCTACCGCCGCACGTTCCACGCCTCCCAGCCCGACACCCACTGACTGCTGGCTGTTGACAGTTGACCGCTGACTGCTGACTGCTGACTGCTGACTGCTACGTACTGCACACCGTCTTCAACGGCACCCGCCGATCGGTTTGTGTCCCCGCCACGTCCTGTACGTCGGCCAGCAGCCCCGGCACGTCGAGGTCCTCACCGGCGGCGGCGCGGGCGATCGTCAGGAGGACAGCCTCGTAGAAGGCGTCGCGGACGGCGGGGGGCATGACATCGGAGGCGTCGAGGCAGCGGGGGCCGGGGCCGGTGAGGCGTCGGGCGATCTGCTCCTCGACGGGGCCTCGCTCCGCCCGCACCCGCCGGTTCGCCGAGAAGACGTCCGCGGCCTCGGCCCACTTCCGCTGGCCCTCCCGCGAGGCCAGCCGCTCGATCAGGTCCCCGGCCCGGGGGCGGTCGCTGAACAGTGCGGCGAAGTCACCGGTCACCTCGTGGGCCCGGACCTCGTAGCCGCCGCCCGGCAGCAGAGGCGCGGAGTCCATCAGACCCGCGCGCCGCCCCTTGTCACCGTAGAAGGAGCGGGCGAAGGAGCCCTGATGCTCCAGGGCGCACCCTTCCTCTCCCTCGAACAGCAATCCGTACGCGCCGGGGGGCCCGCGGTGGTCGGTGCGCAGGGCATGCCCGGCCGCCGCCTGGTCCTGCTGGAGCAGACCGGCCCACGCCTCCCACGCCTCGCGCACCTGTTTCCCGGTCCAGGGCACCGCGGCGTCGCCCAGCGCCCACTTGCCGTAGACCTCCGGGCCCTCCCGTTGCAGCACGAGGTCCTCGATCCAGTCGCTGCCGGGCCAGCCGGACGCTCCGTCGTCGCCCATGCCGATGCACCAACGCGGCAGCGGTGCGGGGGAGTTCGCGGGGCGCTCGCCCTCGCGGTACCAGACGATGCTCTTCAGGTCGGCCTTGACCGGCACCCAGTACGCGTCCTCCCGGGATGTGCTCACCGGATTCCAGGGGGCGCCGTACTCCTCCACGGCGTAGAGGTCGTTCAGCGGCTTCAGGAGGTCCTGGTCGGCGTACTCGGCGAGTTCGCCGACGCCCGGCATGATCGCGATGTCCGGGGGTTCCCCCGACTGCACCTTCGACAGCAGCACCTCACGCTGGGCGGCGGTGCCCTGGTACTCGAAGGGGATGCCGAAGCTCCGCAGCACCTCCTCGAACTGCTCGCCCTGCTTGTCGGTCCACGGCCCGAGGATGGTCACCGGCTCGTCGTCCCGCTCCGACCAGACCGCCACCATGCCGCCGGCGCAGACCAGCAGCAGCGCCGCGAGCAGCACCAGCACCTTGAACCGCCGGGTCACCGCCGCCTCCAGTAGTCGCTGTCGAGCCGGAGACCGAGGCCGAGCACGGGCAGCACGACGATCAGCAGACCGCCGGTCAGGGTGCCCTGGTAGACCCGGACGGTCCAGGTGTCGTCAGCGAGGACACTCCGCACGTCCTCGGACTTCGACGTGACGGTCCGCTGCGCGCGCTCCAGGTCCCTGCCGCAGCAGGCATCCCTGGAGACCTGGGTGATTCTCCCCAGATCCCCGACCACGCTGTCGAGGTCGTCCTGGGCGGACCGCATGGTGAGCAGCGGGACGACGGCGAGCAGCACGGTGAGGGCGAAGGCCGCGAGCAGATACGGGTTCCAGTCCCGGCCGCAGCGGTCGCGCAGCACGAACAGGGCGGAGAGGAGGGTCAACGCCAGTGCCGTCAGGGCGAGTTCGGCGATCCACCAGCCGCCGCGCTGCAGCCACCCCTCGGTGACGGTGGCCTCGGCGTGCTTCATCTGGACCTGCTGCATGTCGTCCAGACGGGGTACGAGTCCCACGCCCCGGCGGGTGAGCAGCGAGCGGGCCTCGGTGAGCTTCTGGTGCCGCATGAGCGGCTGGTCCCGGTACATGACCGTGCCGAGGGTGAGGGAGTTGCTGTAGGTGGCGAGCAGCCCGTTGACGGTGCCGAGGTCCTGGTCCGTGCGGTCCGCGATCCTGGACAGCCCCTGGTCGGCGGCGGCGAGCTGGGCCCGGTAGGTCTCGCCCCGGCCCGCCACCTCGACGAACTTCCTCTCACCCAGCGCGCGGGCCTCGCGGTCGGCGCGCAGCACCGCGAGCCGGGTGGCGGCGAGCCCCTGCACGGCCGGCGCCTCCTCGCCGGCGACGGCGCCGGCACCGCTCTGGATCTGCCGGCAGGACAGGAACAGCGCGCCGGCCGCCACGAGCGCGCACACCGCCAGCACCACCAGATGCACCTCCAGCAACCGCCGCGTCCGCCACCGCGCGAGCCGGCTCCGCCAGAAACGACCGAGGGAGTACGACGCCCTCCCTCGCCGGGTGGGGTCACGCCGGGTGGGGTCACGCCGGGTGGGGTCACGCCGGGAACGGAAGCCCGCGGCCGGCTCCCGCCGCGCGGCCCCGGCCCTACCGAAGAACACGCTCCCGCCCCGACGTACGGCAGCGGCGGCGCCCTCCGACGAAGCCGACGCCGGACGCCCACCCGGGACCCCGGCGGACGGGAGTCGGCTCCCACCACCTCCGCCCACACCCCGCCCCCGCCGGTCCGCTGCGAGCAACCACCCACCCCACGAAGCCCCACCCGAACGCCCACCACGAAGGGCCCACGCAGAACGCCCGCCCCCGACGCCCCACGCCGAACGCCCGCCACCAAAGGCCCACACGGAGCGCCCACCACCAACGGCCCACTCCGAGCGCCCGCTCCCCGAAGCCCCCGGGCCTCCGGCCCCCGCCCCTCCGGCCCTCGCCCCTGCGGCCCCCGCCCCTGCGGCCCCCGCCCTTCCCGCCCTCACAGCAGTTTCTCCCCGCAGGCCATGCAGTAGCGGGCCTCGTTCGCGGCCGGGGTGGCGCAGCGGGCGCAGCGCGCGCCCGGCTGGGGGGCGGCCGGGTCGGGCAGGGACACGGGCCGGGATCCGGCGCGCAGGATCATCGGGCCGAGCGTGGAGTCGTCGACGGCCTCGGCCGGTCGCAGCCGGACCCGCCCCGCCGAGGCGTCCTCGATGTCGGCGACGGCGCTGATCTCGTCCAGCACCCAGTCCGTACCGAACCGCGCCGCCAGCCGCGCCGCCCGCCCCAGGTGCCCCTCGGCGGCTTCCCGGCGCCCCTCCTTGAACGCGACGAGCCCCCGGCGCAACGCGTCCCGCATCACGGTGGTCGACTTCTGGTCCCGCACGCTGCCACCCTTGGCCGGGGCGTCGGGCGGCGGCTGCTCGGGCCGGTGCCAGCGCGCCGTGACGGACGCGTGGACGTCCCCGACGGAGACCATGGCGAACTGCAGCCACGTCTCCAACGGATCACCGTCCGCGTCGGCGACGAGCGTCAGCAGATAGTCCCGCCCGCCCTGCTCCCACTGGTACGTCGGAAAGCTCCAGCGATGCGGCCGACCAGCTTGCGGCAGCCCTCCGAGCCGGTGCGGCCGGGGCGCCTTCTCCTGCAGCGCGACCTGCCGCACCGTGGGCCGTACGGTCACCTCGATCGGCAACTGCGGGGCGTGCACCCGGCGTAACCGCCGAACGGCGGCGGTGATCGCCCGGCCAAGACCGTCGTCGACGAACTCGGCGGTGCCGTGCAGCCGTTCGGCGAGCGTCAGCAACGGCTCCGGCGCCCAGTCCGCGCCCACGGCGAGCACATCGCAGGTGAAGTGCCCGGCGCAGGCGTCCAGTTCCTCCTCCAGCCGGGTCTCGCCCGGGCCGCTGCTGCCGTCGGTGATCAGCAGCAGATGGCGTACGGAGAGCGGGCGGGCCGCGAGCAGGGCGCGCGCCCGGGCCGCCCAGACGGCGTACCCGGCGGGGCGCGGGCCGTCCCGGTGCAGCGGGATCGCGCCCGCCGCGAAGGCGGCCCGCCACTTCTCGCGCTGGTCGGCGACGGCCCACTCGACGTCACCACGCGGATGGCACGGGACCGGCTCGGGGCCGGCGCCGAGCACGGTGAACGAGATGCCGTCGGGCAGGCCCCGCAGCGCGGCCTGCAAGGCGTGCCGGACGACCGCCCGGAGAGGTTCGGCGACATCGACCGCGACGACCACGGCCAGCTCGATCGCGGGCAGCTCGGCGGGAGCGCCCACGGCGGTCACGTCCACCCGCAGATGCGCCTCGATCTTCGCGCTGCGATGCGGCCGTACGTCGCCGTCGAGGTCGACCCGCACCTGGATCTCCGGCCGCGCCGACCGCGCGTGGCCGCCCGTGTGCCCGCCGTCTCGCGCCTCCGCCCGGTCCCGCGTACGCCCGACCGCGCGCCCGTCCTCCTGCCCGCCCGTACGACGCTCCATACGCCCGCCCCCACGCCCGAAGCCCGTCTCCCCGCTCACGCCCCGACCCATGTGCCCGCTCACGCCCCGGCTCATGTGCCCGCTCACGCGCCCGCTCATTCGTGCGTCACCGTTCCTCCTCCGTTCGTAGCCGTACGGACCACATGGACGCCGCGCACACTGCTCTCCAGGCTCCGGAGTCACCGGAATCACCGATGCCACAGGAGCCCCTGGAGCCCCTGAAGCCCCAAGAGCCGCCACAGCCCCCGGAGCCCATCGAGCCCCAAGCCCCGCTCAAGCCTTGCGAGCCCGCAAAGCCCCGTGGGCCCGCAAGCCCCGCAGGCCCCTCGGATCCCCCTCTCCCCGATCCCCACCCCCCGACCCCCGACCCCCGATTCCCGATTCCCAATCCCCGGCCCCCGGCCCGGTGGTCAGACCACCGTCTGCGGCCGTACCGCCTGTAGAAGATCCACGAGGTGTTCGTGCGCGGCGGTCGACTCCCCGTGCCGAGCGGCGAGTTGGCGATAGTGCGACTCGATCCGTGCACGCAGCTCCCGCTCCTGCGCGCTCAGTCGCCGCAGGCTGCCGGGATCGAGACGCCCGCCCCCCACTCCCCCGGGGCCGGGCCGGTCACCACGGCTGTGCAACGCGTCGAGCTTCCATTCGTGCAGCTCGGTGCTGAGCCGCAGCGCCTCGTCCTCGGACAGGCTCGGCCCGCCGGCACCCGGTTCCCGGCGGACGAGGTCGCCCAGTTCGGCCAGGGCCGCGTCGACCTCGCTGGGAGCGGGCAGCGGATCGACGTCTCGGGGCAGCCGGGCCGCGCGGATGCGCAGGGAGGCGATCCGGGTGACGGTGTGGTCCAGCGTGCCGGGACGGACCCGGCCGAGGACGTCGAGGGCGGCCCGGCGGTCGCCGGCGCGGAGCGCGAGCCGGGCGAGCCCCAGGGCCGCGCCACCGTGCGCCGGGTTGCGGGCGAACACGGCCTCGTACAGCTCCTTGGCCGTGGGTCCGGCCGTGTCGTCGCCGAGCCGTTCCCCGCAGTAGGCGAGGGCCAGCTTGGGCGCGTACTCGCCGGGCAGTTCGAGGCGGACCGCGGTGAAGTGGCGCTTGGCCTCGGCGACCAGGCGCGGGGCGTCGTCGAGGTCGGCCCGGCGCAGCGCGACCAGCGCGCGGTGCCACTCCAGCCGCCACCGGCGTACGGCGGAGGGCCCGGGGATGGAGTCGGCGGTGTCCAGCTCCTCCTGGGCCCGTTCCAGGTCGGCGTGGGTGTTCCGGCCGAGCAGGACCCGTACGTTGTGCAGGCGGATCTCGACCGAGGGAGGCTTGCCCTCCTCCTGGTCGAGCAGCCGGCCGGGGTCGTAGCCGCTGCTGACCTCGAACCGCGCGGTCTGCGGGTCGCCCGGGTAGCGCCTGGGCACCGGCAGCCGGCGGGCGATCTCGGTGAGGGTGGGCGCGCCGAGGTCGAGGGCGGGGGCGAGGGGCGGGTCGTACCGGTCGCGGCGGGGACGTTCGAGCCAGTGTTCGATGCCGGGCACGGTGCCGAGCCGGGCGCCGAGCAGTTGGGGGGACGGCCAGAAGTAGTCGGAGGGTTCGGGCGGGTCGCTCTTGCCGCGCAGGGCGCGGATCTCCCGCAGTGCGCCGCGCAGTTGGCCGGCCATCTCGCGGGCGTCGGTGAAGCGCAGCCCGGGGTCGGTGCGGGTGGCGCGGTCGACGACGCCCCGGAAGGAGGCGGTGCCGAGGCCGGGCACCTCGTCGACGGCCCAGCCGGCGAGCTCCCGCAGGGTGACGCCGACCGTGTGCAGGTCGTGGGCGGTGGTGGGCATGGGCGAGGACGCCGTCTCGGGCGCCATGTAGTCGGGGGTGACGTGGGCGGGCGGCTGGCTCTGGCCCCGCTCCCGCATCCCGCCGAGGTCGATGACCTTGACGCCGTCCCCGTGGTGCACGACGTTCGAGGGCTTCATGTCCCCGTACACGAAGCCCTTCTCCCCGCCCGCGTGCAGATGGACGAGGGCTTCGAGGATCTGACAGCCGTACGCGGCCACATGCTCGATGTCGAGGACGGACTCCCCGCGCCGGGTCTCCTTGACGACCTTGTCGAGGGTGCCGTCGCCGACGTCGTCCATGACGATGTACCCGCCGGTGACCCGCCCGGAGTCGTCGCGCCGGGCGACGAAGTCGCGGATCTGGACGATACGGGGGTGGCGGATGGCGACGAGGTTGCGGCGTTCGACGTCGGCGAGCCGGGCCCCGTCCTGCTCGTACCGGTTGAGCAGGCCCTTGACGGCGACCACGTCGCCGAGATGCGTGTCCTCGGCGAGATAGACCCAGCCCTGACCGCCGTGCGCGATGGGCCCCATGATCCGGTACTGGTCGCGCAGCACGTCACCCTCGGCGAGCTCGGGCCGGTACGAGTAGGGCTCGCCGCAGGCCGGGCAGTACCCCTCGACCGGCACCGGGCCGACGGTGTACGGCGGCGCGAAGGTGATGCCGCACTCGGCGGACGAGCAGACCATGCGGACGCGCAGCGGTGCCTCGGGATGGATGAGCCGCTCCTGCGCGGGCCGCGACGCCCGCTCGGGCAGCGCGAGCAATTCGGCGGGCCCGAACTCCCACGGCTCCTCGGGCAACGCGGGCAACCGGGGCCCGTCCTCAGCCCGCCCACACACGGCGCAATACCCGGTGGGCAACAGACTCCCCCCACACCGCGCACCACTGAACCGCCGATGCGGACACGGGCGCGGCTTCGCCCCCTCGCCCCCGGAGCGGCCCGCTCGCCCCGCCCCCGAACCACCTGAGTCACCCGACCCACCGGCCCCAACTCCCCCGGGCGCGCCCACCCCCGGCCCCCCTGAGCCACCGGTAACCGGAGCCCTCACCTCCGGACCCCCCGCCCCCATCCCGAAACGAGCGGCGAACCTCATGTCAGACCTCCGGAAGGCCAGTCTCCGGACCCACGGCCTTCGGACGCACGGCCTCCGGAAGGCAACGTTCCACCCGCCCGGTCGCCGGAAGGCAACGTTCCACCCGCCCGGTCGCCGGAAGGCCACGCCCCACCCGCCCGGCCGCCGGAAGGCAACGGTCCACCCGCCCGCTCTCCCACGCGCCGCAGATCCGCACGAAGGGTGCGAATCAACCCCCGCAGCCGGGCGAGCCGTTGCTGCGGATCGATACCCCCACCGCCCCCACCGCCCCCAACTGCCCCGCTCCCTCCGCTCCCCCCGTCCCCGTCGATCAACCGTCGCTCGCTCCGGCGCCGTTCCGCCGTCTCGGTGAGGGAGCCGAGGGAGGCGCTGTCGACGACACCGTGCCGGACCGCGCGGCTGAACTCGGCCCGTTCCAGCCGGGCGAGGAGCAGGTCCGCGTGGTCGAGGAGCGCGGGCGCGAGGAGTTCGTCGCGGGCTGCGTTCCACCCGGTGCCACCCTCGTGCCGGAAGACCAGCAACAGCCGGAACCCGAGCGACCGTAATCGGGCGAGCAGCGCGATCAGCGCGCCCGGCTCCGGCTCCTCGTCGAGCCCGTCGACCACGACGGTGACCCGCTGCTCGCCCACGAGCGTGGGCGGCGGCCCGGGCGGGGGCGGCCGGGTCCCGAGCAGCCAGTCCCAGTACGCGAGATACCGCCCGGGCGGAAAGGCGATGTGCCCCAGTGCGTGATCGGCAAGGTCGGGCCGACTGGACGCCCCACCCCGGTGGACGAGATCGGCCAGGTGCACGAGATGCCGCAGCGACCGGTCCTTCCCACTCCCCGGAGGCACCACGGTGACCTTGACCGGCTCCTCGTCGGCGTAGTCGTCACCGAACCACCGCGCGAGCCGCTCCTCGAAACCGTGGTCCCAGGCGTACGGACCGGTCAACTCGGCGACAATCGGCGACAGTTCGGCGATGCGCGCGACGGGGATCAGATACGAGAAGGCGAGCCGGTTGTTCTCGGGCAGCAGCTCGCCCATGTCTCCGCGCCAGCTGACGACGAGCCCGACGACCCGCGCGGGCCGCCCCTCCTCGGGCCGGGTACACACGGCGGCCCCGCTGAACCCCCGACGCACCACCTCGGCCTTGGTCACGGCGTCGAGCTGCACCCGCTCACCGCTGACCCCACCGATACGCCCCCACAGGCTCATCCCGTCGTCGAAGCCCTCCGCGTACCCGGTCGCGGACACCTCCATGCCGCCCCACAAGCCGGTCTCCAGCCGGGCGGGTCGCGCCTGGGGCCGGGGCTGGTCCAGCCGCAGTACGGCGACGTCCTCACCGACCACGCCGCCGACACGCCCGCCACCCCCCTCACCCGCCTCACGCGCTTCACCCGCCGGCAGCCAACCGCCCGGCAGGACACGCGCGGACACCGCCTCGATCTCACTGTTCTCCGCGAACTCCACCCACATCACGGCACCCGGATCCCGCACCACATGGGCGCAGGTCAACACGGTGTTCTGATCGACGAGCACCCCGGCGCCGCAGATGGGGCCCCGCGCACTCCCGCGCCGCAGCCGGAGTCTCCAGTCCGCACGCAACTCCCCCATGCCACCTCACACTACGCGCGGGGCATGGTGCGTCCCTAGACTTCTGAACCAACTTGGATCGTTCAATCGATGCGGTCGATCCATGCGGTCAATCAACGGAATCCGACGGGGTGTTGACATGAGCGATACCGAACCGGTCGGCCTCGCGGAAGCCATCGGCACGGTCCGCGCGGAACTGGCCCGGGCCCAGGCCGAGGGCGCGGCGAGCGACTGGCGGTTCAGCGTGGAGCAAGTCAGCCTGGAGTTCGCGGTCCAGTTCCACCGCTCGGGCGAGGGCGGCGCGGGCCTCCGCCTCGGCGTCGTGGAGGCCCGCCTGGGCGGCACGGTCAGCCACGACACCACCCACCGCATCCAGGTAGACCTCAAACCCCTCCCGGGCCCCACAGGCCACCACCACGAGGTGGGCCGCTGAGCCACCCGAACCCCACGGCAGCGCCGTACCGACCGCGCACCCCGTACGGTCAGGCGGCGCCGGCGGACCCGCGGCGCACGGCGTCGAGGTAACCGGAGATGGCCTCCCTGCTGCGCGTCAGGCACTCGATTCGGTCGGTCATGCGCCGGCGCTCGGCCTCCAGCGTGGCGATCGTCTCCGGTGTCGCGTCGGAGACGTGGATGGCCCGGGGGTCGTTGATGCACGGCAGGATCTGCTTGATGATCCGCGTCGGCAGTCCGGAGTCGAGAAGTCCTCTGATCTGCAGGACCCGGTTCACACAGCCCTCGGGAAGTCCCGGTAGCCGTTGGGCGCGCGGCCGGCGACGAGCAGGCCCTGCTCCTCGTAGTAGCGCAGCAGCCGACGAGGGGTTCCGGTCCGCTCGGACAGCTCCCCGATCCGCATGTGACCCACCTCGTTCGTACGGGCTTGACCTTCACACCGATGTGAGGGTTTGAGGATACGACCATGTCGACCTCCCGGACAGAACTGCTGAGCACATCCGCTCCGACGGCAGCGGCCAGCGATCGAGAACTGCCCCTCTCACCGCTTCTCGCTCTGGCCACAGCAGCCTTCATGGGGATTCTGACCGAGGCGCTCCCGGCGGGCGTGCTTCCCGAGATGGCCCGTGACATGTCGGTGAGCGAGTCCGCGATGGGCCAGGCCCTGACGGTCTATGCCATCGCCACCGGCGTCGCGGCGATCCCCCTGTCGGTCACCACGGCGGCCTGGCGGCGCAAGCAACTGCTGTTGCTGGCGGTGACGGTGGTCGCAGTCGCCAACCTGGTCACCGCCCTCTCGTCCAACTACCCCCTGACGATGGTGTTCCGGCTCCTCGCCGGTGTCGCCGCGGCCGTCGTCTGGGCCGAACTCGTCGGCTACGCACGGCGCCTGGCGCCCCCGCCCCTCCAGGGCAGGGCCATCGCCATCACCATGGCAGGCGTTCCGCTGGCCCTGTCCCTGGGCATCCCGCTCGGCACCTTCCTCGGTGAACTCTTCGGCTGGCGCCTGACCTTCGGCCTCGTGACAGTGGTCTCCGTGGCGCTGCTGGGGTGGATCACGGTGTCGGTCCCGGACGCCCCGGGCCGACGACCGGAGGCCCGCGAGCCCGTCCTGAAGGCCCTGTCCCTTCCGGGGGTCGCGGCGGTCCTGTTCGTGGTCGCGGCCTACGTGCTGGCCCACAACATCCTCTACACGTACATCGCCACCTTCCTGGACGCCTACGACATGGCCGATTCCCGCGACAGTGTCCTGCTCGTCCTCGGCATCGCGTCCGTGGCGAGCATCTGGATCACGGGCGTCCTGGTCGACCGACGACTGCGTCAACTGACCATCTTCAGCAGCGCCTTGTTCCTCGCCGCCTCCGTGCTCCTCGCGGCACTGGCCGGGAACATGATCGTGGTCTACACGGCGATGGTGCTGTGGGGCCTCGGCTGGGGTGGCGTCACGACCCTCCTGCAGACCGCCATCACCGACGCGGCAGGCGACCGGGGCCAGGCCCTGCTGGTCACCACGTGGAACTCGTTCATGGCTGGCGGTGGGGCAGTCGGCGGCATCCTCCTGGACGGCCTCGGCCCCAAGTCCTTCCCGTGGAGCGTCCTCGCGCTCATGGCCCCGGTCCTCCTCGTGGTCGTCGCCGCCCGCGAGCACGCTTTCCCCGCGACCCGCCCAGGAGCCGACTGACACCTCGCCCCCCTACGTGCTACCGAACGAGCCCTCCGCCGAGGGTCACCCGCACCCGCTCCGGTCACTCTTGATCACTCCGGTCACTCCGGTCACTCCAGTCGCACAGGGCGAACCCTGTCGAGGAGATGCACCAACGCCTCTTCCGGGCTCTCGCCGTAGAGGGCCAGGAACGCGTCGTAGGCGCCGTACGTCCGCCCTCCCTCGGCGACGAGCAGCACGAGAGGGCCGGAGGCCGCGGTGCCCACCGGCGTCAGTCTCCGCCCGGCCCGCTGCTCGTAAGCGCGCAGTTTGTCGCCGCGGACGATACGACTGGCGCGCTCGGCGTTCAGTGCGCAGCAGTGCGTCCCCGGATCCAGTGGATGGCGCGGGTACGCGAAGCCGCTCCCCTCGAACTCCTCGACGAACCGCAGCGCGGCAGGCGAGCAGTGGATCCCCAACTCGTCCCAGACCTCCCGGACACGCCGCACGTCCGCTTCGGTCGCCGACCACCGGCCGCCCCCGACCAGAACACCCGACAACCGCGCCGACCCCGCTCCCGACCGACCCGTCACGCGCGCCTCCTTCCCCCCAGGGATCGCCTCGTCCACGGCGGCCAGCCCGAGGGTAGTGTCCGCCGGTCCGGTCCGGTCGACTCAAGGCCCTGGCGGCCCGGACGACGACGGCGGTGCCGTCGCCGCATCGCCGTGTGGCCCCACGGGGGCGAGCGCGCCGGTGCGTCGCAGCAGAGGCAGCACGTGGTCCCGTACGGCGGGGGCAAGCACGAGATCCCGTTCTCGGCCGGTCGCCCACCGCAGGTGAGCCAGCTCGGCCGCCGGCCGAGGAGGCCGGTCGATGTGTGCCTCGAACACGGTCATCCGCATCGGCACACCCTCCAGCGCGGCCACGGCTTCGACTTCGGCCAGGAGGCGCGGCCGCAACGGCTCCACCCCGAGTTCCTCGTCCAGCTCCCGCACCAGGGTCTCGATCGCCCGCTCGTCCATCTCGGGCTTGCCGCCGGGGAGATAGAACACGTCGGGAGCCGCCTTCTTGCTGACGACCAGGAGACGCCCCCGCCGCACGATCGCGGCGGCCACCACGATCAGCGGCTGCCGGTGGCCGCGTACAGGCCGGTCCTCGGGTGGTCGACCGCGCATGTGGCTCACGACTCCGTCGCGTCAGGACGTAGGAACGTGGTCGCGAGAAGGGCGACGGCGCAGAACGCGATGCCGGTGGCCATCACCAGCGACGGCCCCGAGCGGTCGAGGGCGAGCGAGCCGAAGAGCGCCCCCAACGCGATCGAGACGTTGAAGGACAGGACGTAGAGGGAGGTCGCCGCTTCTCTGGCCTGCGGCACGCTGCGCAGGACCAGGGTCTGCAGCGCGACCGGCAGCGCCGAGTAGGCGAGCCCCCAGCCGAGCAGGAACACGATCGCCACCGGCTGCCGGTCGCCGACCGCCAGCAGCAGGGCCATCGAGCCACCCGTCCCGGCGATGAGGGCCAGGACGATCGCGCGCAGCGACGGGCCACGTCCGATGACCGCCCCGGCCAGGAAGTTGCCGGCGACACCGGCGGCGCCGAAGCAGAGCAGCAGCACCCCGACCATGTCCGGCGGTACGCCCACGTTCCGCAGCAGGAAGGGGGTGATGTAGGTGTACGCGGCATAGTGGCCGATCACGACGACGGCGGTCACACCCACCGCGGTGCGCAGGTTGCCCGCCCGGAGCAGGCGGGGCAGTTCGGAGAGGTAGACGCCGCCCTGCGCGGGCAGGGGGGGCATCAGTACCGCGGTGGAGACGAGCGCGACGACGCTGCACGCGGCCAGGGCCCAGAAGGCGGCCCGCCAGTCCAGCCATTGCCCGATCATGGTGCCGAGGGGGACTCCGACGACCGTCGCCAGGGAGATGCCGGAGAACACGACGGCCGTCGCCCGTACGGAGAGGGCCGGGGGGACCAGTCGTACGGCGACGCTCGCCACGATCGCCCACAGCACGCCGTGGATGAACCCGATCAGGAGCCGGACGAGTATCAGCCACACATAGTTGACGGCCACCGCGGTGAGGACGTTGCCCGCGACGAACACCGTCAGGATGACGAGCAGCAGCCGTCGGCGGTCGAGACGGCGGGTGGCCGCGGTGAGGACCGGCGCGAGCAGGCCGGCGAACAGGCCGTACAGAGTGACCGTGAGTCCGACCGTCCCCTCCGACACCTTCAGGCCGGACGCCATCTCGGGAAGCAGTCCGATGGGCAACGTCTCGGTGGCGGTCACGGTGAAGACGCCGAAGGCGACGGCGACGACCGCCGGCCACGCTCGGCGAGTGGACACGGTCGCGGGGGCGGGCGGTGGCGAGCCGGTGGACCGTGATGTCTGTTGCTGACCCGAGGATGCCAACGTCGTACTCCGAGGAGGGTGGGGGCGGAAGGAGGCCGGGGGCCGGGAATCGACGGTGGTGGCGGGAGTCCCGGCCGCGGCCGGGACTCCCGCCAGGCACGAGCCGATCGCGATCGTCGGCATGTCTCGTGCTACGGCGTGGTCAAGGCAGCTTGATGGTCGGGGCGTACAGGTCGATCCACACCGCCAGATCCAGCGCGCGTTCCAGATCACGCCGTGATGCCTGGTCGGTCAGCGGGGCGTCGCTCGCCACCGCCTGCCGGAGCCTGGTCGGGTCGATCAGGTCGAACACCGGGTGCCCCGGTGTGGCCAGCAGGTCCTTGCACTGCTCACGGAGGGCGGCGGCGTAGGTGGGATCCTGGGTGGAGGGATAGGGGGCCTTGCGGCGTTCCACCACGGAGCGCGGCAGGACGTCGGCGGCGGCGGCCCGCAGCAGCGACTTCTCCTTCCCGTCGAAGGACTTCAGCGCCCAGGGCGTGTTGTACACGTACTCGACCAGCCGGTGGTCGGAGAAAGGCACCCGGACCTCGAGACCTGAAGCCATGCTCATCCGGTCCTTGCGGTCGAGCCAGATGCGCACGAACCGGGTGAGATGCAGATGGCTGATCTTGCGCATCCGCCACTCCAGCTCGCTCTCACCGTCGAGACGCTGGATGCCGGCGACGGCTTCATGGTACGAGTCGCGAATGTAGTGGTCGAGGTCCAGCGCCCGGCTCAGCTGGTCGGTCAACAGGCCCTGCCGGCCCTGCTCGGGAGAGTCGCCCTGTCGCCCCTTGCGGCCCTGGCCGAAGAACTGCTGGTGCCCGGCCAGCCAGGGAAACGTGGTGCCCTCGCGCGCCTCGGGGGCGAAGAACTGCCGGTAGCCGCCGAACAGTTCGTCGGCGGACTCGCCGGACAGCGCCATGGTCGCGTGCTCGCGGATCGCCTTGAAGAGCAGGTACAGCGACGCGTCCAGGTCGCCGAGGCCCGACGGGAGGTCGCGGGCGCGGATGACCTTCCGGCGGACGTCGGGGTCGGTCATGTCGGCGGTGCCGAGCACGATGTCCTGGTGCAGCGTGCCGGACTTCTTCGCGACGTCGTGCACGAAGGGGGTGTCCGGGTCCGGGCGCAGCTCGTCGGCGACGAAGTTCTCGGTCAGACCGACGAAGTCGACGGCGAAGCTGCGCAGTTGCTCGCCCTGTCCGGCGAGTTGCGCCGCGGCTATCGCGGTCATGGCGGAGGAGTCCAGCCCGCCGGAGAGCAGGGTGCAGCTGGGCACGTCGCTGACGAGCTGGCGGCGCATGGTGTCGTGCAGGAGCTCCCGCACCCGTGCCACCGACGTGGCCCGGTCGTCGGTGTGCTCCCGGGTCTCCAGGCTCCAGTAACGGGTGGTACGGATGCCGGTGGGGCTCACCGTGACCAGGGTGCCCGGCTCGACCTCGCGCATGCCCTCCCAGACGGCGTGGCCGGGGGTCTTGATGAAGGCGAACAGCTCGCGGAAGCCATCGACGGTCACGATGGGAGCGGCGATCGGGTTGGCGAGGATGGCCTTGGGCTCCGAGCCGAACAGCACCCCGCCGGGTGTGGGGTAGTAGTAGAACGGCTTGATGCCCGCCCGGTCGCGGATCATCACCAGCTTGCTCTCGCGGGCGTCCCAGAGGGCGAAGGCGTACATTCCGTTGAGGCGCTCCGCGACGGCCTCGCCCCACTCCAGATAGCCGCGCAGGACCACCTCGGTGTCGGAGTGAGTCGTGAAGGAGTGCCCGCGGGCGGCGAGTTCCCCGCGCAGCTCGGGAAAGTTGTAGGTCTCCCCGGAGTACACGAGGCTGACGGCGCCGTTCGGGGTGGGGACACTCATCGGTTGTCCACCGCCGGGCAGGTCGATGATGGCGAGTCGCCGGTGCCCCAGCGCGACGTGCTCGGCGAGGTGCGTGCCCACGCCGTCGGGCCCGCGGCAGGCCATGGTCTCGGTCATGGCGTCGACGGTGTACTGCTCGTCGCGCAGGTCGCGGTCGAAGGCGACCCACCCGGTGATGCCGCACATATGTCTCCTGCCTTTCTGTTCGGACTGGTCCGGTCATGGCGTCGGGCGGTGCGGGGGTGAGGTGGTGGGAAGTGCGTCGAGCGGGCCGTGTGCGTCGGGGTCGGCCCGGAGAGCGGCGAAGCGCCCGGGGGTGCAGCCGATCATCGCCTTGAAGTTGCGGGTGAAGTGGGCCTGATCGTGGTAGCCGGCCGCCCCGGCCGCGTTCGCCCACGTCAGACCGTGCCTCCGTTGGCGCAGCGCCTCCTGCAGACGGAGTACCTGGGCCAGCGACTTGGGCGGCATACCGACCTGTTGGAGGAAGCGGCGTTCCAACTGGCGGTGACTCCACCCGGTTTCGGCGGCCAGGAGGCGGACCGGGATCCGTCCCGCGGTGCGGTGCAGCGCCCGCCATGCCCAGTCGATCCGGGGCGACCAGGGAGGGCCGCCGCGCAGCCGGACGGCCAGCAGTCTGTCGAGCAGCTCGAAGCGGGATTGCCAGTCGGGGTAGGCGGCCAGTCTGCCGGCGAAGTTCCGCAGGCGTGCGCCGAGCAGGTCGGTCAGGTCGACCGTGCGGCAGGCGAACGCCTCCATCGGTGTCGCGGTCACGCGGTACGCGGCGAGCGGTGTCAGCAGGACGGTGACGCCCTGCACCGGCCCGGTGTACTCGCCCAGGGTCGCCGTGTCGTGGACGCCGACGGCCAGCGAGGTCGCCGTCACCGACCGCCGCGGATCCACGGCGTTTGCGACACGTAAGGGACCGTCGAATCCGAGCACGAGTCTGACCATTCCGTCAGGCGTCACCAGACGGCTTCCGGAACGTCCGTTTCCCGCACGGAATCCGCGATATCCGAGGACGTGACCTCGTGCGTGGATTCCGGAGGGTCTCCAGACCATTTCCTTTGCGCGGGGGGCTGTCAAAACACTCTGCTGCACGCCTTCCTCCACGGGCTGCGGAAATCAACCGAGGGGCACCTGAATGCTAGATGAATCAACTGTTCCGGCAGGGAGTTTCCGCCACGTTCGAAAGATGTGCAGATTCCGTGCGGGCCGATCCTGACCCCCATGGAATCCAGTTTTGGTATGCCAAAACCATGACGCTGGACACACATAAAGACGCACACACCTTCCCTTATCGGTCAACCGTCTCTGGCGCATTATGGCGGTTCGTTGTCCGCCTACTGGAAGGCGTCGCGTTCATGCAAGACCGATTTATCGGGTCCCTGTGATGCTGGGACACGACAGCGGCGAGAGGTATTTCTGCAATGCGCACAAACACTCCCCGCCAGCCGTTCGCGCCGAATTCACCGACCGTGTGAATCCGCATCCCGAAGCGCTGAGGAGAACCGATCGAATGCGCGTGAACCACGACCGCCTGCAGCGGACGATGAAGGAATTCGGCCTGGACGCACTGGTGAGCACCACCGCCGAGAATCTGACCTATCTGACCGGCGTCAGCAGTGTGCACCTGGATATGTTCCCGCACTCCGGCCGGGCCTTCGCGGTGCTGTCCCGGGACACCCGGGCGGGCGCCCTCTTCGTCTGCGGACGCTGTGAGGTCGACCAGTTCCTCGACGCCGACGAGCGGATCGCCGAGGCATTCGCCTACGGCCCCTTCTACCGGGAGACGCCCGCGGAGTTCGCCGGAGAGCTGGACCACGAGGACGCGCTGCTGCGGGCCGTCTCCGACGATCCGCGCTTCGACGACGCCCTGTCCGCCCTGACGCACGCCGTACGGCAGGCCTGCCCCGGCGGGGGCCGGGTCGCCGTCGACGAGGAGGGGGTGCCCGCCGAGTTCCTCGACGAGCTGGGCAAACGGCTGCCGGACCATCAACTGGTCCTCGGTGCCGGGCACCTGCGACACGTCCGCCAGGTGAAGACCGCCCGCGAGACCGAGCTCGTCGCGGCGGCCGCGCGCGTCGCGGAGAACGCGATCCGCGCCACGGTCGCGATCATGCGTGAGGGCGTCACCGAGCGGGAGCTGGTCCGTGAGTTCAACCGCTCGGTCGTCACCCAGGGAGGTACGCCGCGCTTCACCCTGATCCGGATCGGCGCGGGCGCGGTGGCCGGCCAGCGCCGGCCCACCACGACGGCCCTGCGGCGGGGCCAGGCCGTGTGGTTCGACGTCGGGGCCGTGGTCGACGGCTACTGGTGCGACATCGCCCGGGTGGCCACCCTCGGCGAACCCGACCAGCGGCTGGCCCGCCTCTACGACGCCGTGCTCGCCGGCGAACAGGCCGCGCTGGACCACGCCCGCCCCGGCATGACCGGCCGAGAGCTCTTCACGCTCACCGTCGACGCCGTCCGCGACACCGGGATCCCGCACTACCGGCGCAGCCACGTCGGCCACGGCATCGGCGTCGAGGTCTACGACCCGGTACTGATCCGCCCGGACAGCACGGACGCCCTGTCCGAGGGCACGGTCGTCAACATCGAGACGCCGTACTACGAGTTCGGGTTCGGCTGTGTGCACGTCGAGGACCCGTTCGTCGTCGGCGCGGAGGGCAACCACCTGTTGACCACGCTGTCCCGGGAACTGATCGTCGTCCGCTGAACGGCCCGCGCCCGCATGGAGGCACCGTGATTCACGACAACCTGTTGGAGACGCTCGGGGTGACCCCGGTCGTACGGCTGCGCAAGCTCCTGCCACGGCCCGAGGACCGGATCTACGTGAAGCTGGAAGGCGCGAACCCGTCCGGCAGCATCAAGGACCGCGCGGCCCTGCACATGGTGGAACAGGCCGAGCGCGCGGGTCTGCTGCGGCCGGGAGCGACACTCGTGGAGTCCACCTCGGGCAACCTCGGCAAGTCCCTGGCCCTGATCGGCGCCGTCAAGGGCTACCGGGTGATCCTCGTGGTCGACCCCAAAACACCCCGGAGCGTGCTCGCCTACGCGACGAGCCTCGGCGCCGAACTCGACACCGTCGCTCGGCCCGAGGCCAACGGGAGCTATCAGGCGGCCCGCATCCGGCGGGTACGCCGACTGGTCCAGGACATCCCCGGCGCGTACACCCTGGACCAGTACAACAATCCGCACAACCCCCAGGCGCACCGGCTGCACACCGCCCAGGAGATCATCAAGGACTTCGACCGGCTGTCCGCGCTGGTGGCCACGGTCAGCACCGGAGGTCACCTCAGCGGACTGAGCGGCGCGCTGAAGGAACACTTCCCCGACCTGCACGTCCGGGCCGTCGACGCCGTCGGCTCCGCGGCCTTCGGCCACCCCTTCGAGCCGTATCGGATGCGGGGCATCGGTCTGAGCTGGCGGCCGGGCAACCTGGACTCCGGGCCGGTGGACTCCCTGCACCGGGTCACCGACACCGAGGCGCTGTCGGTGTGCCGGGTACTGGCCGCCGAGGAGGGTCTGCTGCTGGGCGAGTCCGGTGGCGCGGCGGTCTTCGCGGCCCTCGGGTACGCCGCCGAGCACCCCGGCGAGCCGGTCCTCGCCATCGCGCCGGACACCGGTGCCAACTACCTGTACGAGACGTACGACGACCAGTGGCTGCGCGACCACGGCACCCCGCTGGAGGCCCTGTGGCGGACCGGCGAGGAACTGCGGCGCCACGTTCGCCACCCGCTCCACCCACCGACCGCCGTGGCGGCGGACCTTGACCCCACGGCCGGATCCGGCCGGGTCGTGACAGGAGGCCGGGCATGACCATCCGTACCGGAGCCGCGTACCTGAGCGGGCTGAACGACGGACGCGAGGTCTGGCTCGCCGGGCGGCGCGTCGACGACTTGCTCGCCGAACCCGTCCTGGCCGCCGCCGCGCACACCGTCGCCCGCCTGTACGACCAGCAGCACGACGCCTCGCTGCGGGAGGTGCTCACCTACCAGGACGGCGCCGAGCGTTACCCCCTGTCGCTGGCCGCGCCGCGGGACGCCCGGGCGCTGCGCCGGCGCGGAGCGGCGTTCCGCGCCACCGCCGAGACCACCTTCGGGCTCCTCGGCCGGTCACCCGACTTCGTGAACACCGCGGTCACCGCCTTCTCCTCGGCCGCGCCGTTCTTCGACAAGGCCGACCCCCGCTTCGGCCGCAACATCACCGCGTACCACGCCGCCTGTCTGGCCGGTGACCCCTTCCTGGCACACGCCACCATCAATCCGCCACTCAGCCGCGCCCGCTCCTCCCACGAGCAGGACGATCCCGACGTCCACCTGAGGATCGTCCGAGAGACGAGCGCGGGTGTCGTGGTGCGCGGAGCCAAACTCATCGGCACCCTGGTCCCCGTCGCCGACGAGATCGTGGTCTTCCCGCTGCCCGGCTACCGGCCCGGCGACGAGGCCCACACGGTCGCCTTCGCGATCCCGGTCGCCACTCCCGGCCTACGGATCGTCTGCCGGGAACCCCTGCTGGCCGACCCCTCCCGGCTCCTCAGCACCCCCCTCGCACCGTACGAGGAGATCGACGCCACCTGTGTCTTCGACGACGTGCTCGTCCCCTGGGACCGAGTGTTCTTCCACGGCGACGTCGACGCCGCCAACCGCCTGTACGACGCGACGACCGCCCGCCACCACACCGGGCAGCACGGCATCATCCGCGGCGCGGTCAAGGCCGAACTCCTCACCGGTATCGCCGTCGCCCTGGCCGAGATGTCCGGCAGCCAGACCTTTCTGCACGTCAAGGAGATGCTCGGCGAGGTCCTGGGGTCCCTGGAGCTGGCCAGGGCCGGCGTCCTGGCCGCCGAGGCCGACGCCGAGACGAGCGAATGGGGCACCCTCACCCCGGCGATCGCCCCGGTGCTCGCGCTGCGCTACCACTTCCCCCGGATGACCAGCCGGATGATCGAGGTCATCCAACTCCTCGGCGGCGGCAGCCTGTTGAGCACTCCGGCGGAGGAGGATCTGCGCAGCGAGCTGTGGCCCGGCATCGAGCGCTACTTCCGGGGCGCGGACGGCGTCTCCGCCGAGCGGCGCGTCCGGCTGCTCAAGCTCGCCTGGGACGCCACCGGCAGCGCGTTCGGCCAGCGCCAGATGCAGTACGAGCGCTACCACTCCGGCGATCCGGTACGGCTGGCCGCCGCCCAGTACACGGGCTACGACACCGACCCGCTGCTGCGGACCGTTCAGCGGGCCCTGCACCCCGCGCGACAGCAGCCGGACGTGACGGCCCGCCCGGCCCCGGGCCCCGCCGCCGGGAATGCCCGCCCTTCGCAGGAGGTCCGCTCGTGAACGCCGTAGAGCCCCGCCGCGTTCTGGTCCTCACCGGGGCGGCGGCCCTCTTCTCCCGCACCCGTTCCGTCGCGGAACTCATCTGCCGTGAGACGGCCGACGTCGGCAGCGCATCCGATCTGCGCGACCTCGCCGAAGCGGGACTCCCACTGCTGCACGCCGACGCCGCCGACTCGTCCGGCCTGGCCGACCTGCGGGCCCAGGCCGAGCGGGCGGACGCCATGATCTGGGTCACGCCCTGCTATCACGGCAGCTACTCGGGCATCCTGAAGAACGGCCTCGACCATCTGCGCGCGGAAACCCTGCGCGGCAAGCCGGTCGGCGTGGTGGCGGTGGGCTCGTCACTGACGGCCGTTCAGGCGAGCGAGCACCTGCGGGCGGTCGCCCGCTCCCTCGGCTGCGTCACCGCACCGACCCAGGCCGTGGTGGTGGACGACAGCCTTGTCCGGGAACAGCACGTCGATCCCGACACCCACACCCGGATCACCCAAATGATCGTCGAACTCCACGCCCTCACCGGCGCCACGGCCCTACTCCGCCAGAGCGCCACCTCAGCCCACGCCGGCTGACCACGCCACGCCGCCGGGCGTAAACATGGTTCGGCGTGTACGAGCGCAGTACGTATATCTGATTGGCGGCTTGCTGAAGGTTCTCCAGGCACCGGCATGGTCTTCACCCAGGAAGACGGCTCCTGGCTCCATCCCGGAAAGGTGACCGACCTCTTCGAGCGTCTCGTCGCTGCCTCCGGGCTCGCTGGACATCCAGCAGAGCGTCCGCAGGTCGGCAAGAACGCAGCCGAGGCCACCGCAAAGCTGGTCCCACTTCAACGGAAGACCGAGGCGGAGGAAGCCCGCAAGGCCGCCAAGAAGGCCAAGGACAACGCGAAAGCCGAGGCAAGGGCCAAGAGGAAGGGCAAAGCGGAAGAAGCCCAAGAAGTAGGGCACCGGACCGCTCCGCTCACGCATTGCAAGCCGTCTCGCGGCACCCTGGCCCGCGTGACACAGCATGTCCCGAGCAACACAAAAGCCCAGGTCACAGATTATGTGACCTGGGCTTTTTCAGAGCCGCCTTCGGGATTCGAACCCGAGACCTACGCATTACGAGACCATGAGCGATCGTGTTGCCTGGTACCTCGTGGTGCTACGTGGTGACGTTTTTCCTGATCAGAGCACGTGAGACAAGTCGACCCGTGCCACCCCGTGATGCACTGTCCAAAGGCGTCTGTCCACCGGCTGTCCACCGGTCACGCTCTCGCCGACCCGCCAGTAAGACTGCTGCTGGACTACCAGCGACGCCGTCGAACTATTAGAGAGGCTACGGAGGCAACTGTACGATCCCTACAAGATCGATCATGGATTGCACGTCTGACCTCGATCGTTCACGAGTCCCCGGCAGTCGAAGTGTGGAGAACGGCCACCTCCGCTGTCCCGGAAATCACCACAGATCAGCAGGTCGGGTAACGAGCGAGCGGGAACGCTAAGCGAAGCGGCCCTGCCAGGACTGACTGGCAGGGCTGGGCCTCCTTGACTAGCTGCAGCGACCAGGCTGCGTCACGCTGGAGATTCCGTTTTTCTCCAACAACTCGGAGAGGAGCGCGATTTCCACTAGCGTGCCTTCAAAGCCAGACCGTTTCAGTTCATCCGACAATCTCTTCGCTTCTTGAATTGACGTACCGAAGGCTACTCGGAAGGACTTCAGCAGTGCTCCCCCGTGCGCTGTAACATCGGCGAGTTTCAGGCAATGGGGTCCATGCTGCTCCAGGATCGCGTTCCGCACTCTTGATGGTGCCCAACCCTCACCCGAGTCGTGCGAGATTCCGCATGTATTGCAATCCCACTCGACTTCCCAACTGAGGCACCCGTTGTTGGTGGACTGAACCAGCCACTCCGTGCCGACCCCGCCGCACTCGCGGCACGGCCCGGGTAGCCGAGCTGCCTGTTCTGTCATTACCAGCCCCTGATCGACATGTAGCGGTCGATGATTCCATAAAATCGCTCCGATGTCCCGGAGCCGTCGCGTGGATGATGGTTCCTGAGACCGCGCGCGAACCAACGGTGGTGCAGTTCCTCGTGGACCACTGTATTACGAAGGAGCGCCCGGCTCGCAAACCGCTTAAATCCAATTTGCGTTCCTACGTTAGGCTTCGCCATGCCGGAGTTGACCCCGTAGCTGTAAACGGGGCGATGGGTGAGATTGAGGTCCGGAAAATCTTCGCTGATGATGGCATCAATGGCGCGATTTCTGGATGCTGTCGTCTTTCCGGTGGCCTTGCTGAGCTCTTCACTGCTCTTCCAAACGTTGCCGCTTCCTTGCTCTTCGGCGGAGGTCTTGCCCTTGGCTGGAGCCTCGGCGTCCTTGCCGCCCCCGCCACCGGTGTCGGACTTCGCCTCCGCGCCGTCGCCGTTCTTGCCACCGGAGTCACCCTTCTTGGCCTCGGGAGCTTCCTTGGCCTTGGCCGGCGGCGCCGGAGCGGGCTTCTCCTTCGGCTTCGGGGTGACCGGCGGCGTGACCTTGTCGGCGGCGTCAACCGCGTCCTTGGTCTTCTCGGTCGCCTTCGTGGCGTCGGTCGCCGTGTCGGCGGCGTCCACGGCCTTGTTGACGTACCGCGCGCCCTTGGCCGCCGTGGCCGCGTAACCCGCGAGCGGGATGGCCGAGGCATAGGCCAGGCCCGCGTCGATGTAGTTGCCCTCGGCTGTGTACCAGACGCCGTTGAGGAGGTCGGCGGGCTCACCGAAGACCGGGACCAGGCCCAAGACATCGAGGGCACCGTGACCGATCGGGCTGATCCAGGACTCGCCCCAGTACAGACCGGTCGGGTCCGGGAAGGCGAGCGGGTTGTTGCGGCCGTAGGCATACGCGTTGAGGTGCTGCGGATCCGCGACGTTCAGCACGGGGTCGACGGAGACGAAGCGGCCGGCCGCCGGATCGTACGCGCGAGCGCCGAGCTGGATCAGACCCGTCGTCGCGTCCGCCGTGCCGCCCACGAAGGACTTGTTGCCGGGCCACGCACCTGCCGCCGGCTTGGCACCCCGCACCTCGCCGAAGGGGAGGGTGCGGCGCTGCGTGATCGCCGAGTCCGCCGCCTTGATGGCGATTTCCGCCGTGCCGTTCTGGCCGCCGACCAGCCAGGTCACCCCGGAAGTCGTCCGTACGGCGATCTCCTGGCCCGCGTGGTAGTAGTAGCGGGTCCCAGCCAGCGTGTTCTTCGCCGTGTCCAGGCGGATCTCCTGGCCGCCCAGGTACAGCGTGACCGCGCCCTTCTCCTTGCGGAGCAAGCGGCCGCCCGAGGCGTCGTACACGTACGAGGTCTTGTTCGCCTCGTCCAGGTTGTCACCGGACAGGTACGGGGTGACCGCGCTCAGGCGGCCCTCCTCGTCCCAGTCCAGCTTCTGGTCGACCGCCGGGGAGAGGTCCGTCGCCGCCTTGGTGCGACGGACGGTGTTGCCCGCCTCGTCGTACTGGAAGGTCTGAGCTGCCGTCACCGCCTCACCCGCGGTGGTGGTACGCACCTCCGCCGACTTCAGCGCGTGGACATGCGTGCCGCCCTTGATGTCCTGGGACTTCGGCACATACGTCGTCGTCTGCGTGATCGCCGCGTCGCCGGTCGTGCCGGTGGCGTGGCGGACCTCGCCGGTGCGGTTGCCCGCGGCGTCATAGGTGTAGGAGTGCCGGTACGGGGCCGGACCGCCGACGGTCGCCTCACCAGCACTCGGCGCGCAGGCGGCGGCCGTCTGGGTCCACGCCTCGGTCAGGCGGCGCAGGTAGTCGTACGTGAAGCACTGGACGTCCGCCGTCTTTCCCTCGGGCGTGTCCGCGATCTTCTGGATGTTCCCGGTGGCGTCGTAGCCATAGGTGATGTCGGAGTCGGGGGTCTTGACGATCTCCCGGTCGATCCGGGCGCGCTCCAGGCGCCGGGTTCCCTCCTCGTAGGTGTTGGTGAGCCAGGTGTACTTGTCCGCGCTGGCGGTGCCCAGCGTGAGCTGGAGCATCTCGCCGTAGTTGGAGTAACGGGTCTCGCGGGCGTAGTCCGTCGAGTCGCCCAGGGTGAAGGACGGCAGGCCGGTCGCCGTGTAGCCCGTGGTGATCGTCTCGGCGGGAAGCCCGCCAGCCGCCGGGAGGCCGATGTCGTCGCTCGAGCCGTCCGGCTTGTACGACGCCGTCGCCGTGTACGTCCCGGCCAGCTTGCCCTCGGAGGCGGGGATCGTCACCGAGGTCTTCGTCGGGCGGCCCGCCACGTCGTACGCGTCGACCGACGAGGTGTAGCCGTCGTCACCCACCCACTTCGTCGCCGAGGTCAGCCGCCCCTTGCCGTTCGGCACGGTCGCGCTGTCGTACTCCCACGTCGTCAACTTCTTGTCACCGTTGAAGAGCGAGCGCTGACGGCCCAGCTTGTCGTAGGTGAAGGTGAGGGTGATCTGGCGGTCGTTGCGGACCGTCTTGACCTGGTCGAGGTCGTTGTACGTCATCCACGTCGTACCCGCGTCCGGGTCGACCGACTTGGTCTGCCGACCGCGCACGTCGTACTCGGATGACCAGACGTTGCCCGCCGTGTCCTTCACTTCGGTGAGACGGCCCGCCGCGTCGTAGTCGTACGACGTCGTGTCCGCCGCGCCCGTGGGCGAGGACGCCTTGAACTCCAGGACCTTGGTCGTCTGCCCCTGCGCGTCGGTGTACGTCGCGGTGGGGGTGGCGCCCGTCGGCGGGTCGACCGTCGTGTGGTCGCCGTGGTAGGTGGTCTTCGTGCGCCATTGCTCGGTGCCCGCGACCCGGAAGATCGAGTCGGTGGCCCGGCCCGCCGCGTCGTAGACCGTCTCGGTCTCGCGAGGGGTGCCCTCCGAGGCGTCCACCACGTTGACGAACGTCGTGCCGACGGCGGCTGTGTTGTAGAACGGGCCAATCTCCTTCACGGCCAGGCCGCGGGTGTCGTACTCGGTGGTGGTGATGACGCGACCGGAGTTCGCGGCCGGGGTCTGTGTCTGGCGGGGCCTCAGCAGACCGTCGGAGAGCTGGTGGCTGGTGGCCACCGAGCCGTTCGGGAGCAGGGACTTGGTGGTGGTGACCACCGGCGCGTTGTTGCGGATCAGGTAGGCGTATTCGAGGCTCGGGGTGTCTGTCGCCTTGGCGCGGCCGGGCAGCCAGACCTTCAGCAGGCGGCCGAGGGCGTCGTACTCCAGGTCGGTGCGCTGCTTGTTGGGGTCGACCGTGGCGGTGACCAGACCCCAGCGGCGGTCGACCGTGGAGGTCGTGGTGTTGCCGAGCGGGTCCTCGACCTTCATGCCGGTCACCGGGCCACCCGTGGTCGGCGTGTACGTCGTCTTCGTCGCGTTGCCCGCCTGGTCGGCGGACTCCACGACACGGCCGTGCACGTCGTACCTGGCCGTCGACGTCGTCACGTACTGCGGGGTGCCGTCGCCGGTGTAGCCCTTGACCTTCTCGCTGCGCACCACGTCGCCCTTGGTGGGCGTGGTGCCGTAGGTGTCGCGGTCGTCGTACCAGGTGCGGACGTCGGAGATCGCCTCGCCCTTGAACGAAGTCGGCGCGCCGTCATCGCAGTTGACGGGGACGACCGTGACCCGCTTGAGGAGGGTGAGCAGGTTGGCGCTGGTGTTGCGGTTGTACTCGTTCGTCGTGCAGGTGTCGTCGTCCGAGACGGCGAGGTCGCCGGAGTCGGAGGAGCGGACGAGCATGCCGTACGAGTCGTAGAAGTGCTCGATGGCGGCGCGGCGGACCTTGCCCTCGTCGAGGGCCGTGAGGGTCTTCGTCGACTTGACGGCCGCGTACGACGCCTCGTCCTTGCCCTCCGTCGCCGTGGCCTCGGACTTCCACGGCGTGCTGACCGAACCGGTCACCTCGGCGCCGCCGTTGAAGCTGCGCTGCTCCACGGTGAAGCCCTGGTGGCGGGCGTCGTCACGGACCTTCGTGCCGTCGGAGGCGGTGACCGTGACGGACTTGGTGCCGCCGGACTCCTTCTCCCGGTCGCCGTCCATGCCCTGGAGGTAGGTGGTCTCCGTGCGGAGCTGCTTGCTGCCCGCCTCACCCGTCCGCATGGTGACCGTGCGGTAGCCGCGCCACTGGTTCCAGGTCTTCTTCTTGGTCTTGACCAGCTCGCTGTCGTCGAAGGCCCAGGCGGCGCCCTCGTAGTCGTAGGAGGTGACCTTGTTCGGGCCGGTGACCGTGACCTCGTCCTCGATCACCGTGTCGACCACGAACTTGTGGAACCAGTCCTCCTTCTCCCCGACCGTGCCCTCCTTCGACCAGAAGGACGGCAAGCAGCGCTTGGTGTTGGTCTCAGGGGTCGGAAGGTTGGAGGGGGTGCACTCGGTGGGCTTGTAGTTGACTGAGATCGTGCCGCCCGTCTCCGACTGGATCGCCCGGATGCGCCACTTGTACATCGGCAGCCGGTCGTCGACGCCGGTGTTGACGCGGTTGGCATCCTGCCGCTCGTAGAAGGTGACCTTCGGAAGCTTGTTCGCGCCGTCCTTGCCGGAGTGGGTGACCGACTCCAGCCACAGGGCCGGGGCATGCGTCGTGTCGGCGCTCTGGTACTTGTGCGCCAGATCCCACTCGTCGACGTCCCCGTAGGTCTTGCCGTCGGACCCGAGAACCTGTGTGGTGACCTTCGCGAGCCGCTTGCGGGAGAAGAAGGTCGGGGACCACTGGTCCTTGCACTCCGTGTCGGAGGTGCAGATCTGCTCGAACGGCACGTCCGGCCAGCGCTTGGCGGTGGACTCCTTCAGGTCGCCCGGCTCGCAGTCGGCCGCGGCGCCCTCACAGCGCTCGGCGACGTCGAAGACGACCTGCGAGGGCGCGGCGGTGGTGTTCTCCTTGCCCTGCTGCTCGCCGTACTCGATCCGCTTGAGGTAGCCGCCGCGGTCGTAGGAGACGACCTTGTCGCCGCGCACGCTGTCGTACTTGTTGGTCTCGGTGCCGTAGTAGTACGTCATCGTGTTGCCGTGCACGTCGACGACGTAGTCCAGGTTCCAGCGCCACGACTGCTGGCAGCGGGACTCCTTGAAAGTGTCCGCGTAACAGGGCTCGTCCTTGTCGTCACCGAAGACCGGGACCTCCCAGGAGGAGCCGGTGAACTCGGTGTCGGCCGCCTCGCGCTTGCCCTTGCCGAAGTGGTAGCGCGTGCCGTCGGTGGTGGTGACGACCCAGTACTCGTTGTTGTTGTCGGCGTTGGAACCGTCGTACTTGCGCTCGATGACGGTGCCGTCGTCCTGCTTCAGACGCCACTCGTCCTTGCCCTTCTTGACCAGCTCACCGGCCCGGCCGCCGAAGTTCATGGTGGCGTTGTCGGAGTGCCAGCACAGGTCGTACTTCTGCGAGCCGGCCTCGTCGTGGCCGTCCTCCGTGCACGAGCGGTAGGAGCGCTCGATGTAACCGGCGCTCAGGTCGAAGCCCTCACCGATCCAGGACGTCTGGTTGTTGCTGGAGGCTGTCCGACCGTCCGTGGCTGCGGAGTTGTAACCGAGCCCGAGCTGCGGTGAGGGGCCGGCAACGGCGGGCGGGACCCGCAGCGGGTACTGCCAGGTGAAGCCGCCGGTCTGCCCGGCGACCTGCCAGGACGCGGAGGGCGCCAGCGAGGTCGCGGCGTACGAGCCCGAACCGCCCGCAGGTCCGGCCGCGACCGCGAGCAGCGGGGCCTTGGCGGCGGGCAGCGCGGCCACGTCGGCGGTGAGCTTCTGTCCGCGCACGTCGTTGTCGGTCTTCAGCGGCGTGCTCGTCTGGCACTTGGCCGCCTTAGGCGTGGTCAGCGCACAGGCGGGCAACTCCACCAGACGCAGCCGCTGGGCCCAGTCACCGCCGTAGGCCTGGGCGAAGGCCGCGTAGTCGACCTCGACGGAGACCTTGCCGTTCGTGGTACGGCTGTCGGCACGCGTGACCTTGAGCAGCAGGCCGTCGATACCGGCCTTCTGCGCAGCGGCGTGGCTGAGGACATCCACCTTGGCGCGGGCGGGTGTGGCCGCCGCCATCGTGGAACGGGTCATGCCCTTCGGCGTGCCGACGCGGACCGGGAGCGAGCCGGCCTTGGTACTCGACAGCGCGCCGCGCTTCTTGGAGTTCGCCAGGTCGACGGTCGCGCTGCCCGCCTTCGGCCAGCTGGCCTTGAGCTCCAGCGGCTTGCCGTACGCCTTGGTGTGCTTGAGCGGGGTGGCCTGGCCGTCCTGGTCGACCACCGGCGTCGAGACGACGTCCTGGGTCTTCGGACGCCGCTTCTCCCGGGCCTCGTCGGGGTCGTCACCGAGGGCGGGGGTGCCCTGGAGCAAGGTGATCGTCAGGGCTGAAGTAAGGGTGACACCGAGGGCTTTGGCCCAGGCGTGTGTTCTGTGTCTGCGAGATGCGCGCACGCGCGCTCCCCCTCCCGTATGGGTGTGGAAAAGTGCCCCGGGTGCCCTAGATTGCGGGCACCCGGGTGGACGGCTCTGGTCGAGAGTCGTCAGTGATCGTCAGCAGTCATCAGTGGTTGACACCGGTCGACAGCAGTCGTCAGCTGTTGGCGAGCCGGAAGATCTCCGTCCCCGACAGCAGGCCAGGGACGAGGCGCACGTCGTCGATGTCACCGGCGAAGGGGTCGGACCAGTCGGCGCCGTACTGGGCGCGGCCGATGTTGAGACCCTTCGTGGCGTTCCAGACGTCGGTGACGGTGGTGCTGCCCTGCTCCTCGCCGTCGACGAAGAGCGTGAGCTTCCGGGCCACCGGGTCGTAGGTCCCGGCCAGGTGGACCCACTTGTTCACGGTCGCGGGCCGCTCGCTCGACGCCATGGCGCGGACGATGTCGGAGTCCGCGGTATCGCTGATGTGCCGACCGAAGATCCAGCGCTTGTAGGCGGTGGAGTAGTAGATGTTGAAGCCGTTGCCCTGGCTGCCCGCCTGGCTCACCACAGAGATGTTCTTGGACAGCGAGGTGGGACGCACCCACGCCGAGACGGTGAACGCCTGCCCGGTGTGCACGGCGGACACAGCGGTGGCATGGTCGGCGGTGCCGTTGAAACGCAGCGCCTTGTCGGCCGGGTCGCTCGCGGAGTTGTTGCCCGCCACCCAGTCGGCACCCTTCACCGTCAGGTCCCGGCCGTGGCCGGAGCTGTCGGGGGCCGTGCCGCCCGAGGTCTGGTCGAGACCGTAGACCGCGGCGGCGCAGGTGTCGGCGAGGATGTCGGCGCAGGCGCGGTCGACGGTGAAGAAGTACTTCTCCAACGGGCCCCGGTTGCCGGCCCGGTCGACACTGCGCACGTAGAGCACGTTCGGACCGAAGGTACTGGTCGGCACCTCGATGGTCGCGTTGCCACCGAGAGCAGCCGGGTCGGCCTTACGGGCGGGTGTGTCGTTGCCGAGGTCCCACTCGTAGAACTCGACGTCGTTCTTGAACACCGGGTCCGCGTTGCCGTTGGCGGAGAGCGTGAAGTGCCGCTTGGCACCGACGGGCAGGTCTGCCTCGCTCGCCACCGGCTCCACGTGCGGCTCGGTGGTGGGTGCCTTCACGTCCACCACGAACTCGCACCAGTCGGACCACTCCGAATACCCGGAGTCCTTGAGCTTGCCGGTGGAGCCGTCGTAGGTCTGGGCGTGCCACTTGTACCCGTGCCCGTGGGCCAGTTCCTTGACCGGGATCCCCCGCTCGAACCTGCCCTCGTTCTGCGGCCCGTCCTTGCCCTCGTAGACCATGGGCCGGCCGTCCACCTGGTCCCACACCCGGAACGTCGCGGTGAGGTTCTGGCCGGAGCCGTCCGTGTGCGAGTCGGCGTCGGTGCCGCTGACGGACATGGCCGGGGTCGCGTCACGGATCCACGGCCGCTTGGTGTTGTCGGTGGTGCAGGTCTTCTCCTCCGGGTTGCTCAGCTTCTCCCCGGTGGGCTTGTTCGGACGGGTGTTGTACGTGACGACGAGCTTGGCGTTGTCCCCCCGGAACCGCTTCCAGGAATTGGGGTCGCCCTCGTCGGCAGCCCGCAGCGAGAACGCAATCGGGTCCTCCCCCGCGGCCTTCTTACGGACGGAGGAGGTCAGGTTCTCGTTGCTCTCGTTGGCGCTGTCCTCGAAGTCGACCCAACTGGCCGGCGCGTCCGGGCTACAACTGTCGCCCCGCCCGTACGCTACGGACCGGTCGACCATCAGGTCGCCGTCCTTGGGCTTGTTGTTCCAGTTGGTGGCCGAGTCGACACCACCCTCGGCGACCATGTGCAGGTTGACGGTGCTCTTGGTGCAGGAGAAGGAGAAGGTCTCGTAAACCTGGAAGACCGCCTTGGAGATGGTGCGGTTCTTCCAGCCGTCGGTGCTGAACTGGAAGTACATCCGGTTCGTGTACGGCGAGCCGCTGCACACGTAGTAGATGCCGCCGATGGTGTCGGCCGAGCAGCGGCCGACGCCCTCGTCCTTCTTGAATTTGTGGAACTCGGTACTCGGGTTGGCACTGGACACATACAGCCACTCGCTCTTGGACATACCGGCCTCGGGGTCGATGTAGACCGGGAAGTCGGTGTCGGCGGCGGTGAGCAGGGCCCGGTCGGGCTCGACAGTGACCGCGGACGCCGACACGTCGAGGGCCATGTCGGCGACCTTGGCCGCAGCGTCCGGCGCCTCCTGCGGCAAAGTCTGAGCCCCGGAGGCGGGCACAGCGTCCGCCGGGACCTCGTCGCCGGAGTCCGCGGAGTCCCACATCTTGGGCGCCTGACCGCCGAAGACCCGCTCGCCGGAGGCGTCCACAGCCTGAAGACCACCCGTCGGCCCGGTGGACAGATCGAGACCCTCCGCCCGTACGGGGAGCCGTAGTGCGGCCAGTTCAGAGCTGCGGGCCGCCTCGGGCGTCTTGACCTCCAGGACGTACGAGTAGCCGGTGACGGAGGCGCTGGCCAGCAGGTCCACGCCGGGGAGCACCTCGCGGTACTCGGCGGTGTCCCCGATCAGAACCGGCTCGGGCAGCGGCGTGGGCCAACTCAGCGTGAAGGACTTGCCCTCCTCGCCAAGCGTGACGAAGTCGGACGAGCCCGCCGCCGCGAAGGCCAGGTCGACGACGGCGGCCTTGGGACCGACCGTGCCGTCCGGGCGGCGCTCCAAGGTCGCGTCAGCCTTCACCCAGCTGCCGTCGGGACGCTGCACCCGCTGCGGCTGGACACTGGTCTCGCTGGTCAACGAGCCGTCCGGGTTGGCGAAGACGAGCTCGTCCTCGGTACGCTGCTGAATGATCTCCACCGGTTCGCCGGTCTCAGCTGCCAGTGCGAACGCGGCCGCCTCGCCCGAGGCCGGCGTTGTGCTGCCGGCCGCGCCGGCCGGACTGGTGACGGCGGGCAGCGCGCCCAGGACGACGGCGCTGCCGAGCAGCATGCCGAGCGTCCGGGCAGCACGAAGCCGCCGGAACCAAGGGTTGGTCATACCCTTTTCTCCCCCTCAGGCTCTCCCCAGAGCCCGCTATGAAATTGATGTGGCCATGCCGTACTGCAGTGGCCAAAGAAACGTATGGGACTCCCTTTACCGGATCAAGGCCATTTCGAGACTGAACCGCCCACAGCCCTCCACCGCACGCACCGCTCATGCCCATGAGCAGCCCTTGGCGCGGGAGGACGCGCGCGGCGGATACAACGGATCCACCCACTTCGGCCGAATCGTGACCGGAGAGCCGACGCACCGGCAGGATGGATTCCACGCTGGCCTCGCGCACGCTGTGCACAACCCATCGGTGTCAGGCTGGGGCCAACGTCGCCCCCGGAGGACGCCGCCGCCCTGAGCTGGACACTGAAATCCGGAGGATGTTCCCGGACGGCTGACCTTCAGCATCCGCTTCGGCGCTAAGGACGTGCGCCCTGTCCTGCCAACGGTCGTCGACGCGCCAGCCCGCCACGGACCGGCGCAGGACCAGCACAGAACATGCGGGCGCCTCCGGCTCCTTGCCCAACTCGAACAGGAACGGCCACTACGAGCCCGAGGACACTATCCCTCATACGACGGGATCGAGGGCGGGTAGCTGAAGTTGTTCGGACCGGACAGTCCCGCTGTTTTCGTTCGCCACATCGAGGGCGATCGTGTTTTCACCCGTCGGTCCAGGTTCAACCGCACCCGCTGATGAAGCGTCAGACACACTTGTCCACCGGTTGTCCACCGAACCCCATCGCATATACCTGACCCACCCCTCCCGGATGAGCAAAAGCCCAGCTCAGAGTCCTAGGCTGCCTACACGGTCACGGAAACCGAACCCCCGACCCACGCATTACGATGCACAGACCACAGAGGCGCAATATGGGTCGTTTTCAAGGCCATCCGAAACAAGAAACCCCAGGTCAAAGGCTTGACCTGGGGTTCACCATGGAGCCGCCTTCGGGATTCGAACCCGAGACCTACGCATTACGAGACCGTGAGCGTTCGTGTTGTGCAGTGCCTGGTCGTGCTGCCCAGTAACGTCCTGCCTGATCAGAGCATGTGCGGCTGCTTGGTCTGTGCTGTCTCGCATTACGTGGTCCAAAGGCGTCCGGCCACCGGCTGGCCACCGAGACAGGCGCCGCAGGTGACAATGAACCGGATCACCCAGGTTGTCGGCCTCCCACGACCTTCTGTCGGCGTCGCCAAGTCAGCATCATGGTCGTGCGAGGGTACTGATAGCCGCAAGGAGAACATCCTCTGTGCAGCCTGTGAATTCGGGCACTCGACACGAGGTGGGGCAGGCAGGGGACGGAGAGCAGGGATCGAAAGCCGCAAGACGCCACGCAAACGACAGGGCTGCTCGCCGCAGTCGGAAAGATGCAAAAGCGGATGCCGGAGCGGGCGGGACTCTCCCGGAAGGAACTCTGCGCGGCGATCGGCTACGGCCCCATCTCGGCCAGGGAACACGGCGCGCGGGAGTTCCCCGCCCCGTAGCCGCGAGAAGGCGCAAGAACCTCTCGATCCTGCGCAGCGGAACCCGCCGCCCACCCGACGCGACAACCGGGCCGCCGAGCTGCCCACCATCAACTCCGGAAAGCGAAAGGGCCCACCGACTCCGTCGGCGGACCCTCACGAAAGATCGAGGTTGGATGAAAATCAAATAGTCTCCGCGCGGAGCAATTGCAAATCCTCTACAGTTGACAGCTTTCGCTCAACTTCAGAGATACTGCAATTCACATAGACAAGCGCATCGAACTGAGGAAATTCAGGCTCCCCGAGAATTCCTTCATCATCACGCACGTTCTCCTCGATTGAAATCTCCAAGCGCCCCACCCCTCGATAGAAATAATAATCCCCCCCCTTGTATGAACTATTCCTAACAGAGAATTCGACGCCCAGAGCCGTAGAGATGCTTCGAGACGCTTCATTCAAGGCCCACCCCTCCATCCCGTACAGAATGAAACGTGCAGACATCAGTCCCTCCTTGCGACACTCAAGGCACGATGATACTTGGGGCCCGCATTATGGCATCTGCGGGCGATTCATAAACCATGAAGTTTACCTCACGGTTGGCCGTCCCCGAGAGGCTCTCGCGAAGGCTTCCGAGTCCCATTTTCTCCAGGTCCGCCCCCTTGAGAGGGCCAGTGCGCGTACCGCCAGAGCGCAACGGGATGCCAGCACTCTTGGCACGTTCCCACAAGTCCCCTCCAGCCAGGGCAATGTCGTAGTCACTGTGAGAGCCAAAGGGGCGACCGCTCTTGAAACTCTTCCCTGTCACCGAACTTCCTTGGAATATAACAGCCCCTTCTTTAAATCCAGCATCCTTGAGGCCGGAACGCAGTTCACCTCTAAATTTCTGGAACTCTGCAGCATTGGCAAACCCCATAGGAATCCTCCTGGGGCCAGGCAGGGGTCCTGCCCCCTTCCCCCTTCCGAGTCCAGGCCCAATCTCAAACGTCCCGACCTTGAGTTCACACTTGGCACCTATCCCCCCATTGCTCGCGACCCCATAACAGCCAGGACGATATTCCCAGGTCAAAAAATGCTTGACGCCTTTGATTAGCCTGCCGAAATCGAAGGCGGGGGGAAATTTACCTAGATTCGACAGATCTCCGCGCACGACGTAATCAGTATCCAGCGGCCCCTGGATCAACCCCATGCACCAAATCTGTGAGCAATCTGATTCGTTTGCCGCAGTGTTGCCGGTACTGTCGTTGCTCGCCGTTCCGCCGCTCTTGCTGTAGTCGACCGCCTCGTTGGGCCGCCCGTTTCCCTTTGAGCCGTCAGGGCGCGTCGGGCAGGCTGGATCATTCGGACCACCGCACTTCAGGCCGAGGCCTGTCGGGTCGGAGAAGGTGATGGGGTTGTTGATGCTGTATGTGTAGCCGTTGAGGGTCTGGTGCTTGTCGAGTTCCAGCAACGGGTCCACGCTGATGAACTGGCCCGTCTTCGGGTCGTACTCACGCGCCCCTATGTGAGTCAGCCCCGTGCCCACGTCCGCGGGCTTGCCCAGGAAGCTCTTGTCGTCCGGCCAGGGGCCCGTCGCCGTTCCCCGCGGCGCCCCGAACGGTGACGTGTACCGCTTCGTGACCGCGTACGTCGTCGCATCCAGAACGAGGCTGGACGTGCCGTGATGGTCGGAGGCGAGGAAGCTCAGCTTCGAGCCCGCGGTGCCGGCGACTGCCGTGCGGACCGCGATCGTCTGGCCGTTGGCCGTGTAGTAGCGCGTGCCAGAGAGGGTCTTCGTCGTGCCCTTGACCGTCAGGCGGACCTCCGTGCCACCCAGGTACAAAACCGTGTCGCCGTCGCCCTTCGCGCGGCGGATCAGCAACTCCCCGTCGGCGTCGTAGAGGTAGCTCGTCTCCGCCGTGCCCTCGGTGGTCTTGGCGAGCTTGCCCTCGCCGTTCCAGAGGAGCGACTGCTTGGCGGCCGGACCGGGGCGGGATGTGGTGTTGCCGTTCGCGTCGTAGTCGTAGGCGGCCGCCCTGGCACCGGTCGTGTTGTCCAGGGTGTGGGGCTTCTTGTCGCCGTCAACGCTGGTGTCGTCATACGTGTACGTCGTCGCGCTGTCGCCCGTACCGGTGTGCTGGGTCTCTGTCTTACGCTGGCCGGCCGCCGTGTACGTGTACGACGTCCAGTACGGGGCCGCGCCGTCGATGTTCGACATCGTACGGCCCGAAGCCGAGCAGTCGGCCGTCTTCGGGGTCCAGGACTCGGTCAGACGGCGGTGGCCGTCGTAGGTGAAGCACTGGTAGTCGGGCTTGGCGGTGCCGCCCTGGGTTGCGGCGTCGAAGATCGACGTGACGTTGCCCGCGTCATCCTGGGTGAACTTCAGTTCCTGCGGCATGTAGCCGTGTACGTCGTCGGTGACGAAAGAGCGGATCAGGCGGCGTGTGCCCTTCTCGTACTCCCAGTTGAGGTACACCTTCTCCGCCGTGTCCGCCCCGTCTTTGCCCAGGGCCAGCTGACGCAGATCGCCCTGCGGGGCGAATGTCGCGCCCTGCAGGTAGCCGGTCGTGCCGGTCGACGCGATCTGCTGCCCGGTCGCGTTGTAGTCGTAGCTGACCTGCTCCGCGGGCAGACCGCCCGCCGCCGGGTGGGACGTCATGCTGATCGTGCCGTCCAGGCGGTAACCCGTCGCGAACGACAAGGTTTTCGGTACGCCCGCCGCGACCAGGGCATCGTTCTCGGGGAGCAGGAGCTGGCTCTCCTTGACCTGGTACAGGGGGTCATACGACGTGATCTTCTTCGTGTACTCCTTGCCCGGCGCGACCGATCCACCGTCGTAGCGGACCGCCGTGTCCAGGTGTCCCTTGGCCAGCGTGTCGAAGGTCCAGGCCGCGAGCTTGTTCGCGTCCGTCTTCGTGCCCTGCCACAGGCCGGTCTTGCGGTTCAGTTCGTCGTAGCCGTAGAGGAGCTTCTTGTTCTCCTCCTCGACGTTGAAGGACGCCTCGACCCGGTCGAGGCTGTCGTAGACCGACTTCGCCGTGCCCTTGTCGGGGTCGGTCGCGGTGATCTGGCGGCCGAACAGGTCGTAGGTGTATGACCACACGGCCTTGTCCGGGCCGGTGATGGATTCCTGCTGACCGGCGTCCGTGTACGTGTAGTTGGTCGTCGTGTAGTCCGTGCCCGTCGGGGTCGGCCCCGCGTATTCGCGGCGTTCGGTCGTCTGGCCGAGGGTGTTGGTGACCACGGCGGTGGCTTGGCCGCCGGGTGGGGCGGACGTGGTGACCGTGTCACCGGTGTACGTGGATTCCGTGGTCCAGCGGGTCACGCCGTGGGTCTTCGTGACCGTCTTGGTGGCGCGGCCGGCGCCGTCGAACGTCGTGTCGGTCTGGATCGGGGCCTGGCTGCCCTCGGTCTGCGCCGGACTGCTTGAGGGGGCGGAGGTGTTGTCCCAGATGTCGCCCTGTGTGCTGACCGCCAGCCCGCGGCTGTCGTACTGGGTGAGAGAGATCAGGCGTCCGCCGACCGGGGTCGGGGTCTGGACCTGCCGGGTGCGCAGGAGGTTGTCGTAGAACTCGTACGTGGTGTTGTAGCCGGAGCCGTCGCCCTTCATGGCGCCGGTCGACATCCAGGACAGGTCCGAGTTGGTGATGTTGTAGGCGTAGACGTAGTTCGGCTTCTGGTTAAGGCCCTTGAGGCGGTTGGGCAGCCAGACGCTGGTGGCACGGCCGAGGCTGTCGTACTCGGATTCGGTGATCTTGTCGTTCGCGTCCATCACCTTGAGCGGCGCACCAGTCGCGAACGACACGGCGGTCTTGACCTTGTGGCCCTTGATGTTGGTGACGCTGCTGGAGGTCAGCGGGCCGGAATCCGTCGGAACGTAGGCCGTGTCCGTGACCAGTGCGTTGTTGGTGTCCTTGATCAGACGCGGACGGCCGAGCGCATCGTACGTCGTCGTCGCGACCTTCTGCCAGGTGGGGGCGTCGTCGCTGCCGTAGGACTTGGCGCGGCCTGCCCAGACCGCCTCGCCCTTCGTCGGCTCCTGCGCCGCCGACCAGGCCGTCGCGGTGGCGTCGTCGTAGACCGTGGCAGTGTCGGAGATGACGTCGCCGGGGCGGGTGGTGTCCGCCGGGAGGTCGAGGGCCGAATCCGTCGTGGCGCACGTCCTGGCGACCGTCCGGTTACGGGAAACAAGGGAGTTGATGCCGTTCTTGGCATTGCGGGCGTACCAGGTGCGGGTGCACTTCTCGTCGCCGGTGACGGCCGCGTCGCCTTCGTCCTCGGTCGTGCTGACCATGCCGAAGTCGTCGTACGTGTAGGCGATCCGATGGGCTCGGTTGACGGC
This sequence comes from Streptomyces sp. SP18BB07, assembly GCF_036322545.1. Lineage (NCBI taxonomy): Bacteria > Bacillati > Actinomycetota > Actinomycetes > Kitasatosporales > Streptomycetaceae > Streptomyces > Streptomyces sp. SP18BB07. Next base: position 152,308 of record NZ_JAQYWT010000342.1, read on the forward strand.
CGTACCGGTGGTCGTCACCCGGGTGCGGTCCGTCTTGCTGGCGACCCGCACCATGTACGCCTCGGTGTCGGCGTACGACTTGTGCTGGGTGGCGGTCTTCTCGGACCAGATGCTGTTGATGGTTCCGGAGACCTCGGCGGACCCGTTGTAGGTGACGCTCTCCCGGACGAAGCCGGCGTACTGATCACGGTCCGTGGCCGCGCCGGCGAGAATGCCCGTCACCGAGGCCGACTTGCGGTTGTCCGGGTGCGGCGTCTTGCTGTCCGTGCCGAGGACCCGGTCGCCGTTCATGCCCTGCATGTAGACGGTGACCGTCTTCAGCTGGGCGGTGTCGCTGGTGCCTGTCAGGTGCGTGACGCGCTGGAATCCGCGCCAGAGGGACCAGGTGCGCTCCTTCTCCGGGACGAACGGGTCCTCGTTGTAGTGCCAGGCCGGTGTCGAGTACTCGTAGGTGTGCTGGACCGCCTCCTTGCCCCCGTGGGGAGCCAAAGTAAGCACGGACGAGACCGGGTACTTCTGGAACCAGTCGAGGATCGGAGTCTTCTCCCCGTTGGGCGACCAGTAGACCGGGTAGCAGCGCTTGGTGTTCTCGTCGACCTTGGGCATCGTCTGCCCATAGACGCAGTCGCCCTCCATGTACGACACGATCGTCTCGGCGCCCGCCTCAGAGGTGATCTTCTTCAGGCGCGGCTTGTCGAAGGAGAGGATGTTGTCGTGCTGGCCGTCGACACGGTTCGGGAGCAGCGTGTGCTCGAAAGTCACCGGAGGCAGCGCCAGGTCGGTCCCACGCTTGCCGGTGTGCTTGATCTGCTTCAGCCAGAGGGACTGATCGGCGGAGTCACCGGTGTCGCCCGGGTCCGGGTAGCCGTGCTGGAGCGCCCAGTTGTCGACAGCCTGGTACGCGGGTGCCGACGCCGCCGCGTTCCACGCGTACGTGGTGATGCCGGTCAGTCGCTTGCGGGTGAAGAACGACGGTCCGGTGTTGCCCGTGCACTTGTCGCCGCTCTTGCAGACGGCGTCGAACGGGACGTCGGGCCAGTTGTCCCGGGTGTCCTTCGTCAGCGAGTCACAGCCCGTGCCGGAGTCGACGCAGCGCTCGGAGTAGTCGAGGACGACCTTGTTCGAGGCGGCGGGGGTGGCGGAGAACAGGAAGTCCTTGCGCTGGCCGTAACGGATCTCCTTGAGGTAGCCGCCGCGAACGTACTCCGTGCCGGTCGTGTCGTCACCGAGCATGTCGTAGTGGTTGGTCTCGGCCTGGTACCAGTAGCTCATCGCGTTGCCGTGCGTGTCCTCGACATAGTCGAGGTTCCACCGCCAGGCCTGCTTCTTCTCCCGCCCCGAGAAGCCGCTGCCACTGCTGTAACCGGGTTCACCCGAGTCGTCACCGAAGACCGGGACGGTCCAGACCGACTGCGTACGGTCGCTCGTCCCCGCCCCGTCGAGCTTGTTCAGGCCGAAGACGTACTTCGTACCGTCACCCGTGACGACCGTCCAGTACTCGCCCTTGTCACCTGCGGAGGTGTCGGTCTTCGCGTCACCGTCGTCGCCGTTGTCGGCACCGACGGAGTGCGTGACCGTGGAGGCGTCGTCGTTCTTCAGGCGCCACCGCTTGGTGGTGTCGTCCTTGACGAGCTCGGTCGCCTTGCCGTTCAACACGAGGGAGGCGTTCTCGTACTTCCAGCACAGATCGAACTTGTCGTCCTGCTCGTCGTCGTCGCAGGAGCCGTACTTACGCTCGACGTAGGAGGAGGTGAGGTCGAAACCCTCGCCGACCTGGCTGCTCTGGTTGTTCGTGTTGGCGGTACGGCCGTCCACGGCGCCGGAGTCATACGAGATCGACAGACCGGGGGCGGGCCCGGCCGCGGCCGGCGGTGTGCGCAGCGGGTAGGACCAGGTGAACGTGCCGGCCGAACCGCCCGCCTCCCAGGTCGAGGAGGACGCCAGGGGAGTCGCCTTGTAGTCGCCGCCGCCGGACTGGGTACCGGCGGCCACAGCGAGGACCGTCGTCTCAGCGCGGGACGCAGCCGGCTTGAACGCCAGCGTCGACGAAAGGTGCTCCTCCGCACGGTCGTTGACCGAAACCAGTGGCTTGGGAGCACGGCACTTACCCGTACCGCTGTCGCTGAGCAGACACGCAGGGAACTTCAACAGATTGAGACGACCGCCCCAGTCACCGCCATAGGCGGAGGCGAACGCCGAATAGTCGACACCCAGCCGGGCCTGCCCGCCCGTCTTCGGCCCGGTGACCTTGAGCACCACACCCTTGATGCCGAGCTTCTCGGCGGTCTTCTGGTCGAGGACCTCGACCTTGACCGAATCGGCTGTGCGCGGCTGCTTCTTGCCCTTGGCAGCCTTCGGTTCGGTGAGCGAAACCGGCAACGAACCGGGGGTCCCCTTGGCTCTACCCGATGCGGACAACGAGAGCGTTGCCGAGCCGCTGCCTGGCCAGGTGACCTTCCGTGCTCTGTCCTGACCGGCGCGCTTCGCCGCAGCACGGTTCGCGGACTCGATCTTCTCCCCCAGCGCCGCAACCTTCTTGTTCGTCTTCACCGTCCACGGGGAGACCTTGGTCGCCTTCGGGGCTTCCAGATCCGGCCTGCCGAGCGGGTCAACTTCAGCCGCGAACGCGACCGGTGACAGCAGGCCGGGCAACATGGCGAAGCCCACCACCGAGGCGATGCGCCTCGTCCAGACGCGTCTGCCAGATGTGGCTGTCCCCGCTCCGGACGAGCCTGGGGCGAACTGGGTCATGACAAGTCTCCTTGCGGCGGCGGCTCCGCTAAACGGCCGCGCACCGTTGAAGGTCAATGGAAGAGAGAGCAGGGAGGCCCGCTGGGACGGGCCCGCGAGAGCTACGTGGACGGCTCGGAGATCTGGCTCTGTACCCGTTCCTTCGGCATGGCACCTGACCACACACGGAACTTCGCCAAGTCACCCGGCAGGTAATGGCCGGTGGTACCGCCCGCCGAACCCCGACCCACCGAGAGCGCGCCCGAACCCTGCTGAGCGGCTTCCAGCCCGGCGTCTTCCTCGCTCTGCTGAGGGAATTGACCGACGTACAACTGGGTCACCCCGAAACGCTCCGACCCGTCACCAGCGCTGAAGGGCTGCGCGGCATCGAAGACCCCCGTGACATCGACCCATGTGCCGAACTCGTGGGCACCGACCGGCTCCTGGGCCACGGCGAGTGCGCTGTCGACCACCTTTCCGGTGGAGTCGACTGCCGTGCGGCCGAACTTCCACTGGTAGAGGCCGTCTGCGGCCTTCTCCACCCACAGGGCCCAGGAGGACTCCTTGCCCCCCGGGGCCGCCTGTGCCGCGACCAGTCCTCGATAGCCGTCCGGCTTCGACTCCAGCAATGCCCTGTTGAGTCGTACGCGGGCGGACACAGTGAAGGATCCGGCCTCGTCGATCACCGGCCCCGTCCGCGAGGCGTAACCCGAGGCGCCGTCGAGTACGAGCGCCGTGGCGTCCTCTCCGGTCAGCCCGGCGCCGCCTGCCAGTGTCAGACCACCTCGCTGATAAGGGAAGGATGTGCTGGCGGGGTCATCCGGGTCTTCCGGACTCTCCGAGACCTTCGTACCGGACGAGATGGTGGCGTCCCAGTGTGCGACCAGTTCATTGGTCGGCACATCGTCCATCTTCAGCTGGTGTTCCTCGCGGATCTGCTCAGGCTGCTGTGCCTCCTGCCATACCGCGACCTCGTCCAGCCGTCCGCGGAAATACTCGCCGTACGCACCGCCGACCTTAGAGACTCCGAACATCAGGTTCCGGTCCGCAGCCCAGGGCGTGTACGTCGACGCGGCGTCGGACAGCACGACCGGATCGCCCTGCGGCTTCCCGTTGACGTACAGCTGGATCGTGTCGTTGGTCTTGTCGGCGTCCTTCTTCGCATCGAAGACCGCGGCCAGGTGGGTCCAGACCCGCAGCGGAGGATTGGCCTCATCGGCCACCGAGCGGATGTAGACCGGGCTGTCCTTGTCCTGGTCGGTCCGGTTGAACACCCACTTCTTGTACGTGGACGAGTAGTAGAGAGTGAACGCCGACCCCCGGTCGCCGGGCGCGGACAACACCGTCCTGTTCGCGGAGGCGTCCGTCAGGTAGGTCCATGCCGACACGGTGAAGGAGTCCTGGGTGTTGACGGCGGGTCCTTCGGTCGACGCGTAGCCGGTCTGCTTGGCCGGGTCCACGCTGTCGTTCAACCAGAGCGAGTAGTCACCCGCCCCACGGCGCGCCATCGTCGACCAACCGGTGCCGGCCGTGTCACGCAGGACGGCCTTGTGGCGTGTTCCGGCCTCGCCGGTGTCCTGGGCCTCCACCACCTTCGATCCCGGCGTGCCGTCGTCGAAGCGCCAACGGCCCGTCGGCCCTGCCGGTAGTCCCACCTTGAGGACGAACTCCGCCGGCGGTCCCCAACGCACGCGCCCGTCCTTGTCCAGCTTGAGATCGCTGGCTTCCACCGACAAGGTCTGAGTACCGGACAGACCCGGGGTGATGTCCTTCCGCGTCACCGGCTCGTTGGCCTTCGAGGCATTGACCTGCTTCGCCCCACTCGCGCCCGTGGCGAGGAACCGCCAGCGGTAGGCCATCACATCCTTGTCGGCGGCATTGGGCCCGAAGGTGAAGGTACCCGCCACCCCCGGGGCGCCGTTCGCAGCACAGGCATCGACCGTGCACTCCTTGTACGGCCCTCCCGACACGATGGTCGGCGCCTTGGGCGCGGTCGAGTCGATCCGCAGGTAGCACCAGGAGGAGTACGGCGAGAACAGGTCTCCCGACCGGCCGTCATAGCTCCAGTGCGACTGGGTACGCGCACGGAATCGATAGAGCCCTCCGTCCGCCCGGTTCGTCGTGGTGATCTGCAGAAGATCACCGTCCGTCGCCCATCCCTCATCCGGTCTGTACCCGCTCCACACCTGCGACCAAGTCCCCTTGGCCGTGTCGTTGCTGGAACGCTGCATGGCGAACTCGGCCTGCAGGGCGGGCGTCGTCTCGTCCGCGCCGGGCTGCACGAGGGTCTGCACCCTCGCGTGAATCGTCGGCGCAAGCACCGTCACGGTCAGCGGGTCCGACGAAGGGCGGCACGGGCCTGTCCTGTTGCCGGTCCCGGGGATCGCGCCCACGGTGGTCGGCACACCCGGCTTGTGCACATACCAGACCTTGAGTTCCGCGTTGTTGTCGAACCGCTTCCAGGCACGCGGCTCGGTCTCGTCCTTGGCCCGCAGCATCAGCGTCAGCCGGGGGAACTTGCCCGCCGCAAAGGCCCGCACAGTGGAGGCGAGATTCTCGTCCGACTCCGCGGGGTTGTCGTTGAACTCGACCCATGCGTTCGGCTGTTCAGGGCTGCACAGGTCGCCGCGGCCCGCCGAAACGTATTTGTCGCCCATCTGGTCGAGCTGCTTGGGACCGGGCCAGCGGGTGCCTTCCGAGATGTTGTCCGTGCGCTCCAGGTCCACCCAGTACGGGGTGCAGTTGAACGACCAGGTCTCGTACGCACGGAACGTCGCGTCCAACACATGCTTACCGGCCAGCTTGCCCGGTCCGAACTCGAAGTACATCCGGTCCGTGTAGCCGGAACCGCAGGCGTAACCGTCCGCGACACCACACCGGCCGACGCCCTTGGGCTCGGTAAACTTCCAGAACTTGTCCCCGTCCGACGACAGCTTCGTCCACTCGGAGACACCCAGCCCCACGGGCGGGTCGATGAAGACCGGGTACACCGTCTCCTGGCCGCGGAGCAGTTCCAGGTCCGGCTTCACCGAGACGGTGCCGTCCCCCACCGTCACCGGCAACTCCGCCGAGGCGTCCCCCTCACCGGGGTGGAAGAGATCCTCGACAGCGGTCTCGGCCTTGGCTTCCAAGCCAGCGGTCTTGGACAGGAGTTGGGTCTGCGGCCCGGCGGCCGCATCGTCTCCCGCCGAGTCCCACATCTGTCCCGCAGGCCCCCGGAACACCGCGTTTCCGTCAGCGTCGACAGCACGCAGCCCACCGCCCTCACCAGGCACGACACTCAGGCCGGACCCTGTGGCCGTAAGGCTGATGTGCTCCAGCTCAGCGCTGTCAGCGGCTTCGGCGGACCTCACCACGAGCACCTCGCGGTAGCCCTCGGCGGTCGCCGTCATCTGTAGGTCCACCCCGTCGACCGGCACGTTCGCGTAGGTCGCCGTGGCACCGTCCAGCGTGGGGGCGGGCAGGGAGGTGGGCCAGCCCATCCTCAGCTCCTGGCCTTCACGTCCGAGGCGCAGCAACCCTGCTCCGTCCCCGCCGCCCGAGAAGGCCATGTCCACCACGGCGGCCTTAGGCCCGACCGTCCCGTCGGAACGTTTTTCCAGAGTCACGTCGACGTCCCGCCACGTGCCGTTCTCGGCCCGCGCGCGCTGCGGCTGTGTGGACTGGGTCAGGGTGAAGGTGCCGTCGGGGTTCGCCACGGTCGTCGTGTACTCGGTCCGTTCGGACGGCACTTCTACTGGCTCACCGGTCGCCGCCGCACGCTCCGAGGCCGACTGCTCGGTCAGCGCCGATGTGGGAACTGCGGCCGCCGCATCGCCGACGCTCGCGATCGACACAACGGGCAACAGCGACAGCAGCATCGCCGCCGCCGAGAGCCCCCCGGCTACACGACGTGAACTACCTCTTCGCATTTGAACATGACGATGCCCCCGCCTTAACCCCACGAACCCACCCCGTAGTCACAGAACCTTCATAGATCCCGCGATCTAACGCGGCCTCAGTTCCAAACGTCAACGTGACCTGCATCACAAATTTGACTGTCGGATCACCTCTGAGCTGGGACGACAGCGGGCGATTACCGACCAGTCGGGCGAACCTTCGAACGCCACACATCTTCACTCTCCGCACGCGAATGAAGGTCAAACGCATAGAACACGCCACTCTTCAACGACCGCTCGAGCAAACACCCCTACCGCCACAGCAGGGCCGCTCTGCCTCGATGAGCTCCTTAACCTTCAACTACCGCTCACGACAGACTGGCAACACGGCACAGCAGAAACAGGCCAAGCGGCAACTCAAATGCCGTAGCGCATTGTTACGGGTGGCGATGGTCAACCCACCCTTGAGTCGAATGCCATCGGGTGCAGATCTTGCGACAGTGCCTGGCTGGGTGAAGCAGGGCCACAACGGTGCCGCACGAGAGGTAAAGCGACCTGCGACCGGGCCGCTTCACACCGGCGCCGAGGACTCCACGGCAAGTGTCTCCACTGTTCAGACTGCACAAGAGACGGGGCATCTGAGACAGCACCTGCAGGGCCGAGAGCGGATGCTCCCTGCACGCGCGCTGCACAAATGGCCACCGGATGGCCACCAGCGATCACTCCGAAATTCGATGCAGAAGCCCTCAGGACCATGAAGTCGCAGGTCACAGCGGCGCACCGAAAACCGGACACAAGCTGTGAACCGGCGACCTACGCATTTCGATGCGCAGACCAGCAGTGCCCGATTCGTCGGATATCCAAGGTCAAGGAAAACAGGAAACCCCAGGTCAAAGGCTTGACCTGGGGTTCACCATGGAGCCGCCTTCGGGATTCGAACCCGAGACCTACGCATTACGAGACCGTGAGCGTTCGTGCTGTGCAGTGCCTGGCCATGCTGCCGTGTGCCGTTCTGCCTGATCAGAGCATGTGCGGCTGCTTGACCTGTGCTACCGCTTGTTACGTCGTCCAAAGGCGTCCGGCCACCGGCTGGCCACCGAGACGGGCAACACGGGTGAAAAGAAACCAGATCACCGGGCTGTCGGCTTTCCACAGGCCCTCCGGCGTGCGGGCGAGGCGACCTTGCTCGTCCAACCCGCCGATTGGTACGGATCGTTTCATCCAGCCCCCAGACGACGCGGCAGCCTCCGGACTTGGGCCCCTCCGCAACCGCAGTTGGCTGACGCCTCGACGTCGTGCCGGCCGAGCAGGCCCGCACCCGCCGCACCGTCGCCGGTGGGCGCGCCCGCCAGACCCGCACGGTCTCGAGCCACAGCCTCGCGCAGGTGTCGACCCTGACCGCCGTCTACCGGCCGCGCAAGGCGGAGTACGTCACGGCCGCCGCGCGGATCGCCGCGTTCGCCTCCGCCGCGTAGCCCCGTGGGCCACCGTCCGGGCGCGGGCGGGGAGACCCGCCTCGGACGGCACCCCGCCAGACGAAAAGACGCATCATACGCTCCGCCCGCCAGGCAGCAACCGGCATCCGGGGTGACACCGCCCTAACGGGGACGGCCCGCCTCGACCACTCCCACCAGCGCGACTACTTCGAAACGACAACGCAGCGAACTGCCCAAAGGAGTACGCAACATGTCCATCGAAAACATCGAGCCCATCAACGACACCACCAGCCCCCCGGGAACCACCCAACTCCGCGTCGCCCCGGTCACTGAGACCCACGAGCGCGAGACCGGGCACGGCTCCCAGCTCGCTGCCCTGTCCGTCGTGACCGCCCTCGTCAACGGGGTCCAGGTCCCCATCGCCTGCCCGACATCGTGGTGCATCGAGGACCACGCCGGCGAGAACACGACGCACCTTGAGGACGTCGACCACTCGGGCGAACACGTCGACCTGTACGCGCACGCCTTCAACAGCGGCGACGACGTGCTCTTCGCCTACGCGCGCCTCGGCCAGGACCTGTTCTCCGTGGACCCGAAGGAACGCGCCCCCTACGTATGCGTCGAGGACGGCAGTGGCGAGGAAAGGTTCTTCACGCCCGACCAGGCCGACGTCTTCGCCGAGAACCTCGACGTGTTCGGCCGACGAATCCGCGACTTGGCCCAGGTCGCCCGCAGTCCGCGCGGTGGCACCCCGGCCCAGCGGCCCACCGCCGAACCTGACATGCCCAGCTTCGCCAAGGTCATCGGCGCCCTGCCCACCGCGGTCGCGGAGTCCATGGAGAAGACCCTGCCCGAGCAGTACACGCCCGAATACGCCGCCACCTTCGCCACAACGATGATCGCCGAACTCATCCAGGGCCGTCGGGTCGCCGCCGCGAAGCGGTCACTCACCCCGGCCCAGCAAACTCTCACCCCTGATGATGGGCTCGGCGGATGGATGACCGCTCCCGTCGAGACCGCACACCGCGACATCGACGACAACACCCTCCCCGCGGAGAACGAGCAGATTCCCTTCCTCGCCGCCAGGGCCGTGGTGCTCGGCTACCGGTCGCAGGCGTACGGCCGTCGTACCCAGGTCTGGTTGGACTACGGCGGTTCGTGCGGCTCGCTCACTCCCACGCAGGCCCGCGAGGTGCTGGCAGCGATGCGCGCCTTCACCGATCAGTTCGAGGCCGTGATCGAGATCGCCGCGGAGTCGGCGGCCAGCGACTTCGAGGGTGACCCGGAGATCGCGGCGGCCGACGAGGAGGCGGAGAAGCGCCGCACGCGCCGGATCTCCGAGGGTCACGGCAAGGGAGTGACCCCGCCCAAGGTCGCCTGAGCGACACCTCATAGACGGCCCGGGCCAGGCGACCTCACCGCCGGCCCGTGGCCTGGGACCAACCCCTGATCAGAGCAGTAGTCAGCCTTACCCAGCACGACACAGGGTCTACGCCGCCGTTGGCGGCCGACATTATACCTTACCTCGATCTTTTGACCTGGTGTACAGTCCTTACTTGTAGGTAGCCGCCCAACTTGGCTGGGTACCAGAGAGGGAGAAGGGCCCAGCTCGTGCCAGAGCCAGGCCCTCCCTGCAGTAACACGAGCCCGGTCGCCTTGTTCGAGGCCGGGCTCGCTGCATATCCAGCGGCCCGCCGCGGCCGGGCGTACTCGCGTGTGGACGCTTCCTAGTTGCCTAGGAGGCGTACTGCACCACGATGGCGGCAAGCGCAATGGCCAGCCCGATCACACCGATGATCACCTGAGCCTTTTCGGGTCCGGTCCACGGTCGACGGGGCTTCCCTTCATCGAAACCTGCCACTTCGCGCCTCCTATCCTCCAGCCCTGTCCTTCAGGGCGCCACGCTGAACAGCCCTTGCTGTTCAGCCAGTTGAGGGGAGGACCTTGCGACGCGAACGTCACACTACTCTATCCGTACGTCAACTATTTAACGTACACACGTCCCCGTGGAGGCGTCCCATCCCACGTGCATCCGTCAGCGCTGACGTACCATCAGTACACCGTCTGGCACTGTTTTCGCAAACAACTCCGCTAGGATCACAAACAGTTGGCGGGCTATCCGCAGAACAGCGATGAAATCCAAGGGAGTTGACATGCCCACTCTGCACACCGCGATCCGAGCCAAGATGGGATCGACCCCGTACTACGTGACCACCATGAAGGTGAGCGACCTTGTCCAGGTCGCCCGCCCAGCGAGTGAGCAGGAGGAATGGGCCACCAGCGGCTTGACCGAACGACTCCAGCGCGAGCTCAACGACTACCGCGTACGCACCGAGATCGCCCCGTACCTGGCCAACTCTCCTGACCGCTTCTTCGGCGCCATCATCCTGCTGCTAGACGCCGAGGAGGAACCGGAGTTCGAGTCGTTCAGCGAGGTGGCTAAGAACCTACCGAAGGCGTACCGGTCCACGATGGCCAAGGACTCCTTTGGCTTCCTGACCATCGACAGCGGCGAGCGCATCATCCTCGACGGTCAACACCGTTTCGCCGCCTTGCGGGAGGTGCACCTCATGCGCACCGTCGAGGGTGACTACGTTAAGGATGTCGGGGACGACGAGGTAACCGTCATCATCGTCCCGCGCATCAGCACGCAGCACACGCGGAAGATCTTCAACAAGGTCAACCGCTACGCCAAGAACACCAGTCGCGGCGACAACATCCTGACCAGTGAGGACGACGGGTTCGCCATCCTGACCCGACGCCTGGCGGATGGCGACGGTCCGCTGGCTGGCAAGAACCACAAGAACGAGTCGCTGGTCAACTACAGAAACAACACGATCGCCGAACGCAGCACCCAGCTCACCACCCTCAGTGCCATCTACGAGACCGTCCGCATCATCGCTGAGCACTACGACATGGCGGACGAACTGAACGAGAAGAAGACCCACGTTCGCCCCTCAGAGGAGACCCTGGACCAGGGATACGAGCACGTTGAGGGCTGGTGGACGACCGTCCTGGACGGTATGCCGAAGCTCAAGTACGGCCGGGACAACACCAAGCTGCTCCCCGAGCTGCGCGCCAAGGACGCCGACTACGGGCTGCTGTTCAAGCCAGCCACCCATATCGTGCTGTTCCAGGCGCTCTCCCAGATCCTCAAGGCGGCCGAACCCGACCTGCTCCTTGAGGATGCCGTAGAACGGACCTACGAGCTCGACTGGAAGCTCACCGCTCCTCTGTGGCGCGACGTCCTCATCAACTCCGCGCACAACATCCTGACGAAGAAAGAGAACTACAACCTCGCCGCTGACCTGATTACCTACATGGTGGTCGGAGACAAGTTGCCCACCAATCAAATCGATCAGTTGCGCGAGCGCGTCGCCAGGGCACGCGGAGAGGACGAGTCAACGTTCGAGTTCCCGGACCCGCTCGCTTGACGACAGCAACCAGAGCCAGCGGACCCCACGTTCAGGGCTGACGCCGGGCGGCGCTCTCCGGCTCGGCGCTCGCGGGCTCGAAGCTCATCGCCGCCGGCGACGCACAACCCCAGCCGTCAGCACTGAGATAGCGGCAAGACACGTCGCATAAGACAGATCGATGACGGAACCTGCGCCTCCAGGTTTCTGTTGCGCCAAGTTAGGTGGAAAGGAGGTCCAGCTTTCCCATCCACCGTAGAAGAAGCTCGCTTTGGGTAGCACTGAGGTCAAGGTCGGGCTGCTCATCCAACAGATGCCTCACCTCAGCCACTGAGGCTCCTTCGTCAAGCAGCTGGCGAACTTCCTGGGCTCCCAAGATGCGCTCCATGAAAAGCCGGCGCAGCAACTGCGCGTCGCGGTTCTCGACGAACTTGCGACCGTAGGCGGTGAGAGAGATCTGCCCTCCCTGGACGACGGACAATCCAAGGGAAACTAGGTTCATGAGTCTTTTGCGCGCCTCGGGTTCAAGTGTGACGCTCGTGAAGAACTCCATGAACTTCTCAAGGCAGGTCTTCAGTTGAGGGTTCTCCTCAACCAACTGGGCCATCAGCCACAGCGTCTCGACGTAGTCATTACTGCGGCCGCCGGGGACTTTGGCTAAGCGGTAGCGAGAGCGGGTTGCGGCGTGGCGCAGTTCGTCGGCGTCGGCTTCGGCTGCCTCCAGGTGTCGCAAGGCATCGACCGAGTTCCGGTCAACTTGCTTTTCGAGCTGGAATACCCTACTGACCTGCTGCATCAGAGTGCTGGGCTCGACCATAAGGAGTCGCAGACCAGTGAGGTCACGCAGCTCATTCACCAACTCGATACGCGGAAGCCGAACGGCTTTAGCAGAAGCCTTCCGCCACCAGTCCTCCTTCAGGTCCCGAGTAACGAAGAGGACATCCTTCCCGTGACTCTGGGCAGCGTCCATGAGCTGACGCCAGACCAGATAATCCCCCGCCGCCTCATCGTCTTCCTTCTTTCCGCTCTCAAAGTCCTTGTATCCAGGTGGTATCTGCTGGTCAGCTCTCTCCTTAGCGCGCTGCACCTCCTCCGCGTGTTGCTTCGGAGGGAAGGGAACTCCGACACGTTGATCGAGGAGCTGCTCCAGGACAGTGATCACCGGGTCGGTGTGTGTGTTGCGAATCCCCGGGACTCTATCCTTGGTGGCCTGGCGCTCCAGCCTCTCCTCGATTTCCTGGTAGAGCTTCTCTGCGCGATCGAGCTTCTCGTACATCGGTGAAACGATGTCGGTGTTGTCACCTATGTGAACATTCCTAGCCCACTCTTCCAGAGCACTACGTGACCGGTTTATGGAACTTTTCAAGATCTCCGCTGCGGTAGCGGCCTTCTTGTCGTGGTAGGTGATGAGCTCTTCACTCTGTCGATTGCGCCAGAACTCAACCAGCACTTGGTGGGGGACCCACAGGCGCTCGGAGATCGTCTTGAGGACGGTCAGCATGTCCTCGCGGACGCGCCCATTCATGCGGTACAGGTCGAGCAGAACGTTGGTGTCTAGGACAACGAGGCCATGCTGCAGGGCCGATCGGTAGTCGCGATCGGACGGTGTGCGGTATGCCTCGAATCCATCAAACATGCCCCGTGCCGTGGTCATGATGCTTCCCTCCCCCAGAAAGTACGTACTCATGATCCCAGAGGTGGGAAGCGGAAGCCCGGGTGTTTTCGATGCCGTGCGCGCAGCGGCCGTCCTGCACTACATCGGGCATTCGCCCGACCTCGTCAAGACAGGCTTCCATCTGCTCGCTGGCGCCCGCCACCTCCGGGACGCGGTCAAGGCCGATCAAGCAGACTGTTGAAGGCGCCGTGAAAGTCAGGGCGGTTCGAGGGCTGTTGACCTGCGGTTTCCCCTGAGGCTGCCTTGAAGAAAACAGTGTCTGCCCCCGATCACCACTTGAGGTCCCCCCGAGATGCGAGGAGGGGTGACAGCAGTCAGATGGATCTCGTGAGAGGAGATCTGACGATGCCTGCCCCCAGGACATACCTGCTGGAGTTGCGTGCACGTGCGGTGCGGAGGTACCGCACCTCGGAACCGAAGCGCGTCATCCGTCGCATGGTCGAGGAGCTCTGCGTGCATCACGGGGCCCTGCGCGGCTGGATCCAGCAGGCCGAGGCGGATGCCGGCGAACGGGACGACCTGCTCACCACCGAGGAGAAGGAGGAGCTGGCCCAGCTGCGCCGCGAGATGCGCGAGCTGTGCCGGGCGAACGAGGTCCTGCGGACGGCCTCGGCTTTCCGCGCAGCTCGACCCGACCCGGCCCAGGTGAGAGCGCTCATCATCGAGCACCTGCATCTGAAAGACCCCCTCCGATCAGGTCATATCCCTGATCCAGGGGGTCTCTCCCAGCGTGGCGGCGCCAGGATTCGAACCTGGGAAGGCTGAGCCGACAGATTGCGCGTTCGCCACCCCGAACTCGATTGATGCTCGCGGGGTCGCCCGGCCAGCGGACCACTGGGCCATGTCGAAGCATGCGCGAAGCGCGAGTACCTCAGCAAGGCGTTCGCCGGCATCAACTGCAGCCCGAGCGCCGCAGCAACTGTCAGCAGTTCATCACCTGACCACCCGCCCACCCCGCCGCCAGGATGACCACCATTCGCTGCGCGGCCCATCCGGCGCCAGCACCGCGGCGCTGACCAGGTTCCCCGGGCCTACCACCGAGCTGAGCACGGCCATCCCACCGGAACCCGCGAAGTCAGTTCGTCGCGCTCGGTTTAGCGATCGCTGCTGCGCAGCGCGCTCACACTCCTGCCACGCGTTCCTACGAACCGTCAATTAATCGCGTACAGCGCAGGCCCTCTTCTATCGCTCACGGCAGACACGAAGGACTGGATTACTTGATCCAATCCATGCCAACGTAGGGGTATTAGAAAAACCGGCTCGCCAGCGAAGGAAAACCTCCCACGAGGACCAGAAATCTGACTGCTGACACAGGCGCCTGCGAACTGATTGATAAACATCAAGAATACGGGAGTTTCACACATGACTCCAGATAACCCGACGACCAAAAGAATTCGTACCCCGTTGCCGAAGTGGTTGGCTAACCGCCCTCGTGATCACAGGGGTTACCCGATCACCTACGTCACAGCAATTCGCCCCGATGGCCGCCCCGACTTCACGGAACTGGACGGTGCTCGACGCCTGGAGTGCATCCGCGACGAGCTGTGCGGTTTGTGCGGTGCCCCTCTTCGCTACTGGCGTGCAGTTATCGGCGGCCCGTCAGTGATTCGGCTTCGCCTGACACTGGATCCTCCCATGCACGTTGAGTGTGCAACCTTTGCAGCAACAGACAGATCCGTTGGCTGCCCGTTCTTGCTGAACACTGGCACCGCTCGTTACTCAAAGCCTGCCGTACCGGGAACGTCTGAGCGCCCCAGTCGGATGTTCCTGGCCACCACACGCTCTCACCAGTTGGAGCGCGATGGCTCCGACGTCCTCGCCCGCTGCGCGGCGTTCAAAAATGTTTGGGAGATCCAGGACGGCAGGCTGATGCACCTTCCAGAGAATATCTCCTGGCCTTAAGGCGGATGGCGCAGCAGGCACCCCGGATGCCCTCGCCCCGGCAGTCGTGGGGCGAGGAACTTCCGAGCGCAAAAAGGCCCCCTCGGCTGTCAGCCAGAGCTATCCTTAGCGCGAAAGCCCCGGTGGACCGCTGACCTCGGTCATGTCGCCGGGGCTGAAACGTACCCGGCGGTCTCTGGCGGTCAGGGTGTTCAACGGCCGTCTCGTGGATGCAGCCGGGTCTGTCAATTGATTGTGCGTGAGGACGTGATCAATGGGCCAGAGTGGCTGGGGCAGCGACCGTCGGCTGACCGCGATCAGCAGGGGTGGGCTTTCGGTTCCTGCTCGCCAGGCGGTCGTCGACGGGCAGATCCTGCCGGGCAGTGCGGTGCTCGACTATGGGTGCGGGCGTGGGGAGGATGTGCGCGCGCTGGAGCACATGGGGTGTGAAGCGGCCGGCTGGGATCCGTTCTACCAGCCGGATGTGCGCTTGGAACCGTGCCCGGTCGTGCTGCTGACCTATGTCCTGAACGTGATCGAGGACCCCTCTGAGCGGCGCCGCACCCTTCAGCGTGCGTGGGAACTGGCAAGCACAGTCCTGATCGTCTCCGCGCGCCTGACTTGGGAGCGGTCGAAGGTCAGCGGCGAGGAGTTCGGTGACGGCCTGTTGACCCGGCGCAACACCTTCCAACACCTGTACGGTACCCGCGAGCTACGGACGTACGTCGAAGAAGTCACGGGGGTCCGTGCCGTCTCCGCCTCACCTGGGATCATCTACGCCTTCAAGGACGACACAGCGCGGCTGAGCTACCTGGCACGTCGCATCATCGCCGACGACCACTGGCTGGCCTCGGACGACACGACCTCCGCGATTGCCGCGCTGGTTGACCATGTGGAGCGTCGAGGGCGGCCACCGCGGCTGGAGGAGATGCCCTTGCCCACTGCCCAGTTGCTGGGACATCTGCGTCCGGCCGAGGTGAACCGGCTCGTGCGTGAATCCGCCGACCCAGCCAAGGTGGACGAGGGCGCCAAGCGGACCACCCTCAATACGCTGCTGTTCCTCGCGGTCGAGCTCTTCAATGGCCGGGGGCCGTTCACCAGCCTGCCGTTGACTGTGCAATTGGACATCCGGGCGTTTTTCTCGTCCTACAAAGAGGCATGCCAGCGTGCAGATCGGCTACTGCTCAAGCTGCGGGACGACACCTACGTCCGTGGGGCGATGAACGCCTCCGCGGTGGGCAAGTTGACACCCACCGCCCTGTACGTCCATCGGCGTGCTGTGGAGCGGATGCCCACGGTGCTGCGGCTGTATGAGCATTGTGCGTCGATCGCTGCCGGGCGCCCGCAGGCATGGACGGTGCTCAAGCTCTGCCACCGAGGGCGAGCGGTCAGCTGGCTGGACTATCCCGACTTCGACTGCGACCCTCATCCTCGCCTGCTGACGTCCTATCAGGTGGACCTCACAACGTCCGAGACCTCCCATCACTCGTACGGCAGCCGCGAGAATCGCCCACTGCTGCACCGCAAGCACGAATTTCTCCACCCCGACGATCCGGACGCCGCCAAGTATCGGCGGCTGACCGAGGCCGAGGTGCGGGCCGGCTTGTACGCGCACCCACACCTGATCGGCACCGAGAATGGGTGGGAGAGCGAACTCGCCCGCTGCGGACGGGCCCTGCGCGGGCATCGCCTCATCCGCGCAGGTGAATGAGGGAATCTCAATAGCCCGGCTTCAGCTTCGCGACCCCTCGGGCCAGCTCCTCCACGTCCAAGTCTGTTGCCTGCCCGGGGGTCCAGGAGAAGCGCAAGCCTTGCGAGGCCGCCTCCTCGGGCAGGCCCATGGCACGGAGCACATGGCTGGGCGTGAAGGAGGCGCTGGTGCACGCCGAGCCGGTCGCGACCGCAACCAGGTCTTTGAGAGTAACGAGAAATGCCTCGGCGTCCACGTTCTCGAAGGACAGATTGAGGATGTGCGGAACGACGTGCTCCTGGTCGCCGTTGACCTGGAAGCTCGTCGAGGCAAGCCCGGCCAGGAGCCGGGAACGCAGATCCTGGGCCGCGGCCTGCCACTGGGCGTGCTCGGCTTCGAAGATCCTCGCCGCCTCGGCCAGCCCCATGATCAGAGGAACGGGCAGGGTACCGGGACGCAGTTTCCGCTCCTGGCCGCCGCCGAACAGGATGGGCTCGAGGGGGACACGCTCGTCGTCCATCTCCTCGCGGCGGCGGGTGACCAGCGCTCCCACACCCTTGGGAGCACCGATCTTGTGCCCGCTGATGCTGATCATGTCGATGGGGGTAGTGAGGTCGCCGGGTACCTTGCCGTACCCCTGGGCAGCGTCCACATGCAGGTAGGTGGGGGTGGCCCGCAGTTGCTGCGCGAGCTCGGCAACCGGCTGGATCACACCGGTCTCGTTGTTCACATGCATGAGAGACACCAGGAGGGTGTCCGGCCGCAGCCGTTCCATCACCGCTTCCACCGAGATCCGGCCGGAGGGGCCGGGCGTGAGGAAGTCGACTTCGAACCCCCGGCCGGCCAGGTGCTCCAGCGGTTCGAGGACCGCCTTGTGCTCGATGGCGGAGGTGATGATGTGGCGTCGGCCGGTGCGCTCGCCGTAGGGGGCGAGCCCGAGCAGGGCGATATTGTTGCTCTCCGTGGCGCCGCTGGTGAAGATCAGCTCGTCAGGCTCCGCGCCCACTGTGCCGGCCAGGTACTCACGGGCCCGCTCCACCCCGCGCTTGGCCCGGATGCCGTACTCGTGACGGCTGCCCGCGTTGCCGTACTCCGCGGTCATCCAGTGCAGAACGATATCGGCCACCCGCTGGTCCACGCGCGTCGTCGCCGCCGCATCGAGGTACGTCACCATCGAACCCAATCCACCTTTGAGCGTTAATCTGCACGTCCTGTACGTCATTTACCTGACGTACGATAGCGTGAGCGGGTGGGATCTTCTGTTGCTTCTCAGCCCGTCGAACCGGCGACTTCTGCCGGTTTTGAGTACGTTTTTCCGGCTATCCGCGGCATCCAGGCCGGGCGCGAGTTCTACGTGTCCATGTGCCCACTGCGTCTCATCCCGAAGATCTTCCTCTTCGACGAGGATGAGTTGGCACCTGAGGTGCGCGCCCAGCGGATCTTGAACAAGGGACGGCTGCCAGCGCTGACGCGCTATCTCGTCGACAACCCCACCGACTACGTCTTCAGCGCACTGACGGCCTCCGTCGATGGCGACATGCGCTTCGAAGGCATCGCGGACAGCGGCGTAGGAATGCGAGCCGGCCAGATCTGCATCTCGATGGCCGCCCGGTTCCTGATTAACGACGGTCAGCACCGGCGTGCCGCAATCGAACAGGCCCTGAAGGAGAACCCCGACCTGGGCGAGGAGACGATCGCCGTGGTCTTCTTCCACGACGCCGGACTCGCCCGCTGTCAGCAGATGTTCGCCGACTTGAACCGGCATGCCGTGCGACCGCCGCGCTCCATCGGGGTCCTGTACGACCACCGTGACGATCTGGCGACTACGGCGCGGCTCCTGGCGATGCGCGGGCCAGTGTTCAAAGGCTTCGTTGAGATGGAGAGTTCCACGCTGTCCCAGCGCTCGCGCAAGCTGTTCACCTTGAGCTCTGTGTACTACGCCACCCAGTCCTTGCTGCAGGGCTTGGAGATCACGAAGGACCAGTCCCGGGAGCTGGCTGAGGCGTACTGGGCCGCGGTCGATGCGGTGATCCCGGAGTGGAAGCTGGTCCGGCGCCGGGAGCTGTCGGCGCAGGACGTCCGCCGCGACTACCTGCACACACATGGGATCGCGCTGCACGCGCTGGGGAGGGTAGGTAATTCGCTGCTGCGCAAGTCGCTGGCGCCGCGAAGCTGGACGCCGACGCTTAAGCGCCTGTCATCGGTGGACTGGTCGCGCGCCAACACCGACTGGGAGGGTCGTGCGCTGGTCGGCGGACGCGTATCCAAGAGCCACCACAACTTGACCTTGACCGTGAATTACCTGCGTCAGCACCTGAAGCTCGAGCTGAGCGCCGAGGAGCAGCGTGTAGAAGACGCTTACCTGCGAGGAGAGTCATGAGCACCCCCAAGGCGGCGGCGCCTTTCCAGGACCGGCCCCTGGCGAAGGTCGTCGAGGAGTTGACGGAGGAGATCCGCGAGCTCTACGTCGCTGATGAGGTGCCGTGGGTAGTCGGGTACAGCGGCGGCAAGGACTCCACGGCCGTCCTCCAGCTGGTGTGGCTCGCGCTCAAGGACCTACCGGCCGAACAGCGCACGAAGCCGGTGCACGTGATCAGCACCGACACCCTGGTGGAGAACCCCGTCGTCTCCGCATGGGTAGGCCAGTCCCTGGACACCATGCGCACCGCCGCGCAAGAACAGCAGCTGCCGATCGAGTCGCACAAACTGACCCCGGAGATCAAGGACACCTTCTGGGTCAGTCTGATCGGCAAGGGCTACCCCGCGCCCCGCCCGAAGTTCCGGTGGTGTACTGAGCGGTTGAAGATCAAGCCATCAAACGCCTTCATCCGGCGCGTCGTGCGCCGGCACGGCGAGGCGATCCTCGTGCTGGGAATCCGCAAGGCGGAGAGCCAAGCACGGGCAAGGGCGATGACCCGGCACGAGAGGGGGCGGGTCCGCGATCGGCTCTCGCCCAACGGCAACCTCCCCAACTCCCTCGTCTACAGCCCAATCGAGGCGTGGTCGACCGATGAGGTCTGGGCGTTCTTGATGCAGTACCCCAATCCGTGGGGCCACAAGAACAAGGACCTACTGACCATGTACCAGGGTGCGTCGGACGACTCCGAGTGCCCGCTGGTCGTCGACGACAGCACGCCTTCGTGCGGTGACAGCCGCTTCGGCTGCTGGACCTGCACGCTGGTGGAGCAGGACAAATCGATGACCGCCATGATCCGCAACGACGACGAGAAGCAGTGGATGCGGCCGTTGCTCAAGCTCCGCAACGAGCTCGACGACGTCACCAAAGAAGCCAAGACGCGGGACTTCCGCCGCATGAACGGCAACGTGCAGCTGTTCGGCGACCGGCCCATCCCCGGCCCCTACAAGCAGTCAGCCCGCGAGGACTGGCTACGCAAGCTCCTCGCCGCCCAAGCCCAGGTCCGCAAGAAGGCACCTGAGCACGTGCGCAACATTGAGCTGATCTCGATGGCGGAGCTACAGGAGATCCGCCGGATCTGGGTCTTCGAGAAGCACGAAGTCGAGGACTCCCTGCCGCAGATCTACGAGCAGGCAACCGGCGAGAAGTTCCCAGGACTGCCGCTCGACGAGCAGCTCGTCCTGGGCGCCGAGGAGATCGGCCTGCTCAAAGAGGCCTGCGAGGACGATCCGATCCACTTCTCGATGACCCGTGAGCTCCTCGCGATCGAGCGCCAGTATCGGACCATGACACGGCGGGCCGGCCTTTTCGAGGCCCTGGAGAAGGCGATCAAGAAGGGCTACTACGAGGACGCGGACGACGCGCTGCGGTTCGCCAAGCGGCTGCAGGCAATGCGCGAGAGCGACCCGACACAGACGACGGCGGACGAAGAGATCACCACCGATGCACCTGCATAACCTCACCCTGCACGACTTCGGCGCCTACCAGGGCCGGCAGAGCCTGGACCTTCGGGTGAAGCCCAAGCGCCCGATCGTCTTGATCGGCGGCCTGAACGGCTGCGGCAAGACGACCCTGCTCGACGCCATCCAGCTCGTGTTGTACGGGCCCAGGGCCCGCTGCAGCGGGCGCGGTAACCGCTCATACGACACCTACCTGCGTGAGAGCATCAACCGGGCAGCCGATCCGCAGCGCGGCGCCGAGCTGCGGCTGGAGTTCTCAATCACCGTCGAGGGCCGTCCCCGCACCTACGAAGTGGCCCGCACCTGGTTCGCCAAGGGCAAGCAGGTGCGGGAGAGCCTCGCCGTGACCGTGGACGGCAGGTACGACGACACGATCAGCGAGACATGGGCTGAGCACGTCGAGGAGATCCTCCCCCTCGAGGTGGCGTCGTTGTTCTTCTTCGACGGCGAGAAAGTGGAACAGCTCGCCGACCCCGAGCGGGCCGCCGACGTCATCGAAGCCGCCGTCCAGTCCCTTCTCGGCGTCAGGGCCGTTGAACAGCTGCGGACTGACCTGCTCGCCCTCCAGCGCCGCCAACGGCTGTCGCAGGAGGATCAGGGCATCCTGGATCAGATCCACGACCTCAAGGACAAGTCGCAGGCCGCGGCCCAGGAGGTCTCCGACCAGAGCCAGCTCCTGGCACATGCCACCTCGCACCTGGACGTCGCCCAGGCCCAGCTCGCCAAGATAGAGCGCGACTTCGAGCGCGCCGGGGGGAGGCTCTACGAGGAGCGGCGCGGGCTCGAGGCTGCGAAGGAGTCCACGGCAGAGCGTCTGGCCCAGACGCAAAAGGACCTTCGGGGCCTCGCCGAGGGGCCCCTGCCACTCCTGCTGCTGCGCGAGCAACTGGCTGCGCTGTCGGAACAGGCCGTGCGCGAGCAGGAGGCGGCCGAAGCTCGTCAGGTCATCGGCGTCCTTGAGAGGCGTGACGCCTGGCTGGTCGACCAGCTGCCGGACGGCGTGCCCGCCGCGGACCGCACGGCGCTGAAGAGGAAACTGACCGCGGACCGCAAGAAGCGCGCGGCAGCCACCGAACTGGCCCTGGACCTGTCCCTGCCGCCCGATCTCCCGCAGAAACTGTCGACGCTCGACGAGGTGCTGGAGACGGACGCAGCCCGCGCGGCGGAGCTCCTTCGCACCGCGGACAAGACCGTGCGCGAACTTCAGCAGGCCGAGCGCCAGTTGGCGGCCGTTCCCGAAGAGCAGCAGATCAAGACTTTGATCGAAGACCGCCAGCGGGCCTCCGAGGCGGTCATCGTCGCCCGCGCCGCAGTGGAGCATCACAGGGCGCTGGTCGCGGAGGCCAGGTCCCGACATGAGCGCCTCGAAGCGGACCTGGAGCGCGCGCGGCAGAAGAGGGTCAGGACGTTCGTCCGCGAGGAGGAGCTTCAGCGCGTCATCACCTATGCGGACAAGGCCCGCACCACGTTGGATCGGTTCGGCGAGGCGCTCCTGCGCAAGCACATCAGCAGCCTGGAGGTGGCTGTGCTGCGCAGCTTCCAGACGCTGATGCGCAAGAGCGGGCTGATCAAGGATCTGCGGATCGATACCGACAAGTTCACGCTCGCGCTGACCAACCGCGACGAGGAACCCATCGACCCCGCCCGGCTCAGCGCGGGAGAGCGGCAACTACTGGCCATCTCGCTACTGTGGGGGCTGGCTAAGGTCGCGGGCAACCGTCTACCCACAGTGATCGACACCCCGCTCGGGCGTCTGGACAGCCGCCATCGCGAGCACCTCGTCGACCGCTACTTCCCACACGCCGGCCGACAGGTCCTCCTCTTGTCCACAGACGAGGAGATCGACGAACACCTCCTTCAGCGGCTGAGGCCGTCCATCGCCCACAGTTACGTCCTCGTGCACGACGACACCACGTTCACCACCCGCGTCGCGGAGGGCTACTGGTGGACCGAGGGAGCCTTGCATGCCGTCTGAGATCACCATCCGACTGTCCCAGGCAGCCAAGGACCAGCTGTCCTGGCTCAAGCGCCACACTGGCCTGAGCCAGTGGAACGAGCTGTGCCGGTGGGCGCTGGCGCTGTCCCTGCGCGACCCCTCTACCCCGCTCGTGCGAGAGATCACCACCGACTCCAACGTCGAGATCGCCTGGAAGACCTTCGCTGGCCCGCACGGTGACGTCTACATGTCCCTGCTCAAGCAGAGGTGCGTCGCTGATGGGGACGAGCCCACCGACGCCGCCGTGACCAAGACGCTGCTTATCCACCTGCACCGCGGCATTGGCTTCCTCGCCGGACGCCAGGACCTGCGCTCCATCCAGAAGCTCATCGCCGTCACCGCCGAATAGGGCAACATCTGCCAGGACCCGCCTCCCTCATCGCTCGGGAGGCGGGTCCTGGCGTGTATGCCGCCGACGTTTTCCGACGGTTCGTCAAAAACCTTTGAGCCGCGCTGCAACAACTGCGTCTGCCACCCGACCTCTAGGAGTGAGGGGGCAGTTGGGCCGAAGCAGCCAGCTTCGAGCAAAACACCGTCACCTGTCAGTCCCGTCAAGTACTCTCAAGCGGACAACTCCATAACACCGCTTCACCTTTCGGACGTGTGCCACCGCATGGGGCCCACCACCAGACAATCCGGAGCGAACATGATCAGCCACCCCGTTGCCGGGGCGGTCACTGCTCTGCAGAAGCAGGCGCTGGCCAGCCGCGACACCTATGAGCTCGACCGCATCGATCGCGCCCTCGACGAGCTCCTGCGCAACCCGACGGACGCCTCCACCCCTGCTCAGCACCGCATCCGGTCGGCCATGGGGCACGCGTATGAGGCGCTGGAGCGTCGCCGCGCCATCGCCCCCGTAGTCCCGCTCAACCACGAGCGCGCCGACCACGGGTACGCCGACGCCCGCTACCTGGTCGTGGAGATCATGGCGTGGCTGCAGGCCGAGCCGGAACTCGCCAGCGCCGAGCGCGTCCTGCTCGACGACCTCGCTCGTGGCCACGACGCCGCCTCCATGGCCCGCCACCTCGATGTGCCGCTGCCGAGGATGCGCGAGCGCATCAGCCGCGCCCGCCGCCACGCCAGGACGCTCTGGCAGAATGCGGAGGCTGCGGCGTGACCCCCAGGCCCATACGGCTGCGGCCTTGGCTCGTCCGCGCCCTCATCCCGCCGCAGCGGATCGGCACCTACGTCCTGTACACGGCGGCCGGCCGCCCGACGTACATCGGCCGCAGCGACACTGACATCCGCCGACGGCTCCTTCGACACTGCACCGACCGGCACGGCGACTACTTCACCTACGACGTGCACCCCAGCGTGGCCGGGGCCTACGACGTCGAGTGCGCGCTGTTCCATCTCCTGGCGCCTCATGTGTCCAACCGCATCCACCCAGACCGGCCCGACTTCCACCCCACGCCGTGCGCGTTCTGCCTTCCCGGTCAGCGCGCCGCGAGACAGACCCGCCTCCACACCCAAGCCCAGGGACGCCATGAGTCCCTGTCCACCGACGCCAGCTAAGGACCCCTGATGACGACCCCGCTCTTCCTCTCCCCAGACGACCATCGCGCCGAACTCATCCAGGTGGACCGCGCACTGGACTCCATGCGCGACGCTGGCTTCGACCTCACCGCCGCCATCGGAGAGCCGCTGGACAACTCCATCGAGGCCGAGGCCACCTTGATGCGTGTGCTGCCGGTCTTCGGCCGCGGCAAGAAGACGATCGACAGCATGATCATCGCCGACAACGGTATCGGCATCGACCCCACTCAGATGCACCATGTGCTCTCCATGGGCTACAGCAGCCGCTACGGGAAGCGCGAGGGACTGGGACGGTTCGGCGTCGGCCTCAAGCTCGCCGGCCTCAGCCTGGGTGAGCGCATCGACATCTACAGCAAGCAGACCGGCAACCCGAAGATCTACCACAGTTACATCGACCTGCAGGAGATCCGAGACGGCAAGCAGCAGTACATCACCACCACCGAGGCAGAAGTCTGGCCCGCGGAGGCGGCCAAGCTGATGGTCGGGCGCGACGACCGGCCGTTCGCCTCCGGAACGGTCGTGGTATTCGGGAAGATTGACCGGCTATCCAGCGGCGGCACTTACGGCACCTCCCTCGACCAGAAGATCTCGGAACTGCGCAAGTTCATCGCCCGCGCGTACCGGACCTACATTGACACCGGTCGGGTGTTCGAGCTGGACGGCAAGGTCATCACGCTCCACGACCCGCTCTTCCTCCGGGACAACCCCAGGATCATCTCCCGCTACAAGCCGCTGGACCCGCGCGGCGAACTCGTCGAGGAAACCGACCTGACCATCGACGGCCACAAGGTGCACGTCGCGGTCGCCATCGTCCCCAAGGAATTCCGCCCCTGGCAGGGAGCAGGCGGCGAGACGGACCACAAGGGTCAGGACATCACCGAGTTCCAGATCAACGCCGACAACACGGCCAAGATCAGCATCCTGCGCAACGGCCGCGAGATCTACTACGACATCATCCCGCGCCTGCTTGAGGGCGGACGCAGCGACAAGGTGCTGCGCTACGTCGCGGTGGAGGTGAGCTTCCCTGCGGAGCTGGACGAGTACTTCCAGGTACGCAACGTCAAGCGCGGGGCGGAACCGGTCAGCAAGCTGCGGACCGAACTGCGGGAGTGGCTCAAGCCCCCGGTGAAGCAGGCCCTTAGGCAGGTCCGTGCTATGTGGAAGGAGACAGAGACCCAGAAGCGGTTCGAGAACGGCGAGCACAGCGGCAGCATGGACACCGCCTCCAAGGTCGTCCCCGCCCTTCCTAACGGCCTGGCCGGCCGGGGGGCAACCCCCGAGCAGGAGGAGAAGGTGGTTCAGCAAGCCGCCGCGGATATGGGCCTGGACGCCAACGAGGACGCCGCCAAGATCGAAAAGCTGCGCGAGCAGATCAACTCCAAGCCCATCACGCTGCTGGACGCACAGTGGCCAGGCAAGGAGTTCCTGGTGATTCACCACCTCAACGGCAAGTCCGTGGTCAAGCTCAACCACCGCCATGCGTTCTTCGACAAGGTGTACGCGCCGTTGAAGAAGGTCGCCGACGAGGGCGCGCAGGGCATGGAGCCGGAGGAGCTCACCGACCTGGCTCGCCGAGCGGAGGCAGCCATCGACCTGCTCTTCATGGGCTACGCACGAGCGGAGGGTATGTACGAGGACCCCGAGCGCTTCGACGATCTGCGCACCTACTGGGGCATGTTCACAGAAGCGCTGCTGCGCGAGGAATTCAAGGACCAGTGAGGCGGTGTGGGCGGGTCGCCTCCGGCGACCCGCCCACGGCGCCGCTCCCGTGCACCACCGGCCGCCGATGTTCGCGTGAGGACCCAACTCCCGGACCGCCGTACAGCCGTGCGGCCCCATGAGCACCTTCTCCTGCCGCCTGCTGCGGCACGACCGTCTTCAGAGAGGCAACGTAAGGATGTATGGCGCAGGCTCCAAGATCACTTTCCGTGACTACGTGCAGGGCACCTGGGGCAGCTTTGACACTCCCGCCGGCCGGGTCGACTACATCATGACCAAGGCCAGGCTCGGAGGAGACGCCGACGCGCCCGAGCGGCAGCTCACCAAGAGCCTGGTCCCGGTTCGGGAGGTCATGGACGCGGGAGATCTTGACTTCAACCAGCTGCTCCAACGTGACCTGGACGATCACCGGGTGGCTGTCAACCTCATCCCGTACCTGCTCAAGCAGAAGTCCACCGGTCCGGCGTTCTTCCCTCCGATCGTGGCCGTGCTCCTGCCGTTTCAGAACAAGCGGCCGACCGCCTTCCCTGCGCTGGGGGCCCCGACCTCGGTCGAGCATGACGATGCGCAATGGCAGGAGGAGCGGGCCGCCAACGCCTTCCGGGTGCACCGTCTCGTCGGCGCCGACGGACAGCTCCACGGGGCAAACCTCGGCAAACTGTGGTGGAACCAGTCGGAGTCGAGTCTTGTCGTCCTCGACGGCCAGCACCGGGCAATGGCGTTGCTGGCCATCGAGCGGACCCTGTCCCGTAGTTGGCAGGGCAGCGGCGAGCAGTTCCGCCCCTTCTACCAGCACCAGGTCGAGCACCTGCTCCACGAGTACCAGGTCTCCGAGGTGGACTTGGCGAAGATCGAGGTGCCGGTGACGGTCTGCTGGTTCCCGGGCGAGACTGGCGAGTCCTCTCGGGCGCATGAGGCGGCGCGCAAGCTGTTCGTCGACGTCAACAAGGAGGCGCGCCCGCCGAGCGAGTCCCGGATCATCCTGCTGTCCGACGGCGAGCTGTCCAACGTACTCACCCGCAGTCTGCTGAGTGCCCTGCGTGGCCGCAGCGGCACGTATCTGCCGCTGTACGCCGTGGAGTACGACAACCCCGAGGTGAACACCAGCCGCCCCGCCCGCTGGTCGGTCATGACGAACATCCACCTGCTCAAGATGGCCGTCAACCGCTGCATCTTCGGCCCGCCCAAGTACCTCACCAACCTCGCTCAGCCGATCAGCGGCAGAGAGAAGGGCGAGGAACGCGACCGCTTCATGCGCACACAGCTCGACTTGGTCAGCCTCCTGCCGGACTACCTCGACGACGCCGGCTACCCCTACGACCTGGACGGCATCGGCGACACCAAGTTTCCCCTCGGCCGCTCGGAGGCCCTGGCCAGCAGGTTCATGGACACCTGGGGCCAGGCAATCTTGACTCTCCTGTCCCGGACCGCGCCGTACGCCGCCCACGCAGCCAGCCTCACCAACTTCAAGGACAGCTGGCACACCGCGAACACCCACGCCCAGCTCGCCCATGACGCCCTGTTCGGCGGCGTCGGGATCTACTGGACTCTGCGCGACAGCTACGACCACTACCAGGCCAACCGCACGCAGGACGGCCCGAAACCGCCGAAGTCAGACGTGATCCGGGCCTGGGAGGCTCAGAAGGAGAAGGAGAACGAGTTCGACGAGCACCGCGCCCACGAATACCTCGGCTCGGTCCGCCCGGACGCCGTCAGGCGCTGCAAGATCGCCTTCGGCGTCTTCAACACGCATGCCTGCCAGCTCGGCATGATCATGACCCTCGGCTCCTTGTGGGAGATGCGCAAGAACCAACCCGGGGGCGCCGACCTCAAGGATCTTCCTGCATTCGCGGAAGCCCTGGTCACGGCATGGAACACCTTCTTCGAGATGGACCGGGGCCGCGCCCGCGACCGCAGGTACGCCTTTAGCAAGGACTGCAGCAACCCGATAAACCAGATCGCCAACATGGATACCCCCAACGCGGTGTACTTCCGGTACTTCTGGATGCAGGCCCTCACCATGCCCTCTGTCTGGCAGCACATCTCCCCGTGGCTGACCGACCGAGACGCCTTCGATGCTGGGCTCGGCGACGCCCGGCGCCTCTACCTGGACCTGTGCGTCAAGCAGCAGTGCAAGGCCCTGGAGATCAGCCAGCCCGCGCTCGACTCTGACAAACGGGAGGAGCAGGCAAAGAAGCTGGCCACCAGCGCGCTCAAGAAGGCCCTCCGCAACTGGTTCGGGGTGTCGGACCAGGAGTTCGAAGCATGGCGGGCCAACCAGCCCGTCAGGGCCATTCAGGCCGAACTGGACCTGGACGAGGAGAATCCCTCCGGCGCGGAAGAAGATCTCGACAGTCAGTAACCCCCGAGCGCGGGGCGGTCAAGCAAACGGCAAAGCCCAGCACCGTCGCAGGCCATCCGCGACAGCGCGAACCGCCCCGCAGCTCAAGACAGTCTGATGCGCTGCTCCTCCGGGCCGAGTCGCCGGCCTTGCCCGGCTGCTCCCACATCGACGGGGAGACAATACGGAGGCACTTCGAAACCACTGATGCAAGAATAGCGAGATCAACTAAAGCCCTCGTGTAGCATGCTCCCTGATAGACAAGGGTGCCGCCGGAAGAGAGCAGGTCAGATGAGCGAGGGGAACTCCCTGTGGTCGGCCGCACTGTTCGGCCAGGACACGTTGCGGATCCAGGGCGCAGTAGAGGCCGGCTTGCTCGACACCCGCGACGCGATGCTTGATGTCCACGCGGTCGCTCGGTCCGGGAAGCAGTACGCGGCAGCCGGCGCCCGGATGACTAACCAGTTCGACCGAGTCGCCGAGCACGTCCTCGACCTGGAGATCGACGGCACGCGCATGGTGCCAGTTGGCACCTTCTACGAACTGGTGCTGGTCCGCAACACCTTGCTGTACCCGTTCCGCATCGACACCCAAAAGCGCTCCGACCCCGGAGAGAAGTGGCCCCGGAAGATCACCAAGATCGTGGCGGAGCTGTTCTCCGCATTCGGCCCGCAGGCGCGTTGGGCGGAGGAGGCATTGCCGGGAATCGGAGTTGAGCCGCCTGAGCCGGATCTGCGGCGGTCGCTGGCTGAACTCGCCGAGCTCAGCCCCCGGCCGGCACTCGTACTGATCCCATATGTAATGAACCTCTCCGGGCTGCACGGCGCCTGGTGGGGGCAGGCGAACTTGCTGGACGGTGCGGGTCATCTCGACTGGGCTTCGCGGTTCACCGCCCTGTCTGTTGAACAGCCCGGCCGCCCGGCTTCGGTGCCGCATTCGCGTGCCGCGCAGCCCGTGTTCGACTCCGGCGAGCTCCCGCACGTGATGCTGGCCACCCGCTCTGAGCCAGAGCGGAACATGATTCGTAAGCTGGACATGCCGGTGAAGACCGAGCATGAGGCCTCCGAATCCGACACGGCGAAGAGTGATGAGCACTGAACAGCCCACCCTCCCAGGTGTCGACCACGCCGACCTTCATGACCTGAACCGGGGCTTCGAAGCCGCGCGGCTCACCCAGGCCCGGCACCTCGCCGGGCTTACCAAGAAGCAGGTGGCGGACGCCATCGGCGTCACGGCCGCCGCAGTCGGGCAGTACGAGACGGGGAGCAACAAGCCCCGGCCCGAACTGATCGGACGCCTCGCCACGGTTCTGGATGTTCCCGCGACTTTCTTCCTCGCCGGTAGGGCCATTGGCACGTTGAACGCGTCCATGGCCCACTTCCGAGCCCTGCGCTCTACCTCAGGTGCCCAGCGCAACCGGGCCCTGGGGTTCGCCGGTCAAGTCTGGGAACTCACCCATGCCCTGGAGAAGCGGGTACAGCTTCCCTTGGTCAATCTGCCCGGATTTGCAGGCGGGGAGGTACACCCCGGAACCGAGCTGCCCGCCGAGCCGATCGCCGCCGCCCGGGCCCTTCGCCAGCACTGGGCGCTGGGCCAGGGACCCATGGGGCACTTGGTGAGGCGGATGGAGTCCCATGGGATCGTCGTTGTCTCACCTCCGGTGGACGACGCGTTGAGCAAGGTCGACGCCTTCGCCAGCGCTGGCCTGCCCAGGCCACTGGCCGTTATCACCGCCAACCGGGCCGACGATGTCTACCGGTACCGCTTCAGCGCCGCCCACGAGCTGGGGCACTTGGTGCTGCACGCTACAGCGACGGGCGACGCCCAGCAGGAGCGGGAGGCCGACACCTTCGCTGCGGAGTTCCTTACTCCCAGGAACAGCATCCTGCCGGTACTCCCACGACGCCTGGACTTCGCGCAGCTCGCCACCCTCTCGCGTACCTGGGGTGTATCGGTGCACTCGCTGGTCTACCGGTGCCGCGAGCTCGGACTGATCTCCGATTCCACTGCCAGCCGTGCCTACCAGCGGCTACGTGGCCTGCGCCAGCAACCGGGCTTTTCCCCAGAGCCGGTCAGCCACTTCCCCGGCGAGCAACCGATCATGCTGCGCTCTGCCTTCGAACTGGCAGATCAAGACACCGGCCTGACCATCCGGGACCTGGCACGTGAGCTCGCCTGGAAACCGGCGCGAGTCCGCGAGCTGTTGGGCCTGCCAGACACCCGACCGGTCCTCCGGCTTGTCTGATTTTTGTTCGCATCCCAGTGGGAGAGAGATCCGCTTTTCAGATTGGCCATCGCAGCTGGAATACGCCGCCGTGGATTGGGATTGGCTCCTGTCGTAGAGACGGCGGGAGGGTGAGGCCAGGTGACCGACCTGAAGTTGTTCCGGGTGGACGGCGATGGCCGGGACGTCGAGGTGCGTGGATCGGCGGCGGTGTTGGAGCGCAACCTCCAGCGTCGGATCGAGGCCAGCATGGAGCAGATGCTCGGCATCCGTTTCCTTGCCTCCGAGTACCCGACGGGACCGTGGCACCGGGGCAGAATCGACTCGCTCGGCCTGGACGAGAACGGCACACCTGCGCTGATCGAGTACAAGAAGGGCTCTGACAGCGGGGTGCTGTCGCAGGCCGTCTCCTATCTGTCCTGGCTGGACTCGGCGCACCACGAGTTCGAGGCGTTGGTCCGGAAGGTGTTGGGCGCGGAGGTCGCCGAGTCCATCGACTGGCGTCGACCGCGGGTGGTCTGCATCGCGGCCGGCTTCTCCCACCACGATCGCGTGGCCGTGCAGCGACTGCCCGAGCGGATCGATCTGGTGCGCTACCGCGTCTTCGAGGGCGGCCTGCTGAGCCTGCTGCTCGTCGGCACCTCGCCCGGCTCCCCGGCTGCCTCTGCGTCTCGGCGGAACCGGGAGCGGGACGTGGCGGTCGGCAGCGCGCCGACAGCACTGGTGACTCCTCCGTCGGCGGGTGCCGGGCTCGTCCCGGCGTGCTTGCGGGACTTGTACGCGGAGCTGGACGACGCACTCACGGCGTGGGGCGAGGTCGAGGTGGCGACGCTGCGGCACTACATCGCTTACCGGCGGCTGATGAACGTGGCATCGGTGATCTTCCGTCCGAAGCACGGGGCGATCCTGGTCTATCTCAGACTCGCCCCGGACACGGTCGCGTTGGAGGAGGGCTTCACCCGGGATATGCGCGGTATCGGCCACCTCGGGACCGGCGACCTGGAGGTGCGTATCGCCTCGGCAGCCGACCTAGAGAAGGCCGTACCGCTGATCCGGTGGGCGTTCGAGGCGGCCTGACGCAAGAGGAAGGGCGGCTGGTGCGTCGGTTTCTCGATGCACCAGCCGCCCTTATCCGTCTGCGGTCCGTCGGCCCCGGTTCGTTCGCTCTCACGCTCATGCGTCCGGTCCTGCAAGCACGAAGTCGTCCTGGGTCAGCTCCGCTCGGAGCCTCGCCTCGGCAACGTCGGCGTAATGCGCGGAGAGCTCGACCCCCACGAACTGCCGGCCCTCGCGCAAGGCCGCGACGCCTGTGGAACCGCTGCCGGTGAAGGGATCGAGGACGGTGCCGCCTTCGGGGCAGATCTGCACGAGCTGCTGCATGATCTCGACCGGCTTCTGGGTGATGTGGACCCGGTCCTTGCGGGGCTGGGAGGCGATGAAGTGGCCGGGCAGGTAGAGGTCCCGGTCCTTTTCGAGGCTGCCCTTGACGCCCCAGACGATGAACTCGGCCGACTGCTTGAACCCGCCCTTGCGGGGCCGGCTGGCGGGCTTGATCCAGGGGATCGTTCCGCTCCAGGTCCAGCCTGCCATCTGCAGGGCGTCGGACGTCGTCGGCTCCTGGCGCCAGTCGGAGAAGACCATGGCGACGGAGTGCTCGGTCGCGGCCCGGTACGCCTCGGTAAGCAGTGCGGTCAGCCAGCTTCGGTAGCTCCGCTGGTCCCGGTTCTCGCCAGGGAAGTTCTGCAGGTCGTGCGCCGATCCGGCCGTGACGTACTTGGCGCGGGCGGTGCGGCCGGTGCGGTCCGAGCTGGTGCGTCCGCCGGAGTTGTACGGGGGGTCGGTGATGACGGCGTTGACGCTCTCGTCCGGGAGGTTCTTCAGCACGGTGAGGGCGTCGCCTCGGTGCAGCGTGTAGCTCATGTGCGGGGCCTCTTTCAGGGCACGACGGGACTGGGCCAGCTCCGGAGTGCGGTCAACAGCAGGCGGTCGGAGCGGGGTTGCGCCGGAGGTTAGCCGCGATTTCCGGCCGCACCTAACGAGCCTGTGCCGTGGTTCGGGCCCGGTTCGGCAGTCGTTTGGTGCGGCCGGAATCCCGGTCTACTGTCTCGCCACGTCACCGAGGCGGAGCCCGACTCCACCCCTGCTGACCTGTGCTGATCCGTGTTTCCGCGTCCAAGGACGCGGGCCGGAAGGCACGTTGGCTCCCCGTTCCCGAAGCCGTGAGGAGACCCGGTGCACCGCCTGAGATTACGAGCGCGGCTGGCTGCCGCGCATGACCTGAGCCCGGCGTCAGGGAGCTACCAACTCCCCTGACCCGGGCCCGCCCTGAGAGGCGGATTCACATCGGCGCGGTGTCGACGGCTTTGCACGAGAAGTCGGCACCGCGCCTCCTACGAACCGCGAGGAGCCGCTGCGATGCAGCACGCCCTGATACGCCCACGCCCTGACCCAACACCGTTGCCCGGCCGGATTCTCCGCCCCGGCGAACGGCGGCGGCGATGAAGAAGACCACCGGAGCGGTCGTCGGTTTCTTCGCCTCCGGTCCGCTCCTGCTGGCCGTTCCGGTCCTCGCCGTCGGCGCCGGGACTGCTACGGCCTCCTGCTCGACCGGCGGCCCACAGGCTGTGGATACCTCGGCCGTCGCCGCTCAGGTGAAGGCGATCCTGGACAGCGGCGGCAAGGACACGGTCTCCGTGCCGGGCCTGGGAGACCCGGCCGAGCAGATTCCCAACGCCAAGACCATCCAGGCCACCGGCGTCGCGATGAACATCCCGGCCCGGGGCCAGATCGTGGCTCTGGCGACAGCCCTGCAGGAAAGTGGCCTGCGGAACCTGACCTACGGCGACCGCGACTCGCTGGGCTTGTTCCAGCAGCGGCCGTCGCAGGGGTGGGGCACCGCGAACGAGATCCTCGACCCGGTGCACGCCTCGACGAAGTTCTACGAGGCGTTGGAAAAGGTCTCGGGCTGGCAGTCCCTGTCGGTCACCCAGGCCGCCCAAGCGGTGCAGAGGTCCGGCTTCCCCGAGGCTTACGCGAAGTGGGAGCCCCTTGCCACCGCCTTGCAGCAGGCGATCGAGCCGCTGTTGTCGAAGGCCGGCGGCACGTCGCCGAGCCCTTCGCCGTCCGGCTCGGACAGCACGGCCAGCGCCGCGTCGAGTACTGCGGGCGGCTGTACGGCCGACGGGGACGGCACCGACTTTGGAACCATCCCGCCCGGCGCGGTGCCGACCGGATACAAGATCCCGGCAGACGCTCCACCCAAGGTCCAGACAGCGATCCGCTGGGCGCTCGGCCAACTCGGCACCCCGTACCAGTGGGGCGGGAGTTGCACCGACTCCCACGGGACCGACCCCATGGGCCGCTGCGACTGCTCCTCGTTGATGCAGCAGGCGTACAGGGCCGCCGGGGTCACCCTCACGCGGACGACGTACACGCAGGTCAAGGAGGGCAAGCCGGTATCGGTCGACGCTCTCCGGCCCGGTGACCTCGTCTTCACCGAAGGGACTGCCGAAGTCCCGGAACACGTCGGGATGGTCGTCGGCCAAGGCCTGATCGTGCACGCCCCGCGCACCGGGGACGTGGTCCGCCTCGCGACCCTCGCGTCCTGGAAGCCGCAGATTCTCGCGGCCCGCCGAGTCGTCTGACCGGCGCTTCTCCCCCTCCCCCTCCCCCTCCTGCACTGGCGCTTCGCCCCCTCGGGGCTTTGGCGTGCACCAAATCGAACTGGAGTTCACAACTATGTACCTCGTCGACACGGTCGTCCAGCTCGCCTACGACCCCGGGATCAAGCCGAACGAGGGCGGGCTGCCGGGTCTGTCGGTCCTCAAGCAGGTGATGGGCTCGATCAACCTCTTCGGGATCATCGCCGTGGTCGGCGCGCTCGCCGTCAGTGCGGGCGTGTGGGCCTGGGGCCACCACTCCGGCGGCCACCAGGCCGAGGCCAACGGCAAGAAGGGCGTGCTGGTCAGCGCCGGCGCGGCCCTCCTGTTGGGTGCCGCGAACGGCGTGGTGGCGTTCTTCAGCACGCTGGGAAGCCAGGTCCGCTGATGTCTTCCCGCTCCACGAACCCCGGCGGCGCTTCTCGCGTGCGCCGCCGGGCGCTGCTCGGCACCGCTGTCCTGGCGGTGCTCGTCGCCCTCGCCGGCCTGACCGCCTACATCACCCGCGACGGCAGGACCTCATCCAAAACTCCCGCAACGCAGGTGAGTTCGGCTTCCCCCTCTGCCCCGACCGCTTCTGCTTCCGCCTCGTCACGACCGCACAGCAGCCGCGGCGACCTGCCGGTTCCCCCGTCCACGCACGACCCGATCGCCTTCGGCAAGGCGGCAGCCGCGGCGCTGTGGTCCTACGACACCCGCGCCTACTCCCAGCGCGAGCTGGTGGCCGCCCTGCGCGGGTGGCTGACCAGCGAGAAGAAGTACGCCGACACCGCCTCGGTCGACGCGCTTGTCCCCTCGCGCGCGCTGTGGAAGCAGATGGCCGCCAACGGCCAGTTCGCCACCGCCACCGTGAACGAGGCGCACTTCCCCGACTCGTTCACCCAGGCCCTGCAGGCGGACCCCGGGGCGATCACCACCGCGTACGTCTACGCCGTGACGGTCTCCGGCAAACAGTCGATCGCCTGGAAAGGCTCGCCGCACGGCGGCGCCGAGAACCGCGTCACCACCCTCGCGGTCCAGTGCCGCCCCTCCCAGCCCTGCGCCCTGGCCGGTGTCCTGTCGGCCGTCGCGCCCTGACCCCCAACCCAGAAAGGAGGTACCGCCATGGGAGTCTGCGACTTTCCGCTGATGGACAAGGTCTGCGGCGCCGTCGACTTCGCCACCAACCCCGCCGGGACCGTCACCGACGGCATCGGGGCGTGGATCGCGAAGTCAGCGGGCGAGCTGGCCGCCAGCGCGGCCGATCTCGCCGCCAGGGCCGTCAACGAGACCACCGCCATCGATCTCAACGCCGGTTGGTTCCGGGACAACTACGAGCTGCTGTTGCCCATTGGCCTCGCCTTGACCGTCGGCACGTTCTGCATCCAGTTGATGCTCGCGGCCTGGCGACGGGACGAACGCGCACTCGCCCAAGCCGCGATCGGCACGATGACCGGCGTCCTCTTCTCCTTCTGCGCCGTAGCCTTCACCTCCGTCGCCATCACGGTGGTCGACGCCCTGTCCGACGGCCTGTTCCAAGCGGCTAACACCTCGGTGGACGACGCGATCCGCCGCGTCATCAAGGTCAACCAGTTGGGGCCGATGTACGCCCTCGGCTGGACCATCCCAGCCCTGGTCGCCTTCGGCTGCGCGATCGGCGCGTTCATGTACTGGGGCGTGATGGTCGCCCGCAAGGTCGGCGTCCTGATCATGGTCGCCCTCGCCGTCTTCGCCGGAGCCGGTGGTGGCTGGGAGGTCGCCAAGCGCTGGCGGCGGGGTTGGATCGAGGCAACGGCCACCCTGGTCGTGTCAAAACTGCTGATGACCGTGGTCTTCCTGATCGGCGTCTCGGCCATGGGCAAGTCCGACGCCACGGACGGCATGGCCGCCCTCTCCGACGCGATGGCCGGCATCGTCGTGATGGTCCTGGTCCTGCTCTGCCCGTACGCCACCTACAAGTTCGTCCACTGGGCGAGTGACGGCGGCGGACACGACGACCTGCACCGTACCGGCGTCGCCGGCATGACGGTCGCCGCAGGCGCGGCGAAGACCGCAGGCAGCCTCGCGATGCAGGCCAGCACCGGCACTCCCGCTCCGCAGGGGCCGAGCAAGGTCCCCGGCGCGGGCAGCGACGGTGTCGCCTCCGGCATCAACCCCACCGGCGGAAACCTGAGCAAGGAGGGTATCGACGCCGGACCTCCGAAGCCGCAGACCCGCTTCCGGTACGGCGAGGACCCGAACGCCTCCGGCGACAAGGGCCGCGCCCTGATCCAGCGCCCCGGCATCCCCGCTCTGATCACACGGCCTGCCGACAGCGAAGCAGGAGGCTCCGAGGGCGCTCCCTTCGCCCCTCAGCCCGCTGGCGCGTCGATTCCGGGCAGCAGCTTGACCCGCGTGGGTGCCGCTCCGCCCGGGGGTCCCGCCGCACCATCGCCGCCCTCCACCGGTCCCTCGGCGACCGGCTCCCCGACTCCGACGAGCTGGGTCTACCCCGACCAGCCGCCGTCGGGGTCCTGACCCACCACTCGGGGGCGGGCTGCTTCCCTCCGGCCCGCCCCCTTCCCCGACCCCACGGGTGGAGTCCTGCGATGACCTCCGGAAGAGCGCCACGCCTCCGCCTCGTCCCGCCCGCTCCCACTGTCTGGAACCGCCATGTCTGACAACCGCCAGGCCGAAGCCACCACGGCCACCGTGAAGTTCCCGCACCGCAGCAGGCGCGGCATCCTGCTCGGCCTGACCGCCCCGCAGCTGATCGTCGTGAGCCTCACCGGCTTGCTCCTGCTCGCCGTGATCCTCGCCCGTGGCGTGGTCGGCGCTCTCGAACTCGTCCCGCTGTGGGCCGCCATCGCCCTGCTCGTCTTCGTCCGCTACCGAGGCCGAGCCTTGGCCGACTGGGCTCCGATCGTCACCCGGTACGTGCTCCGCCGGATGCGGGGCCAGTTGATCTGGCTCGTCCGGCCCTCCCGCCGCCCGGTCCGCGATGGACTCCTCCACCTGCCCGGTACCGCCGCCAGCCTGCGTGTGGTCACCGCACCCGACCGCCGGTACGGCGCGGTCCACGATCCCCACGCCGGCACGTTGACCGCTGTCGTCAAGGTGTCCTCCCGCGCCTACGCGCTGCTCGACCCGGGCACCCAGAACGCCAACGTCAACGGCTGGGGGCGTGCTCTCGCCGCACTGGCCCGCACCGGTCAGGTCGCCCGGATCCAGGTGATCGAGCGCACCGTGCCGGACTCCGGCGACGCCCTTCGCCGGTACTGGGAGGAGCACGGCCAGCCCGATGCCCCGGCGGCCGGGCAGGTCTACAGCGAGCTGATCCAGAGCGCCGGCCCGGCTGCGGCTCCGCACGAGGCGTACGTCGCCATCTCGCTGGACGCCAAGGCCGCGCGACGCCTGATCAACCAGGCCGGTGGTGGTCTGACCGGGTCGTTCAGCGTCCTGGCGCAGTTGACCTCGACCTTCGACCAGGCCGCGCGCACCGCCGGGCTCAACCCCACCGGCTGGCTCACCGCCCGCGAGATCGCGGCAGTCGTACGAACGGCGTACGACCCCAAGGCCCTTTCCGCACTGGACCGTTGGTCCTCTTCCGGGCGCCCCGAGGCCGACGCAGCCGCAGCCGGCCCGGTCGTGGTCGTCGAGAAGTCGGACCACATCGCGACCGACTCCGCCGTCCACTCCACGTACTGGGTGGAGAACTGGCCCCGCACCGAGACGTCAGCGGGCTTCCTGCACCAGCTGCTGTTCACCGCCGGAGTGCGGCGAACCCTGTCGCTGTCGTACGAGCCGAAAGGGCTGGACGCCGCCCTGCGTGATGTCCAGCGCAAGAAAGCCAGCGTGATCGCGGACGCCGCCGAGCGGGCGCGGCGTGGCCAGGTCGACTCCGAAGCGGACTCCATCGAGTACCAGGACATCAAGTCCCGTGAGCGGCAGCTCATCGCCGGCCACGCGGATGTTGCCCTGACCGGCCTGCTGACCGTCTCGGCCGACTCCGAGGAGGAACTTCGTTCCGCCTGCGCGGTCGTGGAGACCGCGGCGGTCGGCGCCCAGCTCGACCTCCGGCCGCTCACCTGGCAGCAGGCCGAGGCGTTCACCGCCGCCGCCATGCCGCTCGCCCTCGCCGTCTGATGCCGGCCCTCCCCCCTTCCGAAAGAGCACCGCCATGTCCCGCACCGCCAGCCCGACCGCGCAGGACTTCGTGCCCTTCGCCACCGCCGCGCTCGACTTTCACCGCGCGCTCAACGTGCCAGGCGGTCCTCTCGTCACCACCCGCGCCGAACTGGACGCCCTGCACGCCCACCTCGTCTCGCTGCACGGCCTGCTCGATGCCCACGCCGCCCGCACGGGCCAGCTCACGCCGATCGAGGGCGACCAGCTCAGCGCCGCCCGCACCCGGGTCTGGCAGGCCGCGGACCACGTCCACGTCGCCTATCACGCGGCCCCCCGGCCCGGCTCCGGTGAGGTCCCCGACCGCGAGGCGTGCCGGGCCGGCCTGCCGGAAGGCGCACCGGAGCTGACCATCTGCCAGCGCCACCAGCGCACCGCGCACCTGGTCCGACGCCGTACCACCCCGGCCGACCTCCACGCTCCGTTCACCGGCCTCGTCCGCCACTGACCCTGCCTTCCGTCTGGAGAATCGTTCATGCCCCGTACTCGTGCCAGCGCCTCCCATCTGT
This sequence comes from Streptomyces sp. SP18BB07, assembly GCF_036322545.1. Taxonomy (NCBI): domain Bacteria; kingdom Bacillati; phylum Actinomycetota; class Actinomycetes; order Kitasatosporales; family Streptomycetaceae; genus Streptomyces; species Streptomyces sp. SP18BB07. Next base: position 191,014 of record NZ_JAQYWT010000342.1, read on the forward strand.
TCGTCCCGCGCAAGTCGTCGCGGGCCGAGCAGCGCGCCGCCCGCGCCGGTTTCGCCGAGGCCCGGCGCCAGGCCCGCCTCGCCGGAGCCCCGCCCAAGCGCCGCGACGAGGAGACCTTCGACCCGGAGCTGCGGCCGACCTATCCGCCGTCCGGACGCCCGGGCTCCTCCTCGGCACGCGGTGGCAAGCTCAGCCTGCCCGCCCACCGGATGACCACCGCCACGGTGTCCGGGGCCTATCCCTTCCTCGCCGAGGGTGGCCTGGGCGCGGAGGGCATCTTCATCGGCCGCGACGTCCACGCGGAGGCCGCGTTCTGCTACGACCCGTTCTCGCTGTACAGCAGCGGCCGGGTCGAGGGCTTCACCAATCCCAACGCGGTCCTGGCCGGGATCATCGGCATGGGCAAGTCCGCGCTGGCCAAGTCCATCGCCACCCGGGCGATCGCCCATGGTTACCGGGTCTACGTGCCCTGCGACCCCAAGGGCGAGTGGACGGCCGTCGCGCAGGCTCTCGGCGGCTACAGCATCGCGCTGGGTCCGGGGCTCCCGGGCAGGCTGAACCCCTTGGATGCTCCGGCCCGGCCCGCCTCGGTGAGCGAGGACGACTGGTCAACGGAGGTCCGCAAGCGCCGTCTCCTGCTCTTGGCCGGCCTCGCGCGAACCGTGCTGAAGCGCGATCTCCAGCCGATGGAACACACTGCCCTCGATCTCGCGCTGGACCTGGTCGTCACCGAAGCCGAGGCAGGCGGCACCGTGCCCCTGCTCGGCAAGATCGCGCACACTCTCGGCTCACCCGAGCACCTTGACCGGGCTCTCGGCGACCAGGCCGGGCGTATGGGGGCCGCAGCGCAGGACCTCGCGCATGCCCTGCGCCGTCTGGTCCACGGCGACTTGAGCGGCATGTTCGACGCGCCCTCGACCGTGGCCTTCGACCCGACCACCCCGATGCTGTCCATCGACCTCTCCCGCCTGGGCGGCGCGGGGGACGACACCGCGCTGGTCCTCGCGATGACCTGCGCGAGCGCCTGGATGGAGTCCGCGCTCGCGGACCCGGACGGCGGCCGACGCTGGGTGATCTACGACGAGGCGTGGCGCGTGATGCGGCACGTCGGCCTGTTGGAGCGCATGCAGAGCCAGTGGAAGCTCAGCCGAGGGCTCGGCATCGCCAACCTGATGGTCATCCACCGCCTCAGCGATCTACTGAGCGCGGGCGACGCCGGCTCGCGTGGCCGGGTGCTGGCCGAGGGCCTCCTCGCCGACTGCTCCACCCGCATCATCTACCGCCAGGAGCCCGACCAGCTCGCCGCAGCTGCGTCGCTGCTCGGCCTGACCGGTATCGAAACCCAGGCCGTGTCCGCCCTGACCAAGGGCCGGGGCCTGTGGAAAGTCGCAGGTCGGAGCTTCATCACGCAGCACATCCTGCATCCGGCCGAGCGCGAACTGTTCGACACGGACGCCCGGATGCATGCAGACCCCCGCGAGTTCACCGTAACTGACAAGTCCTCAGTTCTTGGACCGAGCAGGGAGGCGCGGCAGTGAGCCCCCATGAGGTCTCGGGTTCCCGGTCCGGGCTCGCCCCCGGTCTCCGGATCGGTGCGATCGAGGACGCCGCCCCGCTCCAGCGCCACCCAACGACCGGCCCGGCCGCGAGTCCGGACAGCGGCTCACCGGCAACTGACGGGAACGACCGCCTCGCCGCAGCCCGGACCGAGGAGTTCACCGACCTGTTCCGCGAGGCCGTCACGGAGGACTTCGGCGCGGTGGCCCGCCTGCACCAGATGCTCGAAACTGCCTCCGAGTGGTGTCGCACCCACGGTGCCCGAAGCAGCGCGTCCGAGCTGGACACCATCGCTTCCCGGTTGACCGACCTCGGCGAAGAGCTGCATCTCGTCGCGGACAACGTCGACCACGAGATCCACTCCCGGGCGCACCAAGCGGCAACAGCGGCCCGCTTCTCGCCAGCGGCGTCTGCCCGGGGAACCTCCCCCGGCCAGCGGAACGACGCTCCATCGCCTGTCCCACCATCCGTCGCGCGCTCGCTGCCGCGTTCGCGGTGAGGCACCCGTACAGAAACGAGTAACGACCATGCCTACCTCTCCCGACTCCTCCGCCACCCCTGATCGCCAGCCGCAAGATGCCGACGAACGGGCGGCATGGCGGGCGCGTGTCCAGGCCCTGGCCTCCGCTGCTGACGGCATCAGGCAGGCCTCGGACCAGTGGGACGCGGTCTCCGACTCGTACTGCGACGAGGACGGGTGGCCCGTCGACGAGACCGGCTACGCCGACGGCAAGGTGACCCGGGACGCCGCCGCCTGGGAGCACGTCGAGACCTTCCTGGCCCACGGCCCCGAAGTCCTCGCCAGTGTCCGGGCCGCCGCGCAACCGGCCGACTACCTTGACGGCCCGATCAGCGCCGACCTGCTGCGCCTGCGGGGGATCGACTCCGCACTGGAGCGAGCGGGCGAGATCCGCCGCGAGTGGGATCAGGTCATCGCGCTCATGGAGGGGTCCATGCCCGGGTCGCGGGAGCTCTACGAGGAACGAGCCCGCGAGATCCGCAACTCCGAAGGCTGGCACTACGCCGACGAACTCAGCTACAGCGGAGCGGCGTTGGCCAGGGCTGCCGATCACCTGGCCGACCGGATCGGCGATGACCAGTCCGCTCACACCGGGCGTGTCCAGGCGGCCCTGGCCCGATCCGCCTCCGCCCAGCACGGTGCCTCCGCCGCTTCGCCACCCGCCTCGGCGACGTCCGACCCCCCTGCCGTGCGCCGCTCGCGCTGAAACCTCTAGCACCGACCTCCGGCAAGGCCAAACCGTCCGATCGCCGGATCCTCAACGAACGCCAACACCCCTGCAGTCCCCGCCCGGCTGCGGCTTCCCGCCGCCGTCGATCGCTGGGGACGGCCGGCCACGGAGAAGCCCACATGCGCCCCGATCAGACCCTGGTCACCCTCCAGCGGGAGGGCACACGCATAACGGCGCGCACCAGCGAACCCTTCATCCAGGAAGCCGCCGCTGGCGCGTCGGAGCATGACCACCCGTACAGGCACCTGACCACGCCGCTTCGGCAACGCGGACTGTCCTGCACCGTCGAGTACGGCCTCAGCGACCACATCGTCCACGCCGAACTTCCCGACGGCAGCGCCCTGATCATCTCTCCGCCCCAGGAACCGCCCACCGACCACCCACCCGGGCATCCGGAGAGCTGGTTGGTGACGCGCGGGCATCCTGACGACTCCACGCTCCATGAAGTGATCTACGACTCGGAGCCCGACGGTCCCCACGCCCGACATGGCGGCAGCATCCCCCGCCTGCTCGCCGCCATCGACACTCGCCTGGACCAGCTCGGCCTGTCGACCCGACCGGAACCGCGGCGACCTGCCCAGGAGAGCGGCGCCGACGCGGTGCTCCACCGTGCGGGCTTCGTCCCCGTCGTGCTGTTTCGCGAGCGCTTCCACCGGCTGCCCTCCGCCATGACCGACCCGGTCGAGCAGCGGCAGATGGTGACCCGGGCCGTCGACATGCTTCAGGCCGAGGGCTTCGACGTCTCGTGCGATCCCAGCCTCCTAGACCCCAGCCTGCCGCCTCCCGGCCATCAAAGGCTCAGTCTCGGCGACCGGCTCGGCCACCTGACCCAGTCCATCCGGTCGGCGTCACACACGGGCGAAGTCGTCGCCGCGCTGAGCGAGCTGACCGCTCCCGGTGACGGCGTTCTCCAGCGCGTCGTGGAGTCCCTCAACACGACGGCCGACTGGTGGGAGGGCCTGGGCGAACCCTCCGACCCCCACTACGCGAACCGGCTGCGCTACATCGCCCAGAAGCTCGACGCCTACGCGTTGGACATTCGGTCCATGCGCGGCGTGCTCGCCGACCGGCACACCGACCACCCCGGCAAGCTCCAGGCCCGGGTGGGCCAAGTCGCCCCGGAGGAACCGGCGGCGTCCCGGGTCGCCGCCGCTCTCGCGGTCTCGCCGACCGCACGGCGCACGACCCCAGCCGCGCCGCCGTCTGCTTCAGCCGCACCTCCCTCCCTGCCTCCCGCCCGCCCCTCGTCCGCGCCCGGTCGCTGACCGCCGCCCAGCTTGGAGCCCGCCATGTCCCGCACCAGCAGAACCGTCCCCGCCCTCGACCGCCCCGCTCCCCCTGCGCCCATCGGATGGACCCGCCATGCCCACCCCCGAGCACGACCCGCTTCCCGACATCGCGGTCGGCCGCCACCCCGACTTCGGCATCGTCGCCGCCAACCCCAAGCAACTGGCGGCAAGCACCTGGATGTTGAAGGGATTCGACTTCCACCCCGTTCCCGACCACCCCAACCTGTACGCGCTGGCCAACCAGCAGAATGATGGGCAGGGCCGCACCACCCGGGCCATCGCGCTACTACGCAAAGCCGGCTACCGGGTCGGCGTGGATGCCGCGTTCGACCCCTCGCTGACCTCCGGACCAGCGCCTGTCCTCGACCGGCCCCCACGCGTCGAGCCGGACGTCGCGTTCGCCGAACACCCGCAGCTCGGCGTGGTCGCCGCCACCGCCGACGGTTCCTCTGCTCTCGGCGGCCCGCTCATCCTGGAAGAGCACGGCTGGCGGCACAACCCGGGCCTGGACATCTACATGCTGCCCGTCACCACGCACCGCAACGAGGCGCTCGACAAGGTCGCCACCGCCACGCTGGCGATGCAACGGGCCGACCTCCAGGTTGCCGTGCAGCCCCTCCTCGCCCAGGACATTGCCGCGCGCCACTCACCCGCACCCACGACGGCAGCGCGCCACCAGCGCGATCAGGGCTTCACCACTCAGAAGCTCCCCATGAGCGCCGCCGCGCTCGCCGCCAGTCCCGCCCGCGCTGGCCTGCCGGGTAAGGCGCCGGTTGCCATGCCCGCCGTCTCCGGCCCGGCGGCCCGCCCGGTGGACCCGCGCATCGCGTTCTCCCGTAACCGCTGATCCAACTCCCGTAAGGAGCAGTTCCCATGGCCGTTGCTGGTACAGCGGGATGTTCCAAGGTGCGGAATGCCCGGTGCCGCGCCGGTGTTGCCCGGCTCAGACAGTGCCCCGCCGGTGCGCACACGCCGGCGGCGAGGACGGTCATGCGACTCTCACGCTCTCGTCCGCGCGGCCAGAACAGGAATCATGTTGCGCGCCTCACACCCGCTCAGGTCGAGCCGAGCGAGGACTTCCCAGCAGGGTTGACGCCCAAAATTCCACCGCCAAAGACCCGCCGATTCGGGCAAGAAGATGGAGCCACTCAGTGGGAGAGTCGGGCTGGCGGTCCACCCTCAAGTAGAAGCCTTGACCGCGGACTTCATGGACTCGGTCCGAATCTGAGGGTGCGGCGCCGCCGCTCACGTTCTTGGCCATGGAGGCAGGACACCGCAGTCTCAGGCAATGCGCCAAATCCACAGACACCGGGACACACGAATGAGTGAAGAGTACGGGAGCGACCACCCTCCCGCACTTCCCTATGCACTGCTAAATACGATCCCTGCCCCGAAGGCGCCACCCCGTACCTCTTGGCCCGCCTTCCGGGATCAGCCCTCGGGCTCACCCTGCTTGTTGTTGCCGGGAGGAAGCCGCCGAAGCGCCCGCTCACGCTGCCCTTCTTTCGCACGGCCCGGTCGTTCGCGACGATGGGGTCGCGCGAAGGCGATCCATCCGCACAGGACGAGTCCGAGCGCAGCGACGAACAGCGCGGCACCCCACGGGCCCGTCTGGAAGTTGAAACACGGTGACACACCTTCCGACCTTGAACGGCCAGCGGGCAGTCAGGCAGCTAGTACGGCGCTCCACAGACCATCAGTCGGACGGAGTGTCGTTGCGCTCTGGGTTCGTCTGAGCGGGGCTCCTGCAACGGCGGCAGCGTATGAACCAGCCCACCACCCCAAGAACCAGCCCGCTGACCAAGCTGCCAAGGAACTCGGGCAGCGCGGCGGAGAGCACGTTCACCGCATTCTCCGTGTGGTGCGCTCTGCCTCCGCAGCCCGGTCGGTGTGGCGTTTACCCAGTCTGCTGAGCTTGCAGCGCACCCTCTCCCCGAACTTCCGTTCCCGGCCTAGCTCGTTGGCTACTACAGGCCAGGGACCACCATGCTCAGCCCACGCCAGCGCCATCGCCAGCTCTTCAGCACTCAGGTACTTCAGCACCGTGGACACCCGCGTATCTCTCTCCTTGGACAGGAGATCCTGCTCGGGCGTCCGGTACTCAACCAGCAGGTCTGCGATGGTTCTCGCATCGCCTACAGGCTGCGATAGAAGAACCGTGTGCTCCCCCTTGATTCTTCCCTCCCACACCGGCTGTAGATAGCGGTGCTGAACATAAGCATGGCGCCGTAACTGGTCATGGACGTACGTCTTGGTGGCCGTACCCGTGCCCAGCAACGCCACCCAGTCCCCAAGCAGCGCCATCTCGACAGCTTCACGCCAGCGGGCGGGGTGCTTCAAGCCGAGCACCTTCCTGCTGAAAGCATCAACAGTGTCGCGGTCTCCTTCGATGACAGCATTCCGTGCAATCAGCGCCGCGGCCTGCGCCTCAACTGGGCGCACCAGGAACGGCCGACAGAGCACCCTGTTCAGCTTGAGCAGCATGCCGACAATCAGTCCTGAAGCCAGTGGAGCGAGGACAGTCCTCTCAAAGTCCTCCACACGTAAGGGGCCAGTCTCATCCCCGACAAGGCGGCCCCCTTCGACGATGGCACGCAGGTCACAAATGCACTCCCTGACCTTCTCAATCATGCGGAAGGTCAGGGAAGCAAGGTGCTCACGCCAGACGACTCTGAACCCGTCACTACTTTCGAACTCTGCTTCAAACGACTCCATGGCCCGCGCCAGGGAGTCAAACACGGCATCAACGTCCGCTTGGACCGTGGCGGCTTCTGATGTGACCCGACTGCTCACTCGGGGCTCCTCCTGAGCTGAGGTAAATGGGGCTTCTCTACCTAGGCTCGGGATCACCCCAGTCCGGCAATAAATCTTGCAACCGGCACCGTGATGTGCGCCACACTCGTTGGTCGAGCCTCCCCGCGCCTCTGCGACTGGCTTCGGGCGTAGGTGACAGCCGCCATCTCGCCATTGCCGGATTCCGGCGGGTGTCTACCGGGTAGGACTATTTGCTTTTGGGCCCCCGGTGATCGGCTCCCCCTCAAAGTTGATCGAGCGCCCGGCCTGGCTCATCGACAGCCAGCCGCTCGCTGAACTTCCCCACTCACTTCATAACTTGATCAAGTGACGCGAGGAGTAGCTCTGGCTGCTTCCAAGAATCCCCATCAGCGTCACCGGCATCGAGCCGTACGACGATCCCGCGGCCTGCGGATGGGCGGCCCTGCGCGACACGACGGGCTCGACATCGCCGACAGCGTCATCCGACAGGACGGCCGCTGCGCCCGGCTGCACAAGGACGCCTCCTTTGCGCGCTCGGCCTGCGCGGACTCTCCGCCTACGACCAGGGCCTCGACGGGCCGCAGTGACCTCAGGCGTCTACCACCCATCTCCGGCCAGCCCAAATCGCGGATTCTGCGGATCCTCTCTCCCTGACGGCCCGACCACCCGGGCTCCCGTTCACCACTCCCCTTCGAGGTAGACGCCGTGATCGCCCACCTGCAGCGTGCCAGCCATACCGCCGGCCTCCTTGAGTACCTGTACGGGCCAGGCGAGCGCGGCAACCACACCAACCCCCGCCTGATCGCGGGGGCCGGCCACGGCGCCCCGATCGAGATGCTCGCCCAGACCGACGCGCCGGCGTACCTGGCCCACGCCCTCGACGCACCCGTCGAGCGCCTCGGGGCCCGAGCTCCTGAGCGGCCAGTGTGGGTCTGCTCGGTCCGCTCCGATCCCCGGCACCCCGACCTGACCGACTCGCAGTGGGCCTGGGTGGCCCGCCGGGTGGTGGCGGCCACCGGTATCGCCCGGGAGGACGATCCGGACGCCTGCCGATGGATCGCCGTGCGCAATCAAGCACGGCAAGTGCACGTCGTGGCCACCCTCGCCCGCGAGGACGGCAGCCTCCACAACACCTACCGCGACGCCTTCCGTCTCCAGACCGAGTGCCACCGCATCGCCACCGAACTCGGCCACCTACCCCCGGCCCCGCGCCCAACCCCCCGCGCCCAGGAGACCCACGTGCCTGCCCTCTACATCACCATCAGCGCAGAGCCCAGCGGCAGTGTCTCAGCGAAAGGCGCCAGCGACGCCCTGTCCGCCACGCTCCTCAAGCACGCCGGTTTCCAGCAGATCGAGGACTGGTACGGCCGCCGCCACCGCCTGGCCACCACCACCCCGCAGGCAGAGCGCGTCGCCATCGCCTCCCACGCAGCCGAGATGCTCCGCGCCGCCCGGTACAGCGTCGACCTGGACCCCGACCTCGACACGAGCCGGTTGACCACCCTGGCCAACCCTCTCGGGCTCTACACCGCCGGAGCCGAAGTCCTCCGGCTGACCGACCAGATCAGGGCCGCCGAGAACGGTGCCGGCCTTGCCCAAGCGGTCGATCACCTCCTTCATCCCGAGCACGGCGTCCTGGAACGCCTCCGGGAAGCTCTGGAGACGGCAGGCGAACAGATCACCGACCTCGACGACGAGGCATACGCGCTCGCCGACCGGTTCGGCTTCGCTGCGGAGTTCGTCAGCGCGGCGCAATCGGAACTCGTCGGAGCGGGACGCGAACTGCACCGTGTCAACGACTCGCGGCAGGACCACGCCGGGGCGCAGACGCAGTCCCCAGCCCCGCCCGACGCACGAAGCGCGGCTCTCGCCACGTCGCCCGCGGCGGACAGGGCCAAGGCGTCATCGGCGCTTGGAACTCCGTCTCCGGAAGTCGGTACCGCCGTAGGTGCGCCTCAGGTCGCCAGCCCTCGGACCCGTTGATCCCGATCCTCTCCTCTCGTGCCCCCTCCGGCGGTCTGACGCGCACCTACCTCATGCAGACAGCCGTCGACGCTCTGGCCAGCGCGTCCGCCGTCAGACCGACCAAGGTCCGAGAGGTCTGTCCAACCCGCCCGGCACCGACCCAACACCGCGCCCAAGGAGGAACAGTGCCCGAGTTCTACCCGAGCATCGGCGAGGCCGTAGGCGCCGCGATGCAGCACAACATCCGGCTTGCCTACGGTGGCAAGGCGCCTGGCTCAGACACGCCCCTGCAGGTCCGACACCCGCCCCACCCGTCGGCTGACTCGTACTCCGTCCCGGGGATGATCGCCCGGCTCACCGAGACAGCAACTCCCCATGAGGTCGCCGGAATCATCGAAGAGGTCAACGCAGCGCTGGTCGGAGCCCTCCCGCAGCTGACCGAACTCGTGGCCGCAGCGGCCGACTGGACCCGAGCCCGGCTGACCTTCGAAAACCCGCACCACAACCCGACCTTCGAGACGTGGACACGGCTGGCCGCCGCCACCCGCATGCTGCGGGACGTCCAGGAGGAACTGGCGGTCGCCGAGGACATGATCGCCGCGTGCCCTGTGCAACTCAGCGACCCCAAGTACCGCGACGAGGTGCCTTCACTGCGGACCAGGGAGCAGCTCAGCGATGTCCTCGGCAACGGCGCGGTCGCGGACAACAAACCGCCCGCCACCCAGAAACCGGAAGCGGACCGATGCCGAGCCGCCCGCGCCTCCTCCCCACACGCCGGCACTCAGCGGACCGCGCCCTCCGCCAGCGCGGCATCCGAACCACCCACCGGCGCCCTACCACCCCAGTCGCCACGCACCCGATGACCTCGGCTTGACCCCCAACTGCCGTCCCCTGCCCCGACAGGAGCTGCTGATGACCACCAGAAGAGCGCCGCGCGCCCCGCCTCGCCTTGTCCGCTCTCCCTCCTTGGACCCGCCATGCCCGCACCGCGTACCAGCGCGCCCTCGACCACCACCGGCTCCGACGCGCTCCTCTACCTCCTGTTCGGCGTCCTCGGCGTCGGCATCGCCTTCGGCTCCCTCGCCTGGCTGACCGGCAACCTCACCAACTCTCTCGTCGGCACCGGCACCTGGGCGCCGTTCGAGGCCACCAACGCGCTGTTGCACCCCGACGTGCTGTGGCCGCACCTGAGCCCCACCGCTCTGCTGGTTGGCGCGCGGCTCGTCCCCGGGCTGCTCTCCGTCTGCCTCACCGTCACCGGCCTGGTTGTGTGGCTGCGGCTGCGCGGCGGTGCGAAAGACGGCCTCGCCCGCAGGCGGGATCTCGCCCCGCTGCTGGACAGGGAGATCGCCGCCAAGGCGAAGAGTCTGCGGCCGAGCCTCTCCGGCCTCAAACCGAAGGAGGTCGATCCCGCGGACCGCGGGATCCTCGTCGGCACGCACTTCCCGGGCCGGGCCGAGGTCCGCGCTTCCTGGGAGGACGTGATCGTCGCGATCATGGCCCCGCGCTCCGGCAAGACGTCCGGGCTGGCGATCCCCGCGATCCTCGCCGCTCCCGGCCCGGTACTGCTGACCTCGAACAAGGCGGCGAACGACGCCTTCACCGCGACAGTGGACGCCCGTGCCAAGGTCGGCACGATCTGGACGCTCGACCCGCAGCAGATCGCCCACCACCCGCGCGAGATGTGGTGGGACATCCTGGCCGACGCCCGCGACCTGGCCGGGGCGAAACGTTTGGCCGGGCACTTCGTCGCCGCCAGCGTCGACGAGTCCAGCGGTGCCGACTTCTGGTCCACCGCCGCGAGCAACACGCTGGGCGCGCTGTTCCTGGCCGCCGCGAGCCACCGGCGCCCGATCACCGATGTCCTGGCCTGGCTCGCCTCCCCCGCTGACCGCACTCCGGTGGACCTGCTCACCGATGCCGGCCACGAGGCGGTGGCCGCCCAGCTCCAGGGCACCGTCAGCGGGGCCACGGAAACGCGGGACGGCATCTATGAGACCGCGCGGCAGTACGCGAGCTGTCTGCTCGACCCGGACATCGCCGCCTGGGTCACACCCGACAAGCGCCTTCCCGAGTTCAAGCCCTCCGCGTTCGCCACCTCCCGCGACACGTTGTACCTGCTCAGCAAGGACGGCGGCGGCTCGGCATCGGCGATCATCGCCGCGGCGGCCGACGCGGTGATGCGCGCGGCCGTGGTCGTCGCCGAGCGCTCCGGCGGGCGGCTCGACCCGCCTGCCCTGTGCGTCCTCGACGAGGCCGCCAACGTGTGCAAGATCTCCGATCTCCCCGACCTGTACAGCCACTTGGGCTCACGGGGCGTGATCCCGATGACGATCCTGCAGTCCTACCGGCAGGGCCAGCGATGCTGGGGCGAGGCCGGCATGGACGCACTCTGGAGCGCCGCCACGGTCAAGATCGTCGGCTCCGGCATCGACGACATCGACTTCGCCGACAAGCTGAGCCGCGCGATCGGGGAGCACGAGGTACGGACCGTCTCCGTCTCCCACTCCGACAGCGGCAAGTCGACGTCCGTGTCCATGCGCACCGAGCGGATCCTCGCCCCCGACGCGATCCGTGCGCTGCCCAAGGGCAAGGCACTCCTCCTGGCCACCGGCCTACGCATCGCGCTGCTCGACCTCAAGCCCTGGTACAAGGAGCCGTCGGCGAAGACCATCGCGCCTGCCTCCGCCGCCGCCACGGCCACCATCACCGACCGCGCACTCGCGAAGGCGAACAACTCCGGCCTCGGGCGTGCGGCATGAGCGGGGTCTGGGACGTCCCCGCCGCCGAACGCGTCGCCGCCCTCCGGCACGAAGCAGCCCGCCACCCCGAGTCCGGAGCGCGGGAACTGTCGGATCTGGAACTCCTCAACCGAGCCTACGAGTCCGTCGTCCGCGACCGGATCGACATCCACGACGCCTACATGAGCCTGCTCACCGATCTACGCCACCACGACGACCAGGTCCGCGCCGGGGCCGTGGCCGGCTTCCGCCCCCAGATCGACCGCATCGCCCGCCACGTCGTCAACGAACACCTCAAGCCCTACTGGCAGTTGGTCCACCGCGTCGAACACCTGCCGGAACGGCTCTCCCCCAGGGACATCGAGTCGCTGCGGTCCCAGGCGGCGTCGGTGCGGCACTGGCTACGCCAGGACGGGCCCGCCGAGGACCGGCTCGACTCCGGCGACGCCCGGGAACACCTCAGCACCCTGCGCACCGTCCTTGCCGCGCTCAAGGGACGCCGGGACGTCTCCACGGACGACGCGCTGCGGCTCATGGACGCGGCTCTCAATGACGGACCGCTGCTCGACCTGTTCGAGGTCGGCACACCCGAACCGCTGCCCGAGCCAGCCCCACCCGCCTTCGCCGGACCCGGCTGGACGGTCCACGCCCACATGTGGACCTACCAACCGGCACCCGACGACGGCTTCGTCACCGCCGTCCGGCTCGGCGACGAATGGCGCATCGACCTGTGGTCCCCCGCCGGCCCCCTCCTCGCACGCGGCACCGCACCCGAGAACGACGTCGCCGCCCTCTCCGAAGCCCTCGTCGCCCGGGCGCCGGCCTGGACCGCGGACCGCTCCGACTACGCCTGGCGCCGCTTCACCGACACCGCCAACGCCCTCCAGCACACCGACGACGCCTCCCCACGAGTCCGAGCCGCCATCGCACGCACCACGACACCCCACCGCCCCACACCGCACACTCCACCGCCCGCCACGTCGTCCCTCCCGGCGTCCGCGCAGACGGCTCTCGACCGCGGTCGTCGCCGCTGAAGGAGGGCACGCCGCTGCCCGGCCAGGCGTATCCGCACCGCAGCCGTCGGCCTCTGGACCAGGCACCGATCGACCGGGGCACCACCCACGAGTGGTCCGGACGTCAGGGCGACATCTTCGACGCGCTCGCGGACGCCGAACGGGAGAACGGCGATCCGGATGGCTGCCCGCCCTGGTCCTGCCGCTCCGGCACCCCCGTCCGGGCCGACGTTCGACCTCACAGCCTGCCCCTCCCCTCTACCTGCTCAGGAGTCCCCTCGTGTCCTCGCGCACTCCGTCCTCTCCTCTGGCGCGTTCCGAACGCCTCGCCCGGTCACCGGTCGTCCGACGCGGTGGCCAGTGGTGGCTGGTCACCGGTTCCGGATCGATCCTCGCCACCGATTTGACGTTCATCGGCGAGCTGGACCGCTTCGCCGACGCGATGACCGCCGCCGACCAGGCCGTCGCCGATCTCCGCTCGCAGCAGGACGACCCGCCGGCTCCCCGCCCCGGGAGGCAGCGATGAACCCGCTGCTGAGTGCGGAGCAGGCGGTGCTCGGCTCGGTGCTGCTCGACCCAGGCCAGCTCGCGCACCTGGACTGGCTCGCGCCCGATCACTTCTACCGGCCCGTCCACCAGGCGCTGTTCGCCGCCTTGCGCAAGCTCCGGACCGAGAGCCATCCCGCCGTGGCAACCGGAGAACGCGTGCCGCTGTCCTGGGTGACGGACGCCGTCGCCGAGGCCAGCAACCACGTCCGAGGGCTGACCGCCGTGTATCCCCACATCCTGATTTCGGCCTGCCCGCGACCCGAGCACGCCCCGATGTACGGCCGGATGGTGCTGGAGGGAGCGATCCATCGCAGCGTGACCGCGCACGCGATCCGCCTCCACCAGGCGGCCCGCGCCGACGCCCTCCGCGGTGAGGTGGAAGGAGCGCTGCACCATGCGGACGTCCTGGCCGGGGTGCTCGAAGACCTCGCGCGCCGCTGGGGGTCCGAACCGCGCCCGGTCGCCCCGACGACACCGCCGTCCACAGCTCCCGTCTCGCCGCCGCCGACACGAGCGGACCATGTCGCCGAGGACGAGCAGTTCCTGCTGGCGGTCCTGGTCGAGCAGCCGAAGGCGATGGACGAAGTCGTCGGCTGGCTGCGACCCGACGACTTCGCCGACCCCGCCCACGGCCAGCTCTACCGCTGCCTGGGAGCGCTGCACCACCGCGGCGAACCCATCGACCGGATCACCGTGCTGTGGGAAGCCCAGCGGCGCGGTCTGCTCGCCGACGGCACGCTGACCACCGAACAGCTCACCGCCCTCTGCGACGGCGTTGGCTCCGGCAGCGCCGAGTGGCTCGGCGAACAGATCATGCGCTCCTCCGTCGCCCGTACGGCCGCCGCCTCCGCCCGCGCCATCCGCGCCCTGGCCGAGAACGAGACCCTGGCCCCCGGAAGGCTCATCAGCCACGCCCTGCACGCGCTCGGGCCGCTCGACGAAGTGCGCGCCCGCTGGCAGACCGCGAACGGCCTCCCCACTCCGGCGCCGCCCCCCGCGCCGGCGGCCGAGGGGCCCCCGACGGCGCAGGTTCACGCCGCCCTCGCCCGCAGCACGGCGCGACCGGCCGCACGGCCCTCGGAATGCCCAGGCTCTACCTCCACATCATCAGCCGCACGACCGCCCTCGCGCACCCACGGCTGAGCCATCCTCGCCCACCAACCCAGCCCATCCGACTGTCCCCACCTTGGAACGCCCCGTGGACAACACCCCGCTCTCCGACGCCCTGGCACTGCGCGCCACGGCCTCCGCCTTCGACGCCCAGCGCGGCAAGCTGCCGGTGCCGGGAGACCCCCACCGCTCACCCGATGTCGTCGCCGTCGCACGCCAGATCTCCGAACTCGGCAAGCTGATCACCGATCTGGGCGACGAGGCCCTCTTCCGTGCCGCCGACCAGGACCAGGCGCCCCACACCGCTCGCGTGATCACCAACTTCGCCGCCGCCGTCGAGCCCGCGAGCGAAGCAGCTTCCGCCCTGGGAGCGGTGGCCCACCAGCTCGCCTTCCTGAACCAGACCGAGAGTATGCGCGACCAGCCCGACGCCAGGGATGCCCGGGAGGCAGCAGTACGGGTGATGGAGGAAGCACTCGGCACCGCTGACGCGGCCCTGCACGACGGGGCCAACTCCCTGCACGCCGCATCGGCGACGGTCTCTCCCCCGTCCGCGCGGCTCCATGCTGCCCGCAGCCGGTCCGTGACCACCGCGCCCGCTCCGGGGTCGCCACCTCCCGACGTCACCACGGCGGTGGCGGCCCCCTCGGACCGAATCGCACGTGGCCGGTGACATGGAGACCACCACCGCGCGACCGCCGTTGATCGGCTCGCTCTGCTCGGGTTACGGCGGTCTCGACCTCGGAGTCCAGACTGCCCTCGGCGGCACCCTGGCCTGGCACGCCGAGATCAACCCCGACGCCGCACGCATCCTGGCCCGGCACTGGCCCGGCGTGCCCAATCTGCAGGACATCGCCGCCGTCAACTGGGCCGACGTTCCTCGGGTGTGCGTCCTGACGGCCGGCTTCCCCTGTCAAAGACGTCTCCGTGGCCGGCCGCCGGGCCGGACTCAACCCCCACACCCGCTCTGGGCTGTGGCTGCACGTCGCCCGTGCGGTCGAAGCCCTCCGCCCCTGCTTGGTGGTGATCGAGAATGTCCGAGGTCTCCTCACCTCGCCCGCCGGTTCCCCTGGCGACGTGGAATTCTGCCCGTGGTGTCTGGGAGACGACCCAACCCAGCCTCCTGTGCGGGCACTTGGTGCCGTTCTCGGATCCCTGGCCGATCTCCGGTACGACGCGCGGTGGCTCGTGCTTCGTGCCTCCGACGTCGGAGCCCCCCATCGTCGCGAGCGGACCTTCCTCACCGCCTGGCCCGCCGAGCATGCTGCTCAAGACCCCGACGAGCAACATCGGCAAGAACGGCGGCTCCCAGCACCCGTCGAAGAGGAAGAGCGGCGGCCACGGCCCGAACCTGGCCGACGAGGTGGAGTGGCTGCTGCCCACGCCGAAGGCGTCGGACGGGATCAAGGGCTCGCCGAACCAGCGGCACGGCAACGGGGACATGACGCTGCCGAGCGCGGCAGCGTCGCTGCTGCCCACCCCGAGGGCGAGCGACACCGGCACCCCGGGCCGCCGTCCGGGCAAGGGCTGGCGTCCGCCCCTGTCGGCGGTGGTCCTGCCGCTGTGGGCGGAGGCGGCCCCGGAAGCGGAGGGATCGACGGGCGATGGGGAGCGTACGCCTCCGCCATCGCCCGATGGGAGAACCTCACCCGGCCGGCGCCGCCGCCCACCGACGCTGCCGGACGCCTGCGCGCCGACTTCGTGGAGTGGATGCAGGGCCTGGCCCCTGGCTGGGTGACCGCCACTCCGGGACTCGGTCGACCGGCTCAGCTCACCGCACTCGGCAACGGCGTGGTCCCCCAACAGGCCGCCCGGGCAGTGCGGTTGCTGTCACCGCCTTTCCCGGGCTGCCCCCGCTGCACCGCGCCGTAGCGCCCCATTACCCGGTTTCCCCAGCCGCGCCAAATCGCGGAATCTCCGCATCCTCTTGCCCATGCCGACCTGCGAAGGGAGCACCGCCGTGACCTCCAGAAGAGCGCGCCGCACCTCGCCCCCGCCCTGCTCGCTCACTCCCTTGGATCCGCCATGTCCGACCCCAGCAAGGCCACCCCCGAGCCGTTCCGCGTTCCCGACGGCGACCTCGACGATCTCGCCAGCACCCTCGCCAAGACCATGGCGGAGGTACGCCAGCACGGCGTCATCCTGGACCGCCTCGGCTCCGAGCCCGTCTCCACCCCTCAGCCCACCGCAGGCACCTCCACCGCAGGCGCTGCCGGCGCCGACAAGGCCGCCGCCCCGGCCTCGGTGTTCATCCTCGCCCTGGGCGGTGAGGCGTACGCCGTCGAGCTGGCCGCTCTCAGCGACTGGGTGAACCACCTGTTCCTGCCCGTCTACGGACGGGAGATCAGCACTACCCGACCGTGGTGCGACCAGTGGCACGAGCACCCCGAGGCCGTTGCCCGGCTGCACGCGCTCTGGCTCGCGTGGCAGCAGCTCACCGACGCCGAGGCCGGCCTCACCGGCCCCTCGACGTGGCACCGCGACCACCTCGACCAGGCCCTGGTTCATCTCCGTGCCCCCGACGGCCCCTTCGCCGCATGCACGACGAGCCCGACCCGGCCCAATCACCGAGTGCTGGCCACCCCGGCGCCCGAGCTGACGGGAGTCACCCGGTGATCGCCGAACCCGACTTCCGCCTCGCCGACTTCGAGCCTGCCGACGCCGCCTCCGAACTCGCCGAGAGCAGCGTCTGGGCCGGAGACCTGACCGTGCTGACCGAGCACCACACCACCCCGGAGGGGACGCACAGCTACATCGTCGCCCACGACAGGTCGATGACCTGGGGCGTCCCCGGTGATCCGGCGCTCGTCGCCATCAAGATCACGCGGGACCTACGCGAGCGCACGTTCACCTTCGAGACCGCGAACCACGCCAGCCTGGCGTTCGCCCAGAACTGGCTGATCGAGCGTGGCTGCCCGCCCGAGCGGATCGCCCAGGCCAAGGGTGACTCCCTGAAGCCCGCCGACGATCTCACCCTCTGGGTCGAGCGGCAGATCCGGGAGTCAGGCTCTCGATACAAGGTCCTCGACAGCTGGACCTCGGACTACGCCCCGTCCGAGACGTGGACGTTGACCCGTGACTCCAGCGCCGCTCAGGCACCGATTCGTGTCTTTCTCGAAGAGGGAAACCCCGACGCCCACACGTACACGATGCGCGAGGGCGCCTTCGCCGACGAGGCCGCCGCCCGCCACTGGCTGGAACACCGCGGTAGTCCGCTGCCACAGCCGCCGGACTACCGCGGTGAGGCCGCCGCCCGGCTGACCCGCGCCGCCCTCACCCGGTCATCGGGTGCCTCCGCGATCCCGAAAGCCGGCCTCGACACGGGCAACGCGCCGTCGGCAGGAACGGGTCAGCGCCCGAACCCCCGGAGGCCGATGTGAGCCGCGCCCGCTTCGCCTTCGCCGCCCACCCGGACGCCATCGCGGACCTGCGTCAACTCCCCGACGAGATCCGCGACCTGGCGCTGCTGGAACTGCAGAACCTTGTCCACGGCAGCGACGACTGCCTGCCGCTGACCGGCCGCCTCGCCGGCTTCCACAAGGTCTACGTCGACCCGGCCATCTCCTACCGGATGGTCATCCAGTTCCGCCCGGCCCCACCCACCTCGACCCACAAGCGCGAGATCTACCTCGTCGCGGCCGGTGCCCGGGAGGACTACGCGGTCTACCGCACGGCCCAGCTCCGCACCAACCGCACCGGCCTCAACCGGCACGAGGACACCGACGCGGCGGCCGAGGCCCGGGTCCAGGCGGCCCGGTCCCGGTCCCCCCACGCGATCGACCCGACCGCGTCCCTCCCGGCCACCGCACCGGCGGCAGCCAGCCCCGCCGCCCCGGCCCCCTCCCGAAAGGCCTCCATGCGATGACCGCCGACCGTGCGTCCCTCGACCGCACCGAACTGGCCGGGCTGCTCACCGACGCCGCGCGCAGCGTCTCGGAGGTCCTCACGACCGAGTACCCCACCTCCGCCGGCCGCTCCTACCTGCATCCCGTCCTCGGCGCGCTGTCCGCCGGTCCCCGAGTGATCCGCGAACTGAACGACCGGCTCGAAGAGTTCGTCGTCGAGGAGCCGCTGCCTTCCACCCCCGCCGGTCTGTTCACCCTGGCGTCCTACGCTTCCGCGCTCGGCTGGCTCACCGAGTCCCTCGCCGAGCTGACCGCCGCCGTGGACCAGATCTGCACGCGCGTCGGCATCCCGGCCGAGCCGCCGGACCCGGCCTTCGTCGCGCCCTCGCCAACGGACCAGGACGACGAGTTCGACTTCGCGTTCAGCGCGCTGGAGTTGGCCGCCATTCGCACAGCCGCCAAGGCTGCCGACCTCAGCCCCGGGGACTACGTCGAGGTGCTCTCGCGGTCCCTGCTCGCCGCCTCCCGGATCACCGACGCCTGCATGGAGATCTCCAGCGGCCTGCTCGAAGACGCCGCGTACGTCCTCGGCGAGGCAACCGATCATGTCCGAACCGGCGAGGGCCCCGACAGCCTGCCCACTCTGGTGCGCTCCCTGCTCGCCCGGATGGACGCTGCCGAATGAACCCCCACGACATGGCGAAGCGGCACGGCGCGCACCCGGTCGCCGAGGAGTTCTGCGTCAAGGACCCCTTGGCGCTGAGCGACGACCATCCACCCCGCGACCCGCGTTCCCCCGCCGGCACGACTGCCAAGCCCTCTCGCTCCCGCTGAAATCCCCAGAAGGAAGACGTCCATGTCCACCGTGATCTACACCCGCCACCTGGTGGAGCACCGGTACGGCCGCCCGTTGGAGGACCTCCAGCGCCACAGCGCGCATGGCGGTTCGGGAGATCCTGTTCTGCCGATCGTGCTGCGGCGGCTCGACGGCCTGGCCACGACGAACGCTCGTGCCCGCGCCGCGCGCCGCAATCTCGACGCGGCCTGGCAGCGCTGCCGCTCCGGCGAACACGCGCTCGACGACCTCGTGCTGCGGTATGCGGCCGAAGTCGTCGACCTCGAACGCCGGGAGCAGTCGGAAGCCGAGGCAGTCTGGGACTTGCTGGACGTCCGCCTCCTCCTGGACCAGCCTGCCGCCCGCCGGCCTTCGGCCGCCCGGCGATCCAGCCCCGCGCCGGGCGATGAGGACCTCATAGCCGTAGCCCGCCAGGTCGCCGCCCGTCTGCCCCGGCTCAACCGCGAAGCTCTGCGCCAGGGCCTGCGCGCTCGCGGCATCCACGTCAGCAACCGCCGCCTCGGCACGGTGCTCCAGCGTCTCCGCGCCGAGCACGACCTCCACTGATCCGCACCCCGCCGTTCGATTCGCCCATCGTCATAACGGAGTTACCGCCATGTCCGCCCCCGCACAACCCGCAACCTCCCAGATCGGCTTCGTCGACGCCCGGGGCGTCGAGGAGGCACTGTCCCTGATAGCGCCGAAGTGGACCACCTGGTCGGCACAGACCCTGGCCCAGCAGGGCGGCCCCATGCGTGTGCGTGACGTCGCCGCCCACCTCCCCTTCGTCAGCGAACAGTTCGTCGGCAAGCGGCTGGCCCAGATGCACGATGACGGGCTGGTAACCCGAGCCAGTCATCGCCACGGTGCCCCGTACCAGCTCAGTGGGTTCGGCATCGCACTCTCCCCGGTACACCGGGCGCTGTCCGACTGGTCCCACGCGCACCTGTCGCTCGGCAAAGTGGCCGGTGCCGAGCGCATCGAGGACGCCGTGCGCCGGCTGCACCTTCGCCACTCGACCGCCATGATCCAGGCCCTCGACGCGGGCGGGCCCATGCGGTTCGTCCACATCGCCGAACAGACAGGACTGGACAACAGCTTCACCCGACAGCGCCTGATCCGGCTTCAGCTCGACGGCCTGGTCACCCGCACCGGACCGCGCCACGGCGATCCGTACGTCCTGACCGCTGCCGGACGGGCGCTGGGCCCGGTCTACGCAGCCGTCGAGCACTGGAGCAACCCCGTCGCCGCACCGCTTCCCGCCCCTGTCCAGGTCGCGGCGGCCACGCGCACCCGCACGGGCATCCCGCCGAGGTCGGACGGCATCCGGACCGCAGCCGCCCTGCGTCGCAGCACCGCCGCGCCGAACTCCCTGTTCAGCCATGCCCCGCAGCCACAACCGCGGGTGCCAACGACCGTCACTGCCCGGTCCGCCCCCTCTCCTGGCCGGTGATCCGCATGGCGTCCAACACCAGATCCCCCTCACCTCCGCCCTCGTGCCCGCGTGCAGCCGAGCAGTCCGCTCCCGGTCGCACGCGGGCCCGTTCCCCACCTCCTCCAGGAGCCGTTCCCGTGATTGCGACTTCCCGACCGGGCGACCTCCCGCCCGACACCGATCTGCTGGTCCACCCCGTCTATCTCGCCGGGCGCGGCGACACCGCCACCGTCTACGAAGCCCTGTGCGACGCCCGGGGCTGGGGCAAGGCGACCACCGCCACCGGCCTGATGTTCACCAGTCCGCGCCAGGATGCGCAGGTGGCCTACATGCCCGAGAGCCGGTACGGCGGATGGAAGGCCGTCCAGTACGGCGAGCCGCTCGGCACACCTATCTGGTGGGCAACCTTCAGCAGGAACACCCCGGCAGAGATCACCTCTGCTTTCACCACCGCACTCGCCGAGGGCCTACCCAGCAACCATCGCGACTTCCTGCACGGCGACCCCCACCACCGGCCCATCAGCCCCGCCGGGGCGTTGGCCGAACGCGGATGGCAGACCGACGACACCGCCATGTACGTCTACCAGCGTTCCCCGGACAGCCACGCCTATTTCGCTCTACGCAAGGGGCATCTCGACGACTACATGGAGCTGGAGGGCGAAGGGCCGGCGCAGTGGACGATGTACGGCTGCGTGGACCACGTCAACGGCGAACGCTGGCACGCCGACTTCACCAGCGCCACCCCGCTCTACCTGGTACAGGCGGCCGTGATCGCGCTCAGCAGCACCGAGCCCGTCGAGCGTCCTCTGTCGGGCATCCCCGAGCGGAATCTGCCGTACGTCACCGTCACGCCCGTCGGCGCGGACACCGACCAGCTCCGCTCGGCCGCGCTCGCCCGCACGCCCCACACACCGCAGGCCGGAGCGACTCCGCCCATTTCCTCGGTCGCCAGCCTGCCCGCCCCCGGCCCCTCACGCCGCCGCTGACCACGCGCTTGGAGGAGCCGTGCCGTACGACCCGAACGAGCAGTGGCGCGAGTACCACGTCACCCCGCGATACCTGGCCGGATCGACCTTCACCGGCGATCCCGCCCTCCAGCCCCTCCTCGACGCGGGCTGGAAACTGAATCACGACGAGATGGGTAACGCGTACGTCAACGCACCCGACCAGACGGTCCGCCTGGGCTACCTGCCCGAAGGCGACGACGACGCGCTGTGGAAGATCACGGCGTACTCCGATCCTTTCGCAATGCCCCGCTGGCTCGTCACCTTCCAGGACAGCACCCCCACCGAGATCGTCCAGGACTTCACCACCGCGCTCGCCGCCGCCTACGTTGAGGGCCCCGACTCCTACCTCTCCTACGGCAACAGTGAGCTGGCGGCCCTCGACGTCGGCACACCTCTTGCGGCAGCAGGCTGGAGCCACCACTACGGCGCGACCGACCTCTCCTTCGAATCCCCGGACGGCCTGGCCAAGGTCCACCTACGCCGCAACCGCCTCGACCACGCCGCCGAGATGACAGGCCATCAAGAGCGCTGGCTCATGCTGGCCGGACCGCCCGGCAACCAGTGGTACGCCACCGCCTCATCCTTCACCCCGGAGGGCCTGGTCGCCGCGATGAACACCGCGCTCACTGATCCGGCACCGGTCATCCGCTACGGCGACGACCTGCGCCGCCTTCCCCCGCAGGCAACGGCGACCCCGGTCAAGCCCCCGGTGCCGACTCCTCTGGATGTCCGCCGTGCCCAGGCTGCCAACTCGCGTTCCACCGTGACGGCTTCGCCTGCCGGCGCGCGGCCGTTCATCCCGGCACCGCGCCCGCCGTCGGCTCCGCAGGTCCCGCGCCCGGGGCACAGCCGCTGACCACCGTTTCCCTTTCTCTCCCTCGGGAGCCACCCGTGTCCGACGCCACTGCCCTCAACCAGGCCGACGCGATGATCGAGAAAGCCTGGGGCCGCCCCATCGACGCGCTGGAAAGCCTCGCTGTCCGCCGCCCCGTCGAGGACCCGCTCCTGCGCTCGGCGATGCATATCCGATCAAGCCTCGTCGTCTCGAACAACGCAATCGCCGTCCACCAGGACCGCTTGCACGCCCTCACCCGGCCCGGCCATGTGCCGGCCTTCTACGACCTGGACCGGATCACCAACTCGGCAATGGCCCTGCGGGTCGCGCAGGCCGAGAGCCGCACGGCCCTGCAGGCGATCAGCCACGTGATAGAGGCTCGCGAAGCCGCCGTGACCTCGGACCAAGCACCGGCGCTCCGCCTGGCCCAAGCCGCTGTCGCCCGCTCCGCGCACGCACCGCGCGCCCTGTGCCAACCACCCGACCAGCCCGCCCCGTCGGCCGCTGTCGGCCCGACGGTGGCCGCGACCGGGCCACGCCGCTAACCGGTTACTCCGCGTCTTCGTCGCGGTGGGCGTCCCCGAGCCGGGAGCCCACCGCGCGGGCCAGCTCCTCCAACGTCAGCTCGACGCATCGCCCGCCTGTGACCTGGCGCTCCACCACGGCTTCCCCATCACGTTGCCCTTCGGCCTGGGTACCCACGGCCCACTGGCCGTCGGCCACCATCGCGATGTCGCCCACCGTCCACGGCCGCCCGGCACTGCGGATCTTGCGCTCCAGCCCGGCACCGTCCCAGTACCTGCTCGACTCCGCCACTCCTGCTCCCCCTCCGGCTCCGTACAGCCCTGCGCCATAACCGGATTACGACAACCGGCCGCGCCGAGCCATTCCCCGGCCCGCCGGTCTCTCGCCCTCGAAGGCCAGTTCGCCCTCGGCAGACGGCACCTTCCCGGAAACGACTACGTACTTCGGCACACCGCATGCCAACGTACGGGTGTCGGTAAAACCGCAGGTCAACGAAGGGACCGTCCACCCGTGAGCGCCTCCAGCACCCTCCTGCCCGCTGTCGTCCGCCCCACCGTGGAGGAACGCGCCTGGCTCTCCAGCGACCACTGCGCGGGCTCAGTGCTCGAGCTGCTCGGCGCACTCGGCTGGGCGATCGTCGACACCCCGGAGGCCAACGTGCACTGCACCAGCCCGGACGGCCGCGTCTACGTCGGCTGGCTCCCCGAGGACACCGCCGCCTGGAAGCGAGGCATCGTCTGGCAGATCCGGGTCATCCCCGCCGACGCCGAGCCCTGGGTCCAGGAGTTCGGCCACTACACCCCCTCCGAAGCCGTCGCCGGGTTCATCGCCGCCCTCGTGGCACACCCCTCCCGCTGACCGTGCGGCGGCCGGGACGCCCTCCCTGCCGCCGCACACACCGCACCCCCCGCTGATCGGCTCATACATCGAGCCGACCGGCCCCTATACCACCGAGAGGAACGCGTCTTGACCTTCCGCGCCCCGCTGACCAACCACCATGCCGATGACACCGACTGCCCGGCGGACCACAAGCACACCAGCTCCGGCAAGCCGCTCCACCCCGACTGCCCCGGCCGCACCTACACCCAGGCCGTCTGCTCCTGCGGTGACTGGCAGATGAAGAACCCCGGCAAGGGCTACGTCAACGAGTGTCGCAAGCGGCACCTCGCCAGCCACCCCAAGCCGGAGGCGACCGGCCCGAAGGTCCTGCGCGACCTGCTCCGTCTCGACGCCCACTGACGCTCCACCAACACTGCTTCGCCCAACCGGTCCCGCTTCCGGAGGTTCCCGTGCCCCACTACCTGACCGTCGGCCACCTGCTCCGCCAACTCCAGAACCTCGACCCCAACCTGCCGATCCGCCTCGCCGTCAACCCCGACTGGCCCTTCACGCACTACCTCGGCACCGACGTCGTCGTGCGTGACGGCGTCGCGTTCATCGCCGACGACGGCCAAGAGGACTACCTCCCGCCAGCAGTCCGCGGCGCCCTCGCCTGGTCCTGACGCCGGCGCACCGACCCCGACAGGAGGGGCTCCATCTCACCGCGACTCCACACTCGCCCCGTCCGCCCGCTGCACGGCCTCGCCCTGCGGCCCATGCCATCCGGAGTGCGCGGCGCACTCGTCCACCGCGTCTCCGCCCTTCCCAACGGACCACTGGACGTCTCCTGGCTCCCGGCCGACATCCCCAGACTCCCCCTCGGCCACATCCGACTTCACTGGGAACCCGCCTCCCTGTCGGGCTGGGACGTCACCGCCCACCTCGGGCTGGCCAATGCCGAGGTCCATCTCGCCTCCTGGCCCGCCGCACCCGACGACTGGCCGCACCTGGTCCGCCCGACCATCCACGAGGTACGCGGCCTGTGCGCTGCCCTCGCGGTGGCCACCGCCGCCCTCGACATCTCCAATCGCCTCGCCGAGGTCTAACCGCAACCGCAAAGGCCGCCCCGCGCCGATCAGACAGGGGCGGCCTTGCCGTGCGTCCAGCCGCGCGTTGCGTACGCTCGTCCGCCGACGAACGAGGAGGACACGGTGGCCGACGACCAGCAACTCTGGGGGTATCCGGAGGCCGCCGCCCACCTGGGCATCAGCGTCCGAGCAGCCCGGAGCCGCAAGAGCCGGGGCAGTCTGCCGGAACCCGACGACACTAGCGTGCCGGACCGGCCGCGCTGGAGGCCCACCACCTTCCAGGGCTGGAAGCCCGTCGGCCGGGGGTTCCGCAGCGACCTGCACGACACCGCTCAGCACGACGGCACCGCATCCGGCTGACCGACGGTCGGACCCGCCCGTAGGCTGCGGCCATGACGACCGACTCGCCGATGCCGTCCCCGCCGTTCCCTGCGCCCGACAACGCCGTGCTCCGGCTGATCGTCGGCAACGCCATCGCATCGGTCCGCAGCGGCGAAGCCTCGGTGGAGGAGGCGATCCTCCACGCAGCCGTTCACGGCTGGTACGAGGGCCACGTCCAGGGCGAGGACGAGTGCCCTGGCTGCGACTTCCGGGGCGCGCTACCCAAATACAGCAACCGAAGCTGACTGGCGCACAATGGTCAGGCCGCAGCGCCTACAGCGGCAGAGGGGCGAGCGATGCCCACGACTTCGTAGAACGAATCTCCCCAAGTGGCCCATTTCCGCAACTGTTCGGCGTCCACGAGGTGGATCGCGTGATCACTGGCGAAATCGCGGGCCGGTTTGGAGAAGGTCCCGTTCGTGACCATTACAGCGATGTCAGCCTTGTGCACTGGCCGAGCCGTTCCATTGAACCGTTGGACAGGCTCGCTCCCGATGGCCCGTCCGGGCAGGGTGTTGATCTGCTTGCACTGCGCCACGACTCGGCGGCCGTCCGGCGTCAGGAATATGCCGTCCGCACCCAAGTCCCCGGCCCCGCCGTTCCTCCGGAGGACCTTCATTCCGTCCCGGTTCGCCAACCATGCGACGAGAATCTCGAAATTCTTGGAGTCGAACCGCAGAATGCGCTCCGGTGAATAGCTCTTGCCACTCTGGGAGAACGCCACTCTTCGACTATCGAGGTCGGCCAGACGGTCGACCTCCGCTATCAAGTCGGCGACAAGGGTGCTGTGCCTCTTGTTGATCGGCTCGATTTGGTTCCTACACTCGATGATCGTGTTCAGCGGGGAGTTGTTGCTACCCGGCAAGTATCGAGGCGCCAGATCCTCGTCGGGCAGACGGCGCAAGTCCTCAAGGGCCTCAGCCGAAACCCGCAGTGCCTCTTCGAGGTGAGCGACTTCCTCACCAATAGCGACGCTGGCGCTGTCGAACGCGGCGTCGAGTTCGACTCGTGTGCACTCCCACGACAGCCCCTGGAACTCAGGGTCGGACTTGAACTTCCGGAGCCTTCCAATGTCTCTGAGGAGGCCGTCTCTCATGCTCTCCAAATCGGAGTGGGCTTGCCTGCCTATCATCCCTTCCTGCACCCACAAGTAGGCGGCGAGAAGGTCGGCTTGGTCAGCCTTTCCCAAAGCGTCGCCCATCAGCGCGCGTACCTCGCGATCATGGTATCGGGGAGGGACGACACGGGCGTTACGGTCTATGATCACCGCAGGATATTAACCATCGCCTCTGACAAACCGGACGACCAGGGCAAGGTCGGCCTGTCCGCTCACAACCAGTCAGCCAAATTCAGCTGCTGCCCGATCGTGCGGCCAGGGACTGTTTTCTCTGGGACCGGACCGCGTCCCCAAGTAGAGTCTGCACGCACCGCCTGCTCTACGTACTGCCGCGCTGGAGCAAACTTGTTCATCGACACCGCTCATCACTCCAGATAGATGCCGGTGAAGGCGCCGTCGAAGCCGAGTGCGGCCAGGCCCTGCTCGACGCTGGCGTAGGTTGTCCCGTCCGGGATGACGATCATGGAGTCGAAGTCAGCGCGGCTGATCTCAGGCTCGAGCCACTGGTTGCTACAGCGACAGCGGACCCAGACGTTGCGGCCATGGTTGATGAGCAGCCAGTCGCGCCGGGCGCGGCAGGCCGAGCACATCACGGGGATCCCACGCAGGGACAGCTCGGGCGGGTGGCTGAGGCAGCGCGTCGCGCCGGGTCCACTGGGGGACTGCGTCTCGAACTGGAGCTGCAGCAGAGGGGCGCTTCCGGCGGGGATGGCGGGCAGGACGGGGGGCGGCTCTACGTGGTGGTCGGTCGTTCTGAGCACGAGCGTCATCTCCCGGTCGAGGGCCTTCTCTGTTCATCCGTAACAGCCGGTGGAACCGGTTGTCCATAGGTTTCGCGCAGTCTGGCAGGCCGGTGGTGGGCCTGCCAGACTGCTGGTCAGCGGCGCGGCGGCCGGTTGCGCGGGTCCGGTGCAGCGGGACGGGTCGCCATCGGAGGTGCGGTCCGAGTGCCAGTTCGGTTGGGCGCAGGCTTGCTTCGGCCAGTGCCGTCCTGCGGGGAGCGGACGGCCTCGCCCGGGTGCGCGGGAAGCTGGGCGAGCCGGCGCAGTCGCCAGACCAGGACGTCGTTCACGTCCTCGGCCGTGTCGAGTTCACGCATGGCGATGGCCTCCTGCAGGAGGGCCTTGGGGTCGTGGCCTGTCTGCTCGGCCTGGGCCAGGGTGGCGGCCAAGGCGTCGTTCTTCGTGTTCGTGCCGGGGCGGGTGCTGTTCTCGGGCAGGGCCGCGCGGATGGTGGTCTCGTAGGTGCGGCGCTGGGCTTCGGGCAAGGCTCGGCCCTGGTCGCGCAGGGCCTGCATGGGTGCGGCGGCGGCCTGGCGGTAGGCGGCGCGAAGGTGCTCGGCGGCCTGCCGGGAGGCTTCGGCCTGCTGGGCGTGACCGCGTGCGGAGTGCCAACGGGCGGCGGCCAACGCCACCAGGACCAGGGTGGAGACGAGCATGGCGGTGGTTCCGCCGTCTTCTCCTCGGCCGAGCGCGCCGCTGGCCTGGATGATGCCCCGGGCCGCCGAGCGGATCGCCCGGGTGTCGGCGCGTTCGGCTCGGACGTGGCTGCGGGTGGCGCGTTCGAAGGAGCGGGCGGCGGCGCCAAGTTCGGCGCGGGTGGTGGCCGGGGAGGTCTGGGCGACGGCGTCCAGGAGTTCGCCGACTCCGACGAGTTGGGCTGCGGCTTCGTCGTCGTCGCTGTCCAGGAGGATCGCGGCGCGCTCGGCGATCCCGGTGGCGGTGCGTCGCCCCCATGCGGGCGGCGACCAGTCCGAGCGGACGCTGTCGGCTTCCGGCAGCGGGCCCGTCTCGGGGGTTCCGTCGGCAAGGCGGCGCTGGATCCTGGGATAGGAGAGGTCGGGGGCCAGGGTCGAGCCCGCGAACCAGACCGGCTCGCGATCGCGGTTGCGGTCTCCGGGCAGCGCGACCGTGTAGCCGAGGATGTCGCCGGAGGGGGCGTGCCGGAGCTTGACGCGCAGGCCCGCCTCGCGAAGGCGGGTGAAGAACTCGGCTTCGCTGGCGGCTCCGGCGACGGCCTGGCGGACAGCTTCGCGAAGGGTCTCGCGCGGTGTCTCGGGTCGGCCGGTCCGCTCGGCTTTGAAGCGCTCGGCGCTGGTGGGCGTCTTGGCTCCGGTGCCGTCGCCGGGCTTGAGCCGGCGCAGGCCCATCTCCTGTTCGATGCGACGGCATTCGGCCTGGGCCTTCTTGAAGTCGTAGTTCATCCTCGGACGGCGCAGGTCGCCTCGGACCATGGTGGCCAGGATGTGGATGTGGTCGTCAGCGTGGCGCACCGCGACCCAGCGGCAGCCATCAGGATCGCCCTCGGGAGCGAGGTTGACGGCGTGAACCAGGCGGCGGGCGACGGTGTTCCACTCGTCGTCGGTCAGGGTCCGGTCGCCGGGGTCGGTACGGACCGAGCAGTGCCAGACGTGCTGGGCCGGCGCCTTGTCGCCGGCCTGCTTGACCCGCAGGTCCAGGGCGGCAGCGAGCCGGGCGAGGGTGACCTTGGGGTCGGGGTCGGCGCTGGTGTCACGGCCGGGGTCGGGGGCGAAGCCGTCCCAACTGCCGACGAGGTGGGGATCTGTGTGCTCGTCGCGCTTGCCGGGGCCGTACAGGTAGACGAGCAGGCCGTGGGTGCGCGAGCCGCGTCGGATCTTGGGGACCATCAGAGGCGCTTCTTCACCAGGGTGTCGGCCGCGTCGTCCACGCGGGTCAGGACGCGGTTCACGGTCATCAGGGCGCGGTCGAGTTCGCCGGGGAGGGGCTGTCCTCCGGCGTTGTAGACGAAGGCGATCTGGTTGATGTTGTTGCCGACACGAGAGATGGCGGTGCGCAGGGCGGCCAGCTCGTCGATGGCGGCGTCGAGCTGATCGTTGGTGTGCACGATGGTCGATCCGCGGGCGACGGCGAGGCCGGCGGAGGCGAGGAAACGGGCGACGGTGACGGCGCGCTGCTTTGCGGCGGCGGCGATCTCGGTCTTCTCGGTGTCGGACAGGCGGGTGGTCGTCTTGTGGGTGCGCTGGCTCGGGTCGCGGGTGCGTCGGCGCGGCTTGCGGTCGGGGAACGCAGGTTGGCTCGGGCTTTGCTGTTCGCGCGGGGCGCGGTCGTCTGCTTCTCCTCCCACGACCGGCGCCCCCTGGTGCCGGGAGTCCGGCCGGTCCCCGTGCGCCCTCGCTCGGGGAGCAGCCGGACTTCCCCCGCTCCCCTGGGCGGGGGCAAGTGCGTACGACGGGCCGTAGGACCGTCGTACGCGACAACTTGCTCCGCCTGGAGCCGAGTTGGAGTCACGGTGCGGTCCGGACGTGGTGGCCGCCGGGTCGTTGGCGGTCACCGGCCCGCCTCCGCGTCCTGCTGACGGATGTCGCGGACGATGTTCTCGATCCAGTCCATAGCCAGGACCGGGTGGTGCAGAGTCCAGGGGCGGTTGTGTCGACACCGTTGCACGGTCCAGGTGTTGTCGGGACCGGACTCGGCGCGGTGAATGTGGCCGCGCTGGTGCAGGACGGTCAGCCAGGTCTCCACCTCGGCGGGTGTCGCGGGCTTCGTGCGCATGGCGGTGCTCTCCGGTTCACGGGAGGACGTCGTGGGGCTGGCCGTCCGGGGCGGGTGACCGGCCGAGGTATCCGGCTCGGTCACCGCCCCATGGGGTGTGCGGTCAGTTCCGGGAGGTGGTGACCGACTGGCCGTGCTGCTGGCGCAGCTGGACCATCAGGGCGGTCAGCGTGTCGCTGGAGAGCGGGATCTGCTGACCGCGGATCGCCTGGGCGACCACCTTGCGGGTCAGTTTGTCCTCGGCCCTGACCGCTGACCGGGCGATCTCCAGCAGCTCCTCGGTGTCCGGGTCAGGCCGCCGACCACCGGTTGTCCGAGGGGCACGGTCACTGACCGGCGGGAGGTTGTCCGGGTGACCGGTGACCGGCTCGGTG
The DNA here is from genome assembly GCF_036322545.1 of Streptomyces sp. SP18BB07. NCBI lineage: Bacteria > Bacillati > Actinomycetota > Actinomycetes > Kitasatosporales > Streptomycetaceae > Streptomyces > Streptomyces sp. SP18BB07. The sequence goes on from NZ_JAQYWT010000342.1 coordinate 221,057, forward strand.
ACGGTGTGTCGGTCACTGACCGCCGAGGTGGTGTCCGGCTGTCCGCCCAGGTCAGCAGCCTTGGTCTCCCTGTCACGATGGCTGCTGTCCGGGCTGCCACTGTCCGCTGGGGCACTGCCCCCAGCCAGTGTCCGGGCAGCCGGGGCCTGCTTGTCCAGGGACGGGCGGGGCCGGTCGGCCAGGGCGGTGGCCGACTGTCCGGCGCCCACCTGACCGGGCTGCGGTTGCTGCTGACCAGCCCGTTCAGTCCGAGTGACCGGGATACGCACGCGCTGACCGGGGTGACCGGCCTGACCGAGTCCATCGCGGTCACTTCGGTCACTGGACTTGACCGGCCCCCGGGCGATGAGGATGTACAGGTGCACCGCTCCGGCCAAGGCCAGCGGGGCGATGGTGGACAGCACCGCGACCACCGTGTCTCCGAGCCGCAGCCCGGTGGCCGAGGTGTTCTCTTCGTTGAGCCTGACCGCGTGCAACGCGTTGGCCCAGATGCTGGCAGCAGTGGCCGTGCCGAAGAGCGTCCAGACGTAAAGCCGGGCGCGCAGCGGTGCGTCGCGCAGGACCAGCAAAGCGCGGATGCCGTACGCGATGAACCCATCGATCACCAAGGGGAAGAGGTAGGTCAGCAGCCCCCGGACGTGGATGGCGACGGCCATCTGCTGCAGGGCGTCGTACGACAGGGCGCATCCCGCCCCACCGAGGGCGATGACGACCGCGCGGTCCCACCCGGTGACATGCGCCGTGCTCGGCGCGCTCGCGACACTCACGCCGCCGTCCCGAAGTCGTCGCGGCCCAGCTGCTTGCTGTCGGTCTCAGGGGGTGGGGTGTTCTGCGTGGTCTGCTCCAGGTCTCGGTTGCGCAGGGCTCGGCGGGTTTCGCGGTACAGCTTCTGGGCGTGCTCCTCGCTGATCTTCAGGAGCCAGGCCAGGCGCTGTTCGGTGAGGCCGTGGCGGTAGGCGGCACGGACGACCGCGCGGCGCTCGGCCTTGGTGAGGTGGACGTCGCGCCCGGCGACGGTGGCGTTGACCCGGCTGTAGTCGAGGCGGCCGGCGATGTTCTCGTGCAGCGGCTCGCGCTCCTCCTCGGTCATCCCGCCCCGTATGCCGTGGGTGTCGCCGCCTTCCAGGGCGGCGTCCAGGCAGGTACGGCGGACCGGGCACTGGCCGCACAGCGACTTCGCCGCAGCGATCTTGGCGGTCTCGTCGGGCTCGGGGAAGAACATGTCGGGGTCCACCGGGTTGTACTCGGTGCTCTGGCAGACGGCCTGGTCCTGCCAGGTGTGGTCACCGAGCGACCGGTGGCGGGCAGGGCTGATCGTCGTGGTGGTCATGCGGGTTGCTCCGATCGCTCTCCGCGCGCAGGGGCGTCGGCGGAGGGGTGCGCTGGGTCGGGAGGTGCATGGGGCGGCGCGCTGCAGGCGCGGCCCGGCGGTACGGCCGGCGGTGGGTCAGGCGGCGGGTCGGTGGCGTCTGCGGTCGACCGGCTCGAACTCGACCCGGGTGGTCATCTGCGCGAGTCGGGAGGTGACGCGGTCGCCGAGGTAGGCCCGGAGGTCCTTGATCGCCAGGTTGGTGGTGATCAGCGTCGGGAGCATGTGGTTGTACCGGCGGTTGATCAGCCGGTAGGTCACTTCCTCGACCCACTCGGACGCCTTGGCCGCGCCGAGGTCGTCGATGATCAGCAGAGGACATCGGCTGACGGCCGCCAGCTCCCGCTCGCTGTCCACCCCGGGGCGAGGGCGCAGGTCGGCGTACAGGTCGGCGGCCGTGGTCGCGCGCCACCGCACGCCCACTCCGGTCTGCACCAGCTGTCGGACCGCCCCGTACGCCTGGTGGGTCTTGCCCGCGCCGACCACGCCGGCCATCAGCAGGCTTGGGCCGGTTGTGACCTGCCGCCGGGCTCCCAGACTGGGGGCGACAGCCTGCTGGGCGACGTCCTTGGCCCAGGCCAGGACCTGCGGGTGGTCAGCGACCGCACCCTGGTAGCGCGGGGGCATCGCGGTCAACAGGGCATCCAGCGGGGAGAAGGATTCGGGCTCGTCGACCAAGGCGGCGGCGGCTGCCGGGTCGATGTTGCGGGCGGCCAGGATCCGTGCCATCCGGTCCAGGGTTCCTGCGCCGCCGAGAGTCTGCGGGTCGCGGGTACGGGTGCGCATCACAGCTCCTCGGCGTAGGCGGCGGCAGCGTCGACCGGGTTGGTCCACGCCTGGTGAGCGGGCACGGTAGGCCGAATTCCCGGCCGCGCCAAACCGGACGCTCGTGCGTTCATGGCGTCGTTGACCAGGCTCGGCAGGCGGCTGGGGTGGCCCTGGATCTCCGCGAAGCGCTTCAGTCCGGCGCGGACGTGCTCCGACGCGATGCCCTCGCCGAGGAGATTCTTGGCGATGCGGCCGAGGTGTCCGATCACGTCGCTGGGCGGTCGTTCGTCGCACGCGGCGACGTACTCGCCGATCAGGTCGTTGACCGAGACGGTGGTGGCGGGCGCTGTGCGCCCCGTAGGGAATGAAGATCCAGGATCCAAGATCCTAGATCCAGGCACCGAGCCCTCTCGGAGGCTTCGGGGAGGCTTCGGGGAGCCCTCGGCGAATGCCTCCCGACCTGCGGCTTTCTCGTCACTGTGATCAGGGGTGCCGTCGAGGCCGACCAAGGGTTCCTGCCGTGCGGCCGGGGCCCCGCTCGGGGGGATGGGAGGCGTCGGGGCGGGCTGCGCGGGCGGATCGAGGGTTCGGGGAGCGTTCGGCGAAGTCTCGGCGAGTCCTCCGGTAGGGGTGGGCGACGTTTCGGGGTGCCGAGTGCAGGTCCCCTTGCAGGGACCGCACCGGGCTGCCGCGTGGTGCTGCGGGCAGGAGGGCAGCCGGGACTGGCTGGCCTTGTCGATCTTCTGGTGCTCGGACCAGGTCACGACATGGAGGTAGCGGCGGCCGTCGCAGCCGGTGTACCGGCAGAGCAGTCCCGCGTTGGCGAGCTGCTGGAGGTCGTCCTCGACGTGGACCGACGTGTGCTCGGCCCGCAGGGGCCAGAGCAGCCCCGCGATGATCGCGGCGTTGTCGCGATGGCGGCCGTGGTCGTCGGCCTGGGTGAGGAGTCCGAAGAACGTCCGCTCCGCCTCGACGCTCACCTCGGCGAGCGACTCGGAGAAGAACGCCTCCGGCTTGATGGTCCGGATCCGTGCCATGTCAGCGGCCTCGACCGACGAGATCGCTGCGGGTGAGGGTCGCGGTGGTGAGGTCGAAGGTGTGAGGGCGGGTCCAGTCCACGTCCGGCCAGACCCGCATGATCCAGCGTGCCGCGACCCTGGCGGTCGTCCGGCTCAGCTCGACCGTGGCCCCGCCCGCGTCCTTGGCGACGGTGTGCGGGTGGGGCCACGTCTGCGCGGGATCGGTGAGACTGACGCGGATGGTGGCCGCCCCGGGGATCATGTCGGCGAGCTGGGCCGCGAGGCGGTGCTGGCGGGCCGTGTCCGGGCATGCCGGGGTTTCGCTCGGCATGGCGAGCATGTGATACTCCGTTGTTCGTAGGAGTGCGGTGCGGCGGTTCTCGTGCAAAAGCCCCGCTGCCCGCGAGATGTGAATCGGCGCCTTCGAGGTGCCGGCCCGGCGTCCAGGAGTTGGTAGCTCTTGGGCGCCGGTGCAGTTTCCCGGGCTTACCCGGCCCGGTCGGTCTGCCTGTCTCGTATACGTGCCTCCTTCTTGCCCTCGCTCCCCAGGCAGGCTGCCCGGCGAGCGACGACGAACATATGCGCAGGTCGCGCCAAGATCCAGCCCTATCCGGAGGCGCCGCAGAGAGGCCGAAGGCGAAGATCGAGCAGGGGTGCGGAGCACCCCGTCTTTCGCTAGGCTGAAGCTATTCCGACTCAACGAAAAAGTCAACGCACCGATGTTCCTTCGGTTTGACGAAAACGAGGGTGAGATGTCTGCTCGTCACTTCGACCGACACCGCGTGCGCACGGTGCGGCGAGCTGCCGAGATCTCGCAGGCCGAGGTGGCTGCAGCCGTCGGCGTGGCCGACTCGACAATCGCCGGCTGGGAATCGGGAGACACGGTCCCTGACGCGGAAAAACTGCCCGCGCTGGCCCGCGCGCTCAAGCGGGGGCTGGACGACATGTTCCCGCGTACCGGACTGCCCGATCTGACGGACCTGCGGTGCGATGCCGGCTACTACCAGTACGAGACGGCAGCACTGATCGGCACCAAGAGCGCCGGGCCGGTGGCGGGAGCCGAACGTGGGGAGCGGCGACTCAAGGACAAGTACGTCCCGGCCCTGGCAGCGGCGTACCGGGTGAGCGAGGAGGAGCTGCGGCGGGCAGAGGACCGGTCGATCGCCAAGGCCCAGGAGACACAAGCCGGCCAGTCCGCCGAGGATGGCGGCACCGTCCCGGCCTCCTCGGGGCCACCCGGCACGCTGGGCGAGAAGATCACTCTGATCCTGGAGCGCTCGTACCCCGGGCAGCAGGGGCCGCCGACGGACTCGGAAATCGCCGACGCCGTCAATGCTCATGCCGGGTCGAAGGTCATCACCGGGGAGGGCGTCCGGGATCTCCGGACCGGTGCCGCGGAATCGGCTTCGCCCGTCGTTCTTGAGGGCCTGGCCGCCTTCTTCGGTGTGTCCGCGATGTACTTCCAGCCGGACGATGCCGTGGCCCGTCAGGTCTACGAGGGCCTCCGACTCCTGTCAGCGTCGAGGAGCGGGGCCGTGGGCCGGGTCAGGGGTCGGGGGACGGGCTCCCAGGGATTGCCGGCGAATGTCATGGAATTCGTCAACGACCTGGTCACGGAGCTGGAGCAGAGAGCACCGGAGGCGAACGAGTAGCACCCTGTCCGGGACTCAGAAGAGCCCCGGACGTGCTGTCACCTACGGCTGCGCGGTCGTCTCGCGCGGCTCGTGCCGCTGCCCTGCGGCCACCACCGTCCGGACCGCCTTCAACGCGGCGAGATCCTCAAGGGGGTCTCCGTCGACCACCAGCAGGTCCGCCCGGAACCCGGGAGCGATTCGCCCCGTCGTATCGCCCAGCCCCAGTGCGCCAGCCGCGTCGGCGGTCGCCATATCGAGGATCTTGCTGTTCGGCAGGCCCAGGTGCGCGTAGAACGACAGGGCGGGCACCAGTCCGTCGAACCCCGTGCGCTGGACTCCGGCGTCGGTTCCGGCGATGAGCTTGGCGCCGGCCTCCGCCATCTGCCGTACGAGGTCGAACATGGCAGCCGCCCGCTCCTCGCCGAAGAAGCGGGGGAGCATCTGCCAGTGAGGGCTGACGGCAGGGCAGACGGCGATGCCCCGGTCGATGATCTGCTTCAGGACGTCCTGGCGAAGGTCGAAGCCGTCGTTCGTCATCCACGTGCAGTGCTCGATCGTGTCGACGCCTGCTGCCACGGCCGCGACGATGCCGTCCGTACCGTGCGCGTGGGCTGCCACGGGCACGCCTGCTTGATGGGCCTCGTCCACCAGGGCCTGGAGTTCCTCCAGGGTGAACTGGCTCTGCCAGCTCTTCGGCCCGTCCTTGGTCAGGCCGCCTCCGGTAACCATCGCCTTGATCACCCCGGCGCCCGCCGAGATGTTGTACCGCACGAGGTCACGGACCTCAGCCACACCGGAAACCTCACCTCCGAGGAAGTGGCAGTGCCCGCCGGGAGGCGTCGCGGGCGTCCCCGCGGACACGATCCGCGGGCCTGGCCTGCCTCCACGGGCGATCTCCTCGTCCAAGCGCAGGGCAAGGCCGTCACGGTCTCCCAGGTCACGGACCGTCGTCACACCGCTGCGCAGGAGCTGCTCCGCGCGAAGCCGCATGTCGCTCAGCAGAGTCTCGTCGCTGGATGCCTGGAGCACGGCCACCGGGTCCGCGCCTCCGTCGAAGGCGAGGTGGACGTGGGCGTCGATGAGGCCAGGCACGATCGTTCCCGTGGGGAACGCGAGCCGCTCCACGTCCGTGCCGACCCGCTCCGCGAGCTGCGCGCGTGGTCCCACCGCCGTGATCGAGTCTCCCTCGACGAGGATGGCGCCGTCGTCCAGGTACTTCCCGGAGCTGACGAGAACCCGTCCTGCGGTGATCAGCATCTGGTCTCTCCTTGATCTTCGGTACGGTCAGGCAGACAGGCGCAGCGCGTCCGACACGGCTATCAGCTGACGAACGTCCGCTTCTCGGTTGTCCTCCTCGGGCACTGCCAGCCGTACCGCCGGGCGGGGGACGAGCGTGCCCTTCCCCATCGTGTCCACAGCGCGCCGAAGGCGGTCCGCCAACACGGCCGGAGGGAGAGCGAGCACTTCGATGTCCTCCGACGCGTCGACCAGGTGTGGGCTGACATCGACCAGTCCGTCACGGCACTCCACTATCCGTCGGTGGTAGCGACGGTGCACACCGCGCGCCCGCCACCGGTCCCACAGCCCGGACGAAGCGGGCCGCAGCACGTTCTCGGGGTACGCCTCGGCGAGCAGCTGCCACAGCGGAGCCAGCCGACGGTGGTCACGGCGACGCCGCAGCCAGAGCCGCGCCGACGTGACCCTCGCGCGGGCCCCCGGGTAGGTGACGCCCACGAAGAAGAGCAGGATGGACACCACGAGCAGGAACGCGACACCTGCCATGAGCGGCTGTGGCACGGTCCCGCCGCTCCACCGGATGGCGACGAAGACCGCTCGGACCGCGCAGGCCACCGCCATCGCGCTGAGGCCGACGGCGGCCATCCACAGGCCCGTGGCGTGCGGTCGCCGTGACATTCGGGCATAGCGTCGGGTCCAGCGGCCGGCGGCACCGAGGGCGTACATGAGGTACAGGCCGGCGCCGCCGTAGAAGAAGGCGATCTGGGGAATCGTCATGTCCGCCGTGCTGAAGGAACCGGCGAACACGTCGTGCGGGACCGACAGCGCGGCGACCGTGATCGCCAATGCCACGGCCGCGACGAGGAGTGCTTCCCGCCTGGCACGGAGCCGACCGGCCTGCCCGTCGGCCGAGTACAGGTAGAAGCACATCAGGAAGTAGACCGTCAGCAGGAGCAGCACATTCTGCATCAGCTTCGCGGTGCCGTGCCCGGCCACGGTGTCGACGCCCGAGGCGCCGCCAGGCATGGCCAGCGGATACGACAGCGCGGCGCTCAACAGGCACAACGTGACGGAACGAAGCGGCGCGTCATGAGGCGCTCGGGACCACTGGTACAGCTTCCAGACGACCGCGACCGCGAGGCCCAGGAGGATCACTTCGGTCATGGGTCAGAGCCACCCTCGCCGGTCGCCCAGCGCCGCCTGAACCCGTCGGACCGAGGGGTCCTCGGAGAGCGGGGTGACGTGGTCGAGCACCGACGACCACTCCAGGATGATCGTGGCCGCGAGTTCGACGGCGCACTCTTCCCCGTCGTCGTACGAGCACCGGCGGGCCACACGCCGGATCAGGGCGGGATCAAGCACCGGGATCATCGTGGCCCAGCCTTCGACGAAGTCGTCCGGAGCTTCCTGCTCCTCCTCGACCGGCTCTTCCTCGGCCACGATGATGTGGAACACCTCGTGCAGGATGATGTGGTCCTGATGCAGAGGAGTCGTTTCCTGCTGGTAGAGGACCACGTCCATCTGTGGCGTGTCGACCCACAGCCCCGACGGTCCGGGTTTCTCCAGTGGGAAGGGCCGCAGGACGATCGGGCGTCCACGCCTCTCGCCGAGTGCCCGACAGAGTTCCTTCACGTCCAGCGGCGGCTGGATACCGAGGCTCTGTAGCTCGCGCCGTAGTCGGCGGTGCAGGTCTCGCTCCACCGTTCGCTTCTGAGCCGTGCGCCACCGCCCCAACCGCCGGCGGCTCGCTCCGCCCAGCGCGGGCAACTTGGGCTGAGCCGCATCGCGGTCACTTCTTCCAGGCCACATCGGTGATCCCTCCGTACCAGCCGCGGATGGCTCCGAGACAGAGCCGAGCGACGGCCGCGCCCGTTTCGACGATGTCCAGTCCCCGCCACACCGACGCAACCGAAGTGATCACGGGCATCGAGAGCAGTTCGTCGTGCCGCGAACGCCCCGATCCGTGGACCACACGGGTGCGCACACCCCAGACCCACCTGCTACCGAACGTCGCTGGCGTGAACGATCGATGACAGACCGCAAAGCGCCTACGGCGGGCTTTGGGAACTGCATCGGAGGCTACGTGAAGCCCACACGAGGACCTGGCCGAAAGCGACCCACGAAGCCGCACGAACAACGACCCAACAAATCACACCAAATTAACTCACCTGGCTGTAGATCATGCTTTTGAGCTGGCAATTCACGTAAGCGACGCGTCCACGCCAAGCAGGCCGGGGAGCGCCTGCTTCGTTATCAATCCGAGATGTTTTCACCGTGCCCAAATCGCGCAACTAGCGCCATAAGGCACCGAAATCCCCAGCTCGCGCGACGGGCAACGGCTGTGGCCATGACCACTTTCAGCCAGTCGGCGCGTGATTCACCATTACGCTTCCGGCCATGAGCAGCGAGATACACAGCCAAGGCGGCGACTACCTGGAGTTCTGGGGTGAGTACCATCTGTGCACTCTGACGACACTCCGTCCGGACGGCCGCCCGCATGTCGTGCCGGTTGGGGTCACCGTGGACGCCGACGCTGGCATCGCTCGGGTTATCACCCGCAAATCGAGCAGAAAAGTCGCCAACGTTCAGGCGGCGCCTCCCGGCCAGGCACGCGTAGCCGTCTGCCAAGTGGACGGAGGGCGCTGGGCGACGCTGGAAGGCACAGCCGAAGTTCGCACCCACCCAGTCGCCGTGGAGGACGCTGTGGCGCGCTACGGGGAGCGGTACGGACGGACGCCGACTCCGGATCCGGAGCGCGTGGTCATCGAGATCACGATCGACCGGGCCATGGGCCAGGTCGGTGCGGCGAAGCCCACGACGACAAACGTTGCGGCCTGACGGAGCCATGGACCAGCTGTAGGACGAGCTGGCCTCCTCGGAGGTTGGGCAGAGAACCGTCCAGGTCGTGACCAACGAGCCGTTCAGAACAGGGCGGCCTGGTTCGGTGAGGCGTTCTCGTCGGAGTTGGTCGGGGCAGGTACGCGACCGGTGCGCTCGTTCTGCAGATCCCACAGCTCGCGGAACAAGCCGTCCTGCTGGGCCAGCAGCTCCTGTGGGGTGCCGTGCTGGATAACGCGGCCTTTGTCCAGAACGACGATGCGGTCGGCGATGGTCACGTTGGTGAGCCTGTGCGTGACCAGGACGACGGCGCGGCCGGCGGCGAGCCGGCGCAGCCCGGTGAAGATGCGGTGTTCGGCCCTTGGGTCGAGGGCCGCGGTCGGTTCGTCCAGGACGAGCAGTCCGGCCGGCCGATGGAAGGCGCGGGCGAGCGCGATCCTCTGCCACTGTCCGCCGGACAGTTCCTGCCCACCCCACCATTCCTTGGCCAGCAGGGTGTTCAGCCCGCTGCGCAACCCGTCGATGACCTCGTCGGCGCCTGCGGCCTGCGCTGCGGCGAGCACTGCGGCGTCCCCTTGCTTGGTGGCCTGGCCGAGGGTGATGTTCTCTCGCGCCGACAGAGGCCAGCACGCGTAGGCCTGCGGTACGACGGCGACACGCTCCCAGGTGGCATGCGCGTCCAGCTCCCGGGTGTCGGTTCCGTCCCAGGAGACGGCTCCCTGATCGGGCAGGTACAGAGCCGAAAGGATCTTGCTGAGGGTGGTCTTGCCGGAGCCGTTCTCGCCCACCAGCGCGACGACTTCGCCGCGCCGGACCTCCAAGGAGACGTCGTCGAGGGCGGGCCGGTCGGCGCTCGGGTACTGGAAGGTGATGTTCTCGGCGCGTACGACGGTGGGGGCGGCCGGCGCCTGAGAGCCGCGGTCGATGCGATGCCCGCCGGCTTCGTCGATGAAGTCCGCCCAGTCGTCCAAATACATTCCGGTGCGGAAGAGTTGGGCCCCGTAGCCGACGATTCCGTCCAGTCCCGCGCTGACGCGGCCCAATGCGAGGAACGCGGTGCCGACGGCGGCGACCGAGATCTGCCCGGCGAACAACAGCAGCGCCAGGGCCACCCACACCACCGCGTGGGCGAGTCCTCCCGCGACCCCGCCCAGCAGGGAGATCCTGGCCGAGCGCCAGGTGGCCTGGTCGGTGGTCCTATCGATCCGCGCCCCGGCCGTGCGGTACTTGTCGAGCAGGAACGGCGCCATGGTGCCGGAGCGGACCTGGTCGGCGGTCTGCTTGTCGACCATGTACCAGCGCAGCATGCCCAGCAGCCGCCGGTCCTTCGTCGTGGCGAGCGAGGCGATGTAGCTCATGCGCGCCGCCCGCACGCTGGCCACGCCCTTCGGCAAGGCCGCCAGGAGGAGCAGAGGCAGAAGGATCGGGTGCACGGCGGTCAGGACGAACGCCGAGGCGATCAGCGATGCCGAGGCGGCGAGGATGTACTGGGCTTCGGTGAGGAGGTCCCTGGAGACCTCCACTCCGCGGTCGGCCGCGTCCCAGCGGTCGTTGTATCCCGGGTTGTCGTAGGCGGCGAGTTCCGCCTTGGTCGCCGCGTCGAGGAGCTCGAGTTCGGCCTCCCGGGCGATACGCGGGGCCAGCCGTGCCGACAGCGCGGTGGAGGCGATGCCCAGCAGGGCGCGCAGACCGATGGCCCCCGACAGGACGGCGAGGGAGGGTACGGCGGAGCGGAGCTGGTCGCCGCTGATGTGCTGCGAGGCGATCAGCGGCTTGATCACCCCGGTGGTGGCCATCAGCCCGAACGCTTCCAGCACCCCCGAGAGGAGTTGCACGCCCAGCAGGGCGATGACCGCAGCGCGGTCGACCTGCCAGCCCAGTGCGAGGGACCGGCGGATCAGTTGGGGCAGTCGTCGGGCCATCGCACGGGTCGTGATCGCGTTGGCGGCCTCGATACGGCGGTCGCCGGGGATGACGAACTTCAGTTCCTCATCCGAGACCTCCGCCTCGTCGGTCGGCGCGGTTGTGGCGGTGGGCTTCGGGATGGTTGTCATCGGCTCCAGCCCTCCGCCGACACGCGGTGCCCGGCCGGGGAAGGCGTACGGAGTCCCAGCGGATCACGCTGTTCGCGGATGAGTACCCGGTGCGGACCGATCACGGTTTGATACGCCAAGACGTCCCCCTGTGTGCCGTTCGTGTTGAGGCTGTTGCTCGTCAGCCGTTTCGTTCAGCGCGGTCGGAAGGTGCTGGATGGTCACGACGTGCCTCCGCTCGCCTTAAGGCCGTTGAGCTCGTCTTCGAGGTCCTCAAGGTCACTGAGCAGGCGGCGGATGGCGATCTGACGCTCGTGCCAGTGCCGCTTCAGATCCGCCTCCGCTTCCCCCGGCAGGTCGTACTCGGCGGTGGTGGCGCCGTAGAAGCTGAACAGCATGTACAGCAGCGCGAGCCGGGCGCATGCCCGCACCTCCCGCATCGGGAGGCTGGGGTGCTCCGAGTGGTAGGCCCTGGCCATCGCCAAGGCGCAAGCGGCCCACTCGGTGCTGGTGGCGACGGTGCGCGGGTCGAACGCCGCCCGCCCCAACTCCCAGGCCGGCATCGCGCTGGCGCAGCGGAAGTCGATGACGCCGGTGACTGCGTCGGCGAGGATGATCAGGTTGGTGCGGCTGAGATCCGCATGCAGTGCCTGTTCCGCCAGGGTCTCGGGCAGATGTTCCCGCAACTGGTGGACGTGGGTCCGCAGGTCCTGACGCCGCTGGTCGAGGTCGACGCGCAGTTGGTCGAGACGGTCGTGGCCTTGGCTCGTGGCTCTGGCCAGCACGGCGTCGCATTTCGCTGCGGCGTCCTCGACGGGCTCGGTCCGCCAGCGGGTCTGCTGCACGCGCTTCGGCAGCGGGTACGCGGCGAGCGCACGGTGCATGCGTCCCATGACGACGCCGATGTGCTCGGCGAGGGGAACCGTCATCGCCGAGGGGTTCACCCGACCTGGAGCCTCGTCGACCACGGCCCACGCACTGCCTCCCGCGATGGTGACCAGATTGTCGTTGGCGTCGGGCCACACCCGCGGAACGGGGAGCTTCGCGGCCCGGCAGTATTCCGACATGTCCCACGCGTTGCGCGCCTCGTCCAGGTCGGCCATCGACGGGTACTGCTTGACGTACAGCCGCAGCCCGTCGTCCGTCAGGACTCGCCGGTTGATGGTGTCCGTGCCCATGTGCACCGGTTCGACGATGTCGGCGACAAGCCCGTACCGGTCTTCCAGCACGTCAGCGGTCAACGTCTCGCCCCAGCCTGTTTCGTCCATACAGATCACCGACCTTCGTGTGCGGAGGGACGGCATGCCATGAGGACGGTGAGGGTGTTGGTGGCGGTCAGTTCGAAGTCATCACGACGAACGCCGAACAGGTGCGGAGCCGCGGAGGTTCGAGTGAAGACGTTCACGTACGCCACCCGACCCACACCTGCTTGCGGGTCTCCAGACGCAGGTTCTCCAGCATGATGTGCGCCTCGTCGACCAGGCCGACGTCGCGGTGCTTGATCCCCCAGTTCAGCGAGTCCAGGGCGTCCAGTGCCCCGTACGCCCGGCATGCGACGAGTTCCTCCGTGGTGAGGGGGCGGCCGTATCCGTGGTGGAAGGCGGCATTGAGGTCGGGGCGGTGGCTCAGGATCCGGTAGCGCAGCCGACTCAGGTCCCGGTAGGCGGCGGACCGAAACTCGGCCCTTTCGAAGTCGATGACCCGCAGACGCTGCTCGGTCTCGTCCCACATCCAGTTCTTGGGCATGTAGTCGCCGTGCTGGGATACCTGGGGCAGGCTCGGAGGAGCTTCCTCGGCGAGCGTGCGCACCATCGCGAGGTCGTGATCCGGTGCGTACGCCGCCGTCCGGTCCAGCAGTTGGGCGACCGCCTCGTCCCACGCCTCCTCCGTTGCTTCCGGCGTCGGCTCGTCGGCTGCCGCGGTGTGGAACCGGGCGAGCAGTTCGCCGGCCTGCTCGTAGGCCGCCCGTTCCTGCTCGGCCGGCAGACGCAGCATGTCGAGGCTACGTCCGGGCACGGCGGTGATCAGGACAGTACGCGTCTGCGGGTCCACGGCGACCAACTCGGGTACACGGCCGGCGCCCATGGCCACGGTCCACTTCTGATACGCGGTCACCTCGCGGTGGTGGAGCTTCGGGCCCGCGTGGACCTTCCCGAACCACCTCTTGCCATCAGGCCCGTTGATCTCCCAGACGGAAGGTCGGATGTCGCCGGGCCGGGGGTGCTCGGCGACCACCGTGTACGTGTCGGTCACCGACTCCACCAGGTGGTGTAGTGCGCTGGGCATGTCGGTCACGGTGTGCCCTTCCGCTCGCCGAGCCCTCCGACCACGCCACGATGGGTGATGGGTCGGATGCGCTCAGTGTCCTGTTGTGGGTGGGTAGCTTGCCAGGGGGCACTGACAATGCGGCCTGAGCTGGTCATCTGGGGGTGGGAACGCGGAGGACGGTCCCGGAGGCCATCTCGGTCAGGGACTCGTCGAGCACCTCACAGCTCCAGCCGAGGGTCACGAGGTGCGGGTCGTTCTCGGCCTTGACGCGCTCCCGCAGGGCCCTGACCCGCGCCAGCGCGCTGTCACGGCTGATGCGGGCCCGGTCCGCGAACTCCTGTGACGTCGTACCGATCGCGACCATCCGCCATGTCTCGATCTCCGTTTCCGAGAACGCCTCCGGAGAGGTGGCCGTCTCGGGACGCTGGAGTTGCCCGGTGACGAAGCAGGCGTGGACGACGGCGGCCCGGCCCCTCACGCCGAGCTTCTGTCCGCAGTGCTTCAGCTGCACGTTGATCGTGCCGACGGTGATGGACAGCTCGGAGGCGATCGCGTGGGTGTTCTCGCCCTCCGCGACCTTCTGGGCGATCCGAAGCTGTGCGGGTGTCAGCGGAAGCGTCGCGGGCGGGCGGGTCGGGCGGGCACTCACGGTTGTGCGTCCTTTCTGTGAGTCGGGCGTGTCAGGCGCGAGCCAGCCATCGCTGCCGCTCGGTGTCGGTGACGAGGCGCTCGTGGTGGGCGAGTTCCAGGCGGGCGAGACGGGCGTAGTGCTCGACCACCCCGGCGCCGAAGGCTTCCTGCGCGAGGGCGCTGTTCTGGAAGGCGGTCAGAGCCGGTCCGAGGGTGGGTGGCACGGGGACCCCACCTGCGCGGTAGGCGTTGCCGGTCGCTTCGGGAGCAAGGGTGAGTTTCCGCTCGAGACCGTGGTCGATGGCCGCCAGTACCGCCGACAGCGCCAGGTAGGGGTTGGCGTCCGCGCCCGGCACACGGATCTCCAGGTGCAGGCCTTCACCCCAGCCGACGACGCGGACGGCGCAGGTGCGGTTGTCGCGGCCCCAGGTGAACGTGGTCGGCGCGAACGAGCCGGTGGTGAACCGCTTGTAGGAGTTGACGTTGGGCGCGTAGAACGGTCCCAACTCGGGCAGGCCGGCGAGCAGACCGGCGATGGCGTGCTGACCGGTCTGGGACAGTCCGTACTCGCTGCCGGGCTCGTTGAGTTGGCTGATGGCCTTCGACCACAGCGACACGTGCAGGTGCAGGCCGTTGGCTCGGTCGGTTTCCGGGGCCGCCATGAACGTGGGTGCCAGACCGGCGCGCAGACCCAGGGTGCGCACGGCGTGCTTGAAGAGTGGGTGCCGGTCGCAGGCGGTGAGCGCGCCCCCGTACGGGAAGGTCACCTCGACCTGGCCAGGACCAGCCTCGGTCTTGATCGCTTCCACGGGCATCCCCGCGCCGGCGAGCGCCCGCTGAAGTCGGCGCAGGAACCGGTCGGATACGGGGTCGTGATCGAGGGCGTAGTCCAGGTTCTCCGTCGTCAACGGCCGCAGGCCCTGATAGTTGGCCTGTTCCGCGTCCGCGTACGTGCCCCTGTAGAGGACGAACTCGGTCTCGATCCCCGCCTTGGGGTGCAGACCGTGCCGCGACAGCCGGGTCAGCTGCTGGTGGAGGATCTGCCGGGGTGCGATGTCGATCCGCGTTCCGTCGTGGTGGACAGCATCGCCGAGTACGACAACGGTGCGTGGCAGCCACGGCACGATGCTCAGGGTCGACAGATCCGGTTGGACGGACAGGTCCTGGTAGCCGGTCTCCCACGAGGTCAGGGCGAAGCCGTCCGCCGGGCTCATGTCGATGTCGGTGGCCAGGACGTAGGCGCACACCTCGGCGCCGTGATGCGCGACGCGCTTGAGGAAGTGGTCCGCGTCGTAACGCTTCCCCTTCAGCCTCCCCTGCAGATCGGGGACGGCGAGCAGCACCGTGTCGATGGCGCCCGCCTTGACGAGATTCCGCAGGTCGGACAGGGAGAAGGCCTTCTCGGAGCGCCCGCCGTGCTCGGGGACGGACGCGGTAGCCAGGCGTGCCACGGTGCCGTTGCCGCTCGCGGTTCTCGTCATCAGACGACCTCGTTTTCGTACGTGGCCGCCGAGCGGTCGAAGTTCTGGGCCGGTACTTCGTACGAGCTGCCCTGCTTCCGCCACCACGCCCATGCCAGCGCGAGGACGACGAGCAGAGCGACCGGCGCGTAGTTGAAGGTCTCCACGGACACCAGGCCACCGCCGGCGGGCCGTGTCTGCGGCAGACAGAACAGCACCGTCACGAACACCACCCAGACAACGGCGATCGCGCCGACGGCCACACCCCAGCTGCCGAGGTTCCAAGGACCGGGCCGGAAGCGATCCCGGTTCTTGATGCGCAGGTAGATCGGGATCGCGTACGCCGGGGTGATGCCGACCACGTTGATACTGGTGATCGCCGCGTACGCCACCGGGCTGTACAGGCTCGGCAGGGCCAGCACGGCGGCGCACACGACCGCCAGCAGCACGGCCATGCGCGGAGTGCCGGTACGGCGGTCGACCTGCCGCCACAGGTGCGAGCCCGGCAACGCCCCGTCACGCGAGAACGCGAACACCATCCGGCTGGCCGCGGCAGTCTCGGCATTGCCACAGCACAACTGCGCGATGATCACCACCAGGAGCAGTGCCTTCGCCCCCGCCACACCCAGGGCATCCAGGAAGATCTGCGCCGGCGGCACCCCCGTTGCCGTGCCCACGGTGCCCGCGTAGTCCTGGATCGCGAACGTGAGCCCGGCGAGCAGGACGAACCCGGCCAGCCACGACCAGCCGATCGCGTGGATGATCCCGCGGGACGCGGACACCTGCGCGTCAGTCGTCTCCTCCGACAGATGCGCGGAGGCGTCGTATCCGCAGAACGTGTACTGGGCCAGCAGCAGACCGAGCACCGCCGCGTAGAGGGGGCTCCAGCCGGTGTTGTTGACGAACTCACCGAACACGAAGTCCGAGGACTGGTGGTGGGAGGGGACGATCGCCAGAGCGCCGACGATCACCGTGACGCCGCCGAGGTGCCACCAGACGCTGATGCTGTTGAGGATACTGACCAGCCGGACCCCGAAGAGGTTCAGGGCGAGGTGCAGGGCAAGGATGCACAGGAAGATCACCATGATCTTGCCCGGCGTCGGCTCGAATCCCCACTGCAGGTTGAACAGGGCACCCGTGAACAGCGCGGCCCCGTAGTCGATGCCGGCGATCGCCCCGAGCAGGCCCAGCAGGTTCAGCCAGCCCGTGTACCAGCCCCACTTCCGGCCGCCGAGCTGCTCCGCCTGGTAGTACAGGGCCCCGGAAGTCGGATAGGCGGAGGTCACCTCGGCGAGGGCGGCACCGATGAACATCACCATGGCACCGACGACGAGCCATCCCCACAGCATCACCGACGGGCCGCCGGTGTTCAGGCCGAAGCCGTACAGGGTCATACAGCCGGACAGGACGCTGATGACGCTGAAGGAGATCGCGAAGTTTCCGAACGGCCCCATGCGCCGGGTCAGCACGGGCTCGTAGCCGAGCTCCCGTAGGTATGCGTCATCGGACTTCCGGGACGACGCACGGTGGTTCGGACTCAAGCGAGACACAGGTCAGTCTCCAAACTCAGAGAGAAACAGATGGACAGGTTCATGCCAATACGGCGTCGTGGGCAGCGGATTCCGGTTATGGGTGCGGCCCGGCGCGCGGCCTATGGGTACGGGCGTAGGAGAGGGACTCGGCGCGCGCTCGAAGGAGCAGCGCCTCACCCGGGTCTGGCCCTACGGCCCCTTCATGCACCGACGCCCACGGCTCGCGGGCCGCGTACGGGCCCATCGCCTCGAACACCTCGGCGGCTTCCAGATACTGGTGGCCGGCCCACAACGCGTAGGCAAGAAGGCTCAGGTCAGCCACTGAGCGCTGCTCGCCGTGCGTTTTGTGGAACCAGTCGTGGAAGGCGGTCAGCGTGTAGTCGAGCGTCGACTCCTGCGCCCACTGCCGCCGCCACAGCGGATCGACGCGCGATCGCCGTCGCTGCTCGATCTGCGCGTACGCGGGCAGAAGCAGCAGAGAAGATCCGACAGGCCGCTGCGAGGCGACGGACCGACCGAAATCGACGACCGCGGCCAGGGAGGCACCCGGCGGGCCATCCAGGGAGAGCATGAACTGCAGCACCCGGTGGTAGGCCTCCCGGTTGTACGGATCACGCCGGTTGACCTCGTACAACAGCCCCCAAGGACCACTGGGCAGCATCGGCTCGCCAGGGTTCACGCGGTGTTCCTGGCGCAGTTGCCGCGTGTCGATCTGCGCCAGAGCAAGGAGGCACACCCACGGCACGGGATCATGCGGCGCGCGACGAGCCGCCAGCAGCGCATCACGGCGAGCCCTGAACTCGAAGTCCAGCGTCTGTGGATGCCGTTGTTTGTGCGCGCGCAACGCCCGCTCGACAGCCACGCGGGCACCCATCAACTGCGCGTCATAGCTACCAGGCTCTTCGCCGAGCCACACGCCCACCACGTCCGACCGGGCGGCAGCCACCGCCAGCACCTGGGTGCGTGACGTTCGCAGTGCCCAATGCGTGGCCGTGGCCAGCAGCAGTTGCCGTGCCGTTCTCCAGCGGCCGGCCTGCAACTCAACCAGGGCCACGCCCAGGTCGTCGTCGTGGCCGGCGGGGTGATACACGAGGCGCATCAGAGTCCTCCGCCGTGAACGGGACGCGGCCGGAACGCGAGTTCGAGGCCGCTCGTCCGGCGTGTTCGAACTGTGCGAGGTGGCGTCGTGCGCTCTGGGTTGAACGTCAGTGTCATCGGGGGCCTCAGGCGAGTTGGGGGGGGTGGGGCCGCGAAGTCGGTGGGTGCACCGCCGCTGGGAGGCGAAGGGGTGCACGGGTCGGGCACCGAGTCGGGCTGCCTAGAAGCGAATCTGGCCGATCATGTCCGCGATGCTGGTCATGAACCGGTTGATGCTCGGGGCCATGGAAGTGCTCGCCAGGAAGAACCCGAAGAGCGCGCAGACGATCGCGGGCCCGGGCTTCACGGCTTTGCTGCGGACCAGCACGACCACGACGATGCCGAGCACCAGCACGAAGGAGACACTCAGAGCCATCAGGAGGCCGCTTCCTCCGCGGGCCCTCGCCGCTCCCGACGGGCCTGGCACAGCGCGCGGCACAGAGCTTCCGGAGACGTCAGCGATCGCGGGCCTTGCGGGAAGACGTGCCAGTGCATCCCCGGAGGCGTCGTGCTCTCGGCGGACGGTACGACGACGTGGCACTTCTGCCCCAGCGCGACGGTGCCCGGCTCCTCCCAGCGGGCCGCAGTGCCCACGGGAACCAGGAAGTACAGCCGCGGCTCCGGGCCTCCGTGGTCCAGGATCACCGGGCCGACCGGTTCGTCGCCCTCGCCGAGGATCTCGATCGCGCGGCGGCCGACGTCCTCCACGGCACGTACGGCATCCCACCACTCCCCCGCCGAGCACAGCTCGGGCTCCTCGCCGATAGGCATCCAGCGCGGCGGGTTCGCGCGGGCTGCGGGGTTGTCGTCGGACATGGAAAAGGCCTCCTCACCACTGCGTGTGAAGAGACCATTCCATTCAGCAAGGTGCCCTGCGCGGACAGTCTGTCCGTGGGGTCCGTTCGCCAAAGTCCTTGACAGAGACTCAGGTTGTGCTAATGCCCGTCCAACTACCGAACGCGGAAAGCTCGTTGGAGGGATAGGCGTCCATCCTGAGCAGCGCGGCGGTCGTCTCGCGAACGGATGGGTGGAACCGCGTGTGGTTGGGCGCGACCTTCCGTGCGCGTTTGAGGTCCGCGAAGGCACCCTCCCGGTCGTTCTCCGCGAGCTTCGCAGAGGCGACGTCGATGAAGTGGTGGCTCGACCGCTCGCCGACGGTCGTGCTAGGCGGCGCCCACTCGCCGCCGGGAACCGAGGACCATTCGGTGAGACGGGCGAGAGCCTGCTCGGTGTCGCCCGTGTCGATCATCGCGTGCACCTCGTGGATGCGGATGTTCGTCGGGCCGAACGACATCTCGTACGCCAGGGAGTCGCGGTTGCCTGCCATGGCCGCGACCTGCTCCGCCTCCCGCAGGTAGTCGTCGGCGCGATCGGCGTTGTTCTCCCGGGCTTCGAGAACGGCCAGCTTCAGCAGCAGCGCGCCGTCGACGGCGAGCGCGTCCTCCGAGAAGGAGCGCTCGGGCTGGAGCCGCTCAAGTTCGGTCCGCAGCCCGAGGAGCTTGCGGCGTGCCGGCGTGTACGCGCCCTGGCGCAGCATCGCTCCGGCGACGAGGTAGCCGGCCGTGAACTGCAGCAGCGGATCACCGGAGCGGTCCGCCGCCCAACGGACGCGCTCCAACGCCGTGTTCGACAGGTCGTGGTGACCCATCTTGTGGGCGAGGGAGTTGACGGCGCGGTACGCGCGCGCGAGGTGCCAGAAGGCCTTGGCCCGGTCGCCATTGTCGCCGCCGAGGGCGACGTGGGTCAGTTCGGTGATGATCGGCGGCAGCAGGGGGCCCATCGGGGCGTACCGGGCATCACGGCGCAGGGCCGCCACCTGGTCGACCTCCGAGGCGAGCACCGGAAGCGCCCGCGGGGCGATCTCCAGGTCGTCGGGGCTGTCGTAGCAGAGCAGCAGGCGGCGGAGCTCGGGTATGACGGCGTGAACGCCGTCCTCCGCCTCCGGCTCACCGTAGTACGGCTGGCCAGTCAGGACCTCGGGCCCGAAACGCAGCGCCTTGGCGAGCGCCAGCACCAGCGAGGGCGAGGCCTTACGCGCACCCGACTCCAGCTTCTGCACGTAGCTCGGGGAGACGGCGATCTTCTGTGCCAGTTGGGCGGCGGACAGCTTCCGTGTCCTGCGAGCGACGCGGAGACGGTCTCCCAGTGTCAGGTTTTCACTCATCGGTCGAGCTGTCCCTTCGCGATGAAGCACTTCGATCAGAGTACGGATAATGTCCAAGCCTGCGCCCTTGGTCGCCAACTGTTAACAGAGCCGATGGCCGCGCGCCCACGGCGTGGAGCCACCGAACGGGCGTGACGTACCTCGCTGTTCACTCCTCGGCCTCCGACTACACAGTCGAAGCGGCGCAATTCGTCACCAATAGGGCGCAAGGTGAGTGGGGTCGAGGCCCTCCAGTCAAGGGGGAGGCGCCGAACTGCCTACGGACAGATTGTCCGCGCGAATCCTGCGCGTACCGCAAAGCCGCCTTCACCATCCGGCAGCGGACAGTAGCCAGGCGCTTACGCGGGCATGCCGAGTCGGTCCCAACCCCCGTACGCTCGCGGCCACAGGGTGGTGCCGCCCTGGTGGATGGCAAGGAGTCGGGAGTGACAGAAGCCGGACCGCCCCTCGTGCTGTGGGACATCGACCGCACCCTGTTGTACGTCGGCGAGATCGATCGGCAGGTCTATCGCGAGACCTTCGCGGAGATCGTCGGGTACCCGGTCGAACGCCTGCCGGCCCGAGGCACCGGGGTCACGATGCCTTTGGCCATCCGCGCGATGCTCCTGGACAACGGTGTTCCCGAAGACCGGGTCTCGGAGCTGCTGCCCCTCATGGTCGAGCTTCTGCCGAAGCGCCTGGCCGCGCACACAGAAGACCTCCGACAGCACGGAAAGCTGATGCCAGGGGCTGTGGCGGCGCTGAGGGCGGTCCAGGGCCGGGCGGATCTCATACCGACCGTCGTCACTGGCAACCTCAAAGCGAACGCCATGTTGAAGCTCGCGGCCTTCGGCCTCGAATCGTTCCTGGACACCGAGATCGGCGGCTACGCGTCCGATGACCACAACCGCCCGGCACTCGTCGGCATCGCGCAGAAGCGAGCCCAGGCCAAGTACGGCGTCCTCTTCGACCGCTCCAACACGGTGATCATCGGGGACTCGTTGGAGGACGTACGTACCGGCAGAGACGGAGGCGTCGTCCCGGTCATCGGCATCGCCTCCGGTACGACGTCAGCAGCGGAACTCGAACGCGCCGGCGCGGACGTCGTTCTCCGGTCTCTGGAAGACGTGGAAGGACTGGAGACCGCGATCGCGGAACTCCTCTCCTCCTGACCGGCAGCATCAGCCGGATGTTCGTCGATCCACGAGGGCATCACTCCGGAGCGCCGAAAGTGAGCAGCGGCACGTCGTACATGTCAGGATTTCGAGGCCGGGTCATGGCCGGTGAGATCACTTCCACGACGAAGAGCTCGCTGAGGAACTGGACCTTGGCGCTCAGGAGGTGACTGGTACGGCCGTCGGCCGACTGTGCCTTCAGCCCGGCGGAGACGTGGATGTGCGGCAGGATGCCTCCCGTCTCCGGATCGTGGGCGATTGTCCCAGCGCCGAAGGCTTCGACGTTGGTGACATACGTCTTGGCCCAGACCGGGGCGTCCGGGTCTTCGAGTTTCTCGCAGGCGCCGACGATCTCGGCTTCGGCGAACGCACCGATGAACGAGGGAATGTAGCCCTGCCGCACTCCTTGGTCACGGCAGAACGCGGAGAGCGCGTCGAAGAAGTCCTCGCCGTGGTCGAAGGTGACGCCGAACGTCCGGCCGGTGGTCAGTTCATGGGCACGCATGCGGGTCCTCTCGGGCATGGCTGACGTGCGGAATCAGCGCGCGAAAACGGCGAACTTCTCAGCGATGCTCTCGCGGGCCACGTCCTGGGCGAGCAAGGCCTGGAGCAGGAGGCGGGCCTGATACGGGCCGAGGTCGCCGGCCGGGATGAGCCCCCGGCCGATCAAGTCCTTCTCCGACCCGGCGAAACCGTATGTTCCGGTCAGGACCGGGCCGTTGCCGATGCGCGAGGCGAGGACGACGGGAACACGTACGGCGAGCCGTTCGAGGCTCTCGACGAGTCGCTGTGGGACGTGTCCCACGCCGAAGGCAGCGACGACGAGCCCGTCGCACTGGCCGGACCAGGCTTCAAGCAGCGTGCCGTCGTCGCCGAGGCTGACCGTGTAAAGGCCCACGCGTGGGTCACGGACGGCCGGTGCCAGGGGAACGAATCGATCGGGCAACGGGGAAGCCAGCCGTACCCGATCCTCCGCGATCCGGCCAATGGGTCCGGCGCCGGGTGACGCGAAGGCGGCAGGGCTGGTGGTGTGCGCCTTGCGGACATGCCGTGCCGCGTGGATCTCATCATTGAGGACGACCAGCACCCCGGCTCCACGCAGTTGCGGGTCGGCTGCCGCGACGACGGCCGCGTACAGGTTGGCCGGTCCGTCGGGCCCGGCCATGGTGGGGTTGCGCATGGCACCGGTAACGACGACCGGCTGGTTGTGACCGTGGCGGAGGTCGAGGAAGAACGCCGTCTCCTCAATGGTGTCGGTGCCCTGTGTGATCACGATCCCGTCGGCATCGCCGCCGTCGAGGACCTTGTCGATCTTGGTGCCGAGCTCCGTGAGGTCGTCGAAGGTGAGCGAGGCACCGGGCACCCGGCGGAAGTCGTGCACGCGCAGGTCGATGCCGTGACCATCCAGGCCGGGGACAGCCGCCAGAAGGTCATGGGCGGAGAGAGCCGGCACGACTCCTCCGGTCGCCGGGTCGGTGGTCATGGCGATGGTGCCGCCGAGAGAGTAGACAGCCACCGTTCGTGTCACGCCTGCCATCGCTCCAACTTCCGATCCGCGCAGCCTGGTTGGATCTCGTCCTCGGAGATCTTTCCGTGCAGGCTATCGGGTCGCTCCCACAGGGGCACCAGCCTCGGACCGCAACTCGGCCGCCACGTACGCGCAGGCCCGGTCCAAGGCATCAAGGCTGAGATGGCGGCTTCGTGGCCTGGCGAGGCCGGTGGTTCCCACGGCGGCAAGCTGTCCGCAGCGGTGAGTCAACCACTCTCGGTCAAGGCCGAGATAGTCCGAAGTCGCCGCCAAGCGCTCCCCGGAGGTCGATCCCATGGTGACGCTATGTGCTCGTGCGTGGCCCGTGATGCCCGCGAAGGCACGCAGGGATCGCGCCCTGGAAGTCAGAGCGGTCTGGGGCGCGGATTCAGCGCGTACCCAGGTCGCTATGGCGGCCCGGTGACCAGGAACTAGCGCAAAGCCCTCTGTCTGCTGGAGGTCCGCCTCGTCGGTCACCCAGGTCGTGATGCCGTACGACTCCATCAGCGCGATCGCGAGGAACAGCAACACACGCTCGTACATGGGCGAGGCGGCGACCTCTTGGTGGGGAACGCAGAAGGCTCGTCCAACGCCGTCGTGTGCTCGCGCGGGAGCCATCAACTCAAGGTAGCGGTGCTTGTGCTCGAAGAGCAGCCAGGTCGCGGCTTCCTCCCCTCGCTGTTCGCGGGTCCAGAAGACCGGATCGCCGGCCAGCTGGTTGCGCTGGTCGAGGATGAACCGGGCGCATGCCCGCGAGCCGACGAGCATCTGGGAGCCGTCGGTGAGGCCGTCGAGAGTGACCGACTGACGGCCTACTCCTGACAAGTCCTGTGATGGAAGGTCCAGTTCTCCGTAAAGCGCCGCGTCGTCGCCAAGGATGGCGGAGTCGAACCCTGCCGCAGCCCAGAGGATCCCCAAGGTGAAGGCGTCGAACTCGTAGGCCATGGGAATGGCGAAGGGGCTTCCGGCTTCGTCACGGACGCCCCCACGCGCGTCCGTGACGAAGTACCGCTCTGTCCCGTCTCCGCTGTGGTGCACGGCGAGCAGGGCTCTGAGCGGCATCCGACTCCATGCCTCGGCCTCCCCGCTCGACGCGAGAAGCAGAGCGTCGCCCTGTAAGGAGGCGACTGGCCCTGTCAGCGTGGGAAGCGCCGTAGGCGGCAGGTTCCGCCCGGCGGGCAGCAGGAGCTGCCCGTGTCCGTCAGGAAGCGTCAGGTGGTTGCCCATGCTGTCCGCCATCGACGACGGCCGGTCGACGTCGGGTAACGGTCCCAGGAGGCCGTCAGGCACTCCAAGGGCCTCGCTCCACTGTGCGAGCTGGCGACGGTCGCGGATCTTCTTCCGGCCGCGCTCCAGCCGGCTCACTTCGGCTTGGTCGATGTTGACGAGCCGGGCGACCGCTGCCTGTGAGAGGCCAGTGTGTTGCCGGAAGAGCCGCACGACCACACCGAGATCCCAGGCACGGATCGCTGCCACGACTGCGGGTTCCACCCAGAACTCACGTCCGACTCGGGGTGCTGCAGCACCCCCTGGCAGGGCCCACACCGCGGTCCTACGTTGAATCGGCTGAGCGTCGCACGGCACACCGAACAGTGCCGTTCCACCCCGCGAGCCATCCCGGTCTCACCCCTAGGTGATCAGGCGTATCCCCCAGCTGCCGAACTTTTCACAGGACTACTTTGCCGCGTCGGCCGATCACCCAAACACCGCAGCGGAAGCTCGGTAACAAGGTGGCCGGTCCCTTGAAAGTCCTTCTTCGGATTCCTGAACGGACCCTTCAACTGCACTACGAATCGCCACAGTTGGTTCACCGCCCGTAGCACAACATGCTGATCCGTCAACTCTCCTCGCTCCGGAAACCTGCGGACAACCTGTCCGCTCACGATGTGTGCGAACTGGAAGGGTCTCCACCACGAGATGCCGGTCATCCGAGCGCACCCGACCTGACGGGTCGGTGCAGCCACGCGGGGCCCCGCCGCGTTTCCGCGATCAACTGCCCGGCAGGCGCCAACCGGCCTTGGGAGTCAGTCCCGAGGGATTCCCGGCACTCGTCCCAAGACCGCTTCCGCCAGACGAGAGGAGTTCAGCGTGACCGCTGTCCAGACCCCCGAGAGGACCGAACTGGGCAAGTTCTTCCAGGTCTCGGTTCGGCAGTTCGACGCCGGCCAGGTCGCGCCCGAGATGTTCTCGGCCGCCATCGACGCCGAGTGGCACCAGCTCTTGGACAAGCCCGAGTACGCGGAGTTCTGCGCGCAGAGCGCCGGCCGGCTGATCAACCACGTGGAGAACACCGGCTACGGCCGGATCTCCTGGGTCGACGCCTACGTGGAGATGTTCGGCCCGCTGCCCGAGGTGTGGTTCACCGGCGCGGACGGGGTGGTCGACGAGCGGGCCATGGCGCGCTACCGCGAGACCGGCGAGGTGTGGGCGGAGTGGGACTGCAGCCCCATCCCGGGCGACGGCGGCGACGTCGCACCGAAGATCTCGGCACTCGCGGCCGGATGACGACCGGCCCTCTGACCGGAGCGTCCTGGTCCCGTGCCAGGGCGCTCCGCCTGGTCGAGGCACGTACCACGGCTCCGCGGACCGTGGACATCACGGGCTACATCGACCGTGTGTCCGCGCACTGCCCCTACCTCGCGCCTTCCCTTCGACACGGTCTGACGGCATGGACGGTGTACGAGATCGCAAGCAGCGATCCCGAGTCCGTTGAAGCTGGTCTGTTCCATGCGGGAGTGCAGGCCGCGGAGTGGGTTCGTCCACTCGCGGCTCGCCCGAGAGGCGCTCTCGTTTGTGAGAACGTCGTCATCCTGGGGGACGTCCAGGGAGTTGAACACCGTGAGTTGCTGGCGTGGCCGCACTGGGCACTGAAGAACCTGTACGGCCCTGTCGGTGTCATGTTCGGGAAGTTCCAGAGAGGCGAGCAGCGGCTCGACAGATCAAGCCGCCCGATCCCGCCTCCCCCGTGTTCGTTCCTCCCTGTTCGCCCCGCCGTGAGAGCCCGCGACCCTCAGTTCCTGAAGGACACCCCTGATCTCGCGGATGCCCTCTCGGTCGCGGTAGACGATGGGAGCGATGTCCTCGAGCGAATCCCACACGATTGGCAGGCGGTAAAGGCATGGTCGCGTTCCCTCCCTGTCCCCCTGAAGCCCTCGCAGCCGCGGAAGCCGCCTGCGGTGGCACTGTCGACCTGAAGGAGCTGACCAACCGGCGCGGCTCCGCGGTCTGGAGGGCCGCTGGCCCCGAAGGAACGGTCGCGGTGAAAATCGGATACGACGACGGTGTGGCCGCCACGCTGCGAGAGGCAACCACCCTGGTGTCCATGGGCGTTGCCGGATACGAGGCGGTCTTCGGTTCGTACGACGGCGGCTCGTGGCTCGTCACGCCCTGGTTCACCGGCCCCTCCACCTGGGCGGTCTTCACCCCTACTCGCGAGGGCACTGGCGGACATGAGGCCGCTCTCCGAGGTGGCGCTGACCTGTGCCGGTCAGTCGCCGACCTGCACGCCTCTGGATGGATCCACGCCGACCTCCAGCCTTCCCACGGCATCCACACCCCGGCGGGCGTCCGCCTGATCGACTTCGCCTGGTCCTGGCGTGAGGGCGAGGAGCCGGTCAGCGGCTTCAGCGGTGGCATCGTGCATCTCATGGCGCCGGAACTCGCTGCCGCCGTCGCACGCGGAGACGGTCCGGTGACACCGACGCGCGCCAGCGACACGTACGCCCTCGCCGGTGTCCTGTGGACGTGCGCCTCGGGAGGCTGGCCGCTCGACTACAAGGCAGCGGGCATCGACCGGAAGGCCGCGGGCCCGGACGGGGTTCGAGACGCGATCGCCACTGGCCGTCTGCCGTTCGCACCCGCAGTGTGGCCCGAGCTCCAGGACGCCCTCCGGCCCGCGCTCGCTGCCGTGCCCGAGGACAGGCCCACGGCCAGCGAGCTGGCGGAGCTCCTGCTCAAGGTCGAGCCGTGATCTCGCTCCGCGAGGTGACCCTGACCGACGCACCCGCAGTCCGCCGCATCTACAGCGCCGCTTCCGTGAGGTACCTGCCGCGAGCGCCCCTGACCGCTGAGAGCGCTGCAGCTTGGATGACCGATCGCATCGCCGAAAGTCGTGCGACACCGCGGATGCTGTACTGCTTCGGTATCGATCACGCTGACGACCTGGTCGGCGTGATCAAGCTGCGCGCGGCCCGTACCTCGGCGGCGCTCAGCTACATCCTTCGAGACGACGCATGGGGTCACGGATACGCCACTACGGCGGTGGCGCTCGTGCTCGACTTCGCCTCCACCACGCTCGGCCTGGCCTCCGTTGACGCCAAGCACCACCCCGACAACGACGCTTCTGGGCGGGTGCTGATCAAGTCCGGATTCACCTGCACCGGCCGCTCCGCAGAGGCCATCACGTACATGAGGAACCTCGCCCCCGCGGCAAGGAACGCGGTCCGCACGCGCGAACGCCTGTCGGACGGGGCGACGACAGCACGCTCATAAACACTCATAAACAGGAGGGCTGTTCACCGTCATTGTGGAGTGCGGGCCAACCGCGCGTGCTCCGCATCTCGCGGTGGCTCCCCATGGAGGTGAAGCCGTGCGTAGGCAAGGGACCACGTCTGGCAAAGGCCAGATGATGACCTTGACGCTCAACACCAGGCAGTCCACAAGGACGCCTCGGCTCCGGTGCTCTCTGGCGGCCGAACCGGTCGCTGCCGGCGTGGCACGCCGCATCGTCCACCGCTGCTTCAGCGGCTGGCCAGGTCCGGATCCCGTCAAGGACGACGGCCTGGTCACAGACCGAACTCGTCGCCGACGCCGATAGAACCACAGGGGACTCCGGCGCGACGGGGTGAAGCCTGGTAGGCCGATGACGATGTCGTCGTCGAAGTGATTGACCAGGCTGTCGCCGACCCCCGCTGAGGGACACCGGCGATATCTTCTGAGGCCGACCGAAGCCTGCTCCTGGTCGCGCTCACCGGTCACTGCGGCTGCACGCCGGCCCTACCGAACGCCGCTGAGCTCGTCGCACTTCTCGCCACACCTGCTGTGTGGCACAGCCATGCCAACTTTCGTTCACATTGTGAGGAATGAGGCACTATGAGTACCTCTTTACGAAGGCACGGCCCGGACTCGAACCGGGCCCCCTTCCGCCGCGTGGTCGTCACCGGCGGCTGTGGATTCGTCGGTTCACACCTGTGCGATCTGCTGCTCGACAGCGGTGTCGAGGTGGTGTGCGTGGACAACTTCCTTACGGGCACGGAGGACAACGTCGTGCACCGTCAGCTGGACGCCCGGTTCGAGTTGATGGTCCACGACGTCACCGACCCGATCCCGATACCCGGGGAAGTCGATCTCGTACTCCACCTCGCCTCGCCAGCCTCTCCGCAGGACTACCTGCGTCTGCCGGTCCAGACGCTTCAGGCCGGTTCCCTGGGAACCTTCAGCGCCCTGGAGTTGGCCAGAGAGAAGAAGGCCCGCTTCGTACTCGCCTCCACCTCAGAGGTGTACGGCGACCCGCTGGAGCACCCTCAGCGGGAGTCCTACTGGGGCAACGTCAACCCGGTGGGGCCGCGCAGCGTGTACGACGAGGCGAAGAGGTTCGCGGAGGCGGCGACCACCGCCTACCGCACCGAGCACGGTGTCGACACCGCGATCGTACGGATCTTCAACACGTTCGGGCCGCGGATGCGCGCGGAGGACGGGCGAGCGGTACCGAACTTCATCCGCCAGGCGTTGGCGGGCGAGCCACTGACCGTCACCGGCGATGGCTCGCAGACGCGGTCCCTGTGCTACGTCGGCGACACGGTCAGAGGCATCCTCGCCGTCGCCGCGGGCAGCCACCCCGGCCCCGTCAACCTGGGCAATCCCGCCGAGACCACGGTCTTGGAACTCGCACACCTGGTGCGTGAACTGACTGGCTCCGCCGCACCCGTCGAGTTCGTCGACCGCCCGGTCGACGACCCGGAGCGCCGCAGACCGGACATCGCTCTCGCCTGGGAGCAGTTCGGCTGGAAGCCGGAGACCGATCCCCGCAAGGGCCTGAGCACCACCATCGACTGGTTCGCCGCGCAGCTCAACGACACCGCAGTGAGGGAACGATGACGCGACATGCACCACGAGAGACGGAGTCCGCCGAGGCCCTGTCGCACAGGCAGCAGCTCGGCGACGGGTTTCTGCAGGACTTCCGTGCGGACGGCTACGCGGTCTTATCCCGGAAGATCGCGGGAGAGTCCCTCGAAGCCCTCCGAACGGAGGCTGATGCCCTGATCCGGCGCTTCACCCAGGAGGGGTTCCGCTCGGACGACTACTGGCACTTCACCCCCGCGGGCACGGACGCGCCCGTTCTCTACCGCATCCATAACCTGGAGAACCAGGGCTCCCTGGCGGCGACACGCCTCTGCGCCGACGACAGCCCTCTGCACCCGATGGCCGTCGCGATCCTCGGCGGGCCCGTACGCGCCACCGCCTGCGCCATGATCGTCAAGCTGCCAGGAGTGGCCGCCCCCGTGCCTTGGCATCGTGACCGGACCAATGTTCCTCCGCACACCGTGTGCAACCTCAGCGTCTTCCTCGACGACTCCGACGTGGGCAACGGATGCCTTGAGTTCGTTCCTGGCTCCCACCTGGCGTCCGACGCGGAAGAGGCCGAGGCGCTCCGGGCGCGGGGCCCGGTTCGCGCCCTCCCGCTCTCGGCCGGTGACATCGCTGTACACGACGTGCGCATCGCCCACGCCTCGCGCCGCAACACCTCCCCGAGGATCCGCCGCAGCATCGTCGTCGAGTTCGCCCCCGCTGAGCTGGAGCTGCCGTGACCACCCCGAAGCCCACGGCCGAGAGTCCCAGGGTGCGGGTGGCCACCATCACGGTGGGCACCAACGAGTCCCGTTGGTTGGAGCCTTGCTTCGCCACGCTCCTGGACAGCGACGTCCCCGGGGTCGACCTGACGGTCTGGTACGTCGACAACGACTCCCACGACGGCAGCACGGCCTTCGTCAAGGACAGTTTTCCCGAGGTGCGGGTCATCCAGAACGAGAGCAACGTCGGCTTCGCCCGCGCCAACAACATCGGGATGCGCGCGGCCCTCGCCGAGGGCGTCGACTACGTCTTCCTCGTCAATCCGGACACCCAGACCCCGAAGTCGCTGGTGCGCGACCTGGCCGAGTTCATGGAGACCTGGACCGACTACGGCGTGGTCGGCCCGATGCAGTACGAGTACGAGGAGTCGGGCAGCACCGCTCTGGGCGCGTACAACGACTGGTCGAAGTCCGCTCTGCGCTGGGGCGAGCAGCACGCCTTCGCCGGCGACTGGCCGAACCACCCCTCGCCGGCCAGCCCGCCCGAAGGCCGGGCCCCGAACACCCTGGAGCACGCGTACGTCCAAGGCTCCGCTTTCTTCGTACGTGCCGCGCTGCTGCGCACCGTCGGACTCCTCGACGAGGTCT
Organism: Streptomyces sp. SP18BB07; assembly: GCF_036322545.1. NCBI lineage: Bacteria > Bacillati > Actinomycetota > Actinomycetes > Kitasatosporales > Streptomycetaceae > Streptomyces > Streptomyces sp. SP18BB07. Next base: position 251,263 of record NZ_JAQYWT010000342.1, read on the forward strand.
TCCACACGTACTACGAGGAGACCGATCTGTGCCGCCGCGTCCGCTGGGCCGGATGGCGCGTCGCGCTCCTGCTCGATGTCGGCATACAGCACTTCGGCGGTGGAGGAACGGCCGGCAGCAGCTATCGGCGCGTCCAGATGCGCCGCAACCGCTACTACTACCTCCTCACCGACATCGACTGGCGCCCGCAGCCCATGCTGCGACTGGCGTCCCGGTGGCTGAGGGACGATCTGCGTGGACGTGGCGTGGGCGGGGTGACCACTTGGTGGCGTGGGACCTGGGAGACCGCGAAAGCCGTGTGCTGGCTCGTGCGCCGCGCACCTCTGATCCGGGCCCGGCGACGTGCCCACCGCCGGCTCGGCTCGCCGACGGGCAGCCCCGCTCAACCGCAGGCAAGGGGTGCGCGATGACCACACCCCGGATTCTGTTCGCGGGCGTCTTCCACTGGAACGCGGGCTCCAGCCACATGATCGCCGAGTATGCCCGGATCGCCTCGGCATCCGGATGCGAGGTCGGCGTCTCAAGCCAACTGTCGCGCCTGGACGGCACGGTGAACGCCCACCTGCCGCTCGTGGACGACATCAGCTGGGCCACCCACCTGGTCCTCGTCTTCGAGAGCAGGCAGTTCCTCTCGACCCAGCAGCGTGAACTCTGCGAGGCCGTACCGCGGCAGCGGCGCATCATCATCGATCCCGACGGTCACTGGGGCCCGTACGTCACCGCCGACACGGACGACAACGCGGGTGCGGACACCATCGAGTCCTGGCACAAGCTGTATGCCGACCTCAGCGATCTGATCCTGCAGCCGCGCATGAATGAACTTCCCGACGGGGCCGAGTTCTTCAGCTACTTCGGAATGCCGGACATCCACCTGCTCGCCAGCGACCTCCCGCACCCGCGGGCACTGCCGTACGAGTTGCAGTACGTCGGCGCGAACTGGTGGCGCTGGAACGAAATGACCAGCCTCATCCGGGCCGCAGCCACCGCCCAGCCGCCGATCCAACGCATCCGCGTGTGCGGACGCTGGTGGACCGGCGCCCCGCACCCCGACCACCAGACGGCCACCGCCAACGTGTCCGGCTGGATGCGGGATCACGGTGTCGAGGTGGCGCCACCCGTTCCGTTCGGTCACGTGGTCTCCACCATGTCTCAGGCGGCGATCACGCCGGTGCTGGCCCGTCCGCTGCTCGCGCGGATGGAACTGCTGACCCCCCGCATGTTCGAAACCCTCGCCTCGGGCAGCATCCCCGCGCTCTGGCCGGACCTGGGCTACCTATCCGCCCTCTATGGCGACGACGTGGAGCTCTTCCTGCTCGGCGACGATCCGGCCGACAGCCTCGCCCGGATGATCCGTGAGCCGTTCCGGTACCGCGAGCGGCTGGTGCTCATCCAGCGCCAAGTACACGAACGCTTCAACTACCGCGCGGTTCTGACGGAACTCATCCGGTTCACCCGATGATCCCTGAGAGGTCTGCTGTGTCCAACGTCCTGATCACCGGCATCACCAGCTGTGAGAGTCGCGGCGTCGAGGCCCTGGCCCGCTCCATCATCGAGCAGCTGAACACCGAAGGCCCCGGGGGAGGCGACACCGTCACCGTCCTCACCCAGACCCCGTTGCTCGACGCGGAATCCCTCGCCCCCACCGGCGCCCGTTGCGTGGCCGACCCGTTCGTCGTCTCCCGGTCCTGGCAGCAGATGCGCCCCCAGGAGAGCCCCGCCGAACTGGCCGAACAACGTGAACAGCTCCTCGCCCAAGCCGATCTGGTCATCGCAACCGGGGGCGACCTGCACACCTCGGACTACGGGGTCTCCACGCCATACCTCCGAGTCCTCACCGCCGCCCAACAGCGGGACATCCCGACGGTCATGATCGGCCAGTCCGTCGGCCCCTTCGACGACCCGGCCGATGCCGAGGCATGGCTCGCGGTCGCCACCCGGTGCGATCTCCTCACCGTCCGGGAGAGCGTCTCCCTCGACTACCTCGTGGGCAAGCTCGGCCTTCCCGAACACCGTGTGCGACTGTCCTCCGACCCCGCCTTCCTGCTGCCGACAGCCGCCAGCGAGCGAACAGCGGCCGTGCTCAGACCTCTGGGACTCGCCCCCGAAGACCCCTACCTCTGCCTCGCCCCCAGCCAGGGCATCACCCGCTTCAGCACCCTGGAGGAGTCCCAGCACGTGGCAGCACTGACGCGACTCGCCACCTCCCTCGTCCGCACCCGGAAGATGCCGATCGTCCTCATCCCGCACTGCCACGACTCCCGCCCGCACAACGACGACCGGATCCTCACCGCCCGGATCGCCGAAGCAGCCGGCCTGCCCGAGGTCATGGCGTTGCCCGGCGCGCTGACGGCATCCGATTACAAGGGCGTGTTGTCACAGGCCGAACTCGTCATCTCCGAGCGCCTGCACGCCGCGATCGGCGCACTGTCCGGCGGCGCCCCGGCGATCGCGATCGGCCACTCGCACAAGTTCAACGGAGTGCTCGCCGAAACCTACGGTCACACAGTCGACGTTGCCGGCATCCACGCGGACGTCCGCGCTTTCGCCCAGGACACCACGGTCATCGACCAGATCGTCAACGACACCGACGCGACCGCGCTCCGCACCACCCTGCGTCAGCGGCTCCCGCTGATCACGGACCGCGCCCGCAGCGACTTCGCTCAGATCAACAAGCTCCTCGGAGCCTGAACCACCAGTCGCACAGGCGGTCCGCCTGCCCGCACCGCACCGCACCGCGCACGACCCGCTGCGGCCCAGTCCAGAGCCGCGGCGGGTCCCCACTCACGCCAAAGGGAGACACGCCATGCCCACACATCTGGTGACCGGCGGCGCCGGCTTCATCGGGTCCCACCTTGCCGCGTCCTTGATCGAGCGCGGCGACGACGTCGTCGTCCTAGACAACCTCGACGGCGGCAAGACCGAGAACGTGCCCAACGGCGCGACCCTCGTCGTCGGCTCGGTCGCCGACCAGGCCACGGTCGCCGAACTCTTCGCCTCGTACCGCTTCGACGGTGTCTACCACCTCGCCGCCTTCGCCGCCGAAGGCATCAGCCACGCCGTCAAGCACCACAACTACTCCGTCAACCTGCTCGGCAGCATCAACCTGATCAACGCCTCGCTGGCCGCCAAGGTCAGGTTCTTCGGCTTCGCCTCGTCGGTCGCCGTGTACGGCCACGGACACGTCCCCATGCGCGAGGACGAGCGGCCCGTCCCCGCCGACAGCTACGGCAACGCGAAACTCGCAGTGGAGCGCGAACTCGCGGTCACCATGCAGCTTCAGGGTCTGCCGTACTTCGCCCTGCGCATGCACAACGTCTACGGCGAGCGGCAGAACATGGGCGACCCGTACCGCAACGCCGTCGCCATCTTCCTCAACCAGATCATGCGCGGCGAGCCGGTCAGCGTGTACGGAGATGGCAGCCAGATCCGCGCCTTCACCTACGCCCCGGACATCGTCGGCACCTTCCTCGCCGCCGCCGACCAGCCGGCCGCCTGGGGCCAGGTCTTCAACGTCGGCTCCTCGCACACGAGCACCGTGCTGGACATGGCGCACGCCGTGCGCACCGCCATGGGCGTCCCCGACCACCCCATCAAGCACCTGGCGGCCCGCGACGAGGTCCACGCCGCGTACACCGACAACAGCCTCGCCCGTAAGACGCTCGGCGACTGGGCCGACACCCCGCTCGCCGAAGGTCTGCGACGCACCGCGGCCTGGGCCCGTGAACACGGCCCCGTGGAACCCGTGACCTCCCTCAGCATCGAGAACGACACCGCGGACCAACCCGAGTGGTTCACCTGGGCCGCCGGACGAGCGGCCACGTCATGACGCGCCGCACCCTGGCCGTCGACGTCGGCGGCGTCCTCTACTACGACGAGCCCTTCGACCTCGCCTGGCTCCAGGGCGTCTGGGAGCTCACGCGCGCGGACGATCCCGCCTTCCCCATGGACGCCTTCCTCCAGGCCATGCGCGGCTTCTACCAGGGCCGCGCGCCCGGATCACCCCCGCCCAGCCTGTTCCCGCCCAACGGCACGAAGAGCTGGCAGGGCGTCCGCGAGCGCTGGACCTCGCTGGTCCAGCCCGTTCCCGGAGCCGTCGACGCCCTCAGCCACCTCGCCGAGGAGTACGAGGTGTGCATCGTCGCCAACCAGCCCCCGGAATGCCTCGCCATCCTGCGCACCCTCGGAATCGAGCAGCAAGTCCAACTCGTCGCGCTCGACTCCCTCGTCGGCTACGCCAAACCCGACCCCCGCCTCTTCAAGTGGGCCATGGACCGGCTGAGCTGGAAGCCCGAACACACCACGGTCGTCGGCGACCGGCCCGACCACGACGCCGCTCCGGCACTCGCTCTCGGCTGCTCGGCAGTGATCGTCCACGTCGACAGCGGATGGAGCGCGCCTGCTGAGGTCGCTCCCGAGATCGTGACCGCATACCGGGAGCTGAAGATCCAACGCGTCCACACAACCGAGGGAAGCACGAGGCACTGGGCCATCGCCGCCCTCGAAAACCTGGCCGATGTGCTGCGGACCATCAGCCACCAAAAGCGCAGCCCACGCCCCCGCCAGGAGGTGCGCCCATGATCCTCGGCGCCGACTTACCTCTCACCATCGTCATCTGCAGCAACCGCTCCGACAGCCTGTCGGCGGCTGTCACCCGCACGGCCGCGGCCATGGGCCCCAAGGACCGCCTCCTGGTCATCGCGGACATGCCCGTCCAGCACCTGCCCACGCTGTCCACAGACGCCTCGCCGCCTCCGTCCCGCATCCGCGTCATCTGCAACGAGGGGAACCAGGGCCTCTCCCACAGCCGCAACAAGGCCATGAAGGAGGCCACGACGCAGCACGTCGTCTTCCTCGACGACGACATCGTCCCCACCGCCGTGGCACTGACCCGGATACGCGAAGCCCTGACCGCCGGCGCACACGTCACCGGGACGAGGATCACCGCTCACCTTCAAGGGCGCCGACGCCCGTGGTTCCTCACCTCCGGACAACTGCATTACCTCGGCTCGCACGCGCCGGCCCGGCCGGCGTCGATCTGGGGCGGCAGTTTCGCCATCGATGTCGAGCACGCCCGCTTACTGGGAGTCGGCTTCGACGAGCGCCTCGGCCGGATCGGCGGCTCCCTCATCTCCGCCGAGGACACCACCTTCGTACGGGAGATGACCGCGCGCGGTGCCACCGCGACGATCCTGCACGACGCCGAGGTGCAACACCTGATCCCCGCCCACCGGCTGACCCTGTCCTACCTGCTGCGCCGCGCCTTCTGGCAGGGCCGCAGCGAAGCACGGCGTATCGACGCGCGGCGAGGCATCACCAAGGAATGGAACCGCAACCGCTCGGGAGACGGCGCGCGTGCGGTGCGGGCCGCCCTCGCCCTGCTCTACACCGCCAGCGTGCTTCTCGGAGTGTGCCGGGAGGCCATCACACGGAGCCGGACCAGCGACGCCGACGCCGAGCCCAGGAGCGACCGATGAAGGTAGCCATGGTCATCCCGCCGTACCGGTACGGCGCCGACCCCCGCCAGTGGATCACCGTGCCGCCCCAGGGCTACGGCGGCATCCAGTGGGTCGTCGCCACGCTCATAGACGGACTGCTGGAGGCCGGGTGCGAGATCCTCCTCCTCGGAGCTCCAGGAAGCCCAGTCCAGGACGGCGTCACGGTGTCCGACGCAGTGGAGAAGGCCGAGATCCACGCCGCCATCGAAGCCTTCGGCCCGGACATCGTCCACGACCACTCGAACACCGCCGCACTGCCGGCCAACAACCACAGACCCACGGTGAGCACACACCACCTCAACAGCGTGCCGGAGCTCCAGACCAACGGCATCTACCTCTCCCGCGCGCAACGCGCTGCCGCGGGGTCGGTCTCCGCGCCGGTGATCCGGCTACCGGTCAACCCCGCGCGCTGTCAGTTCCACGAGGTGAAGGACGACTATCTCCTCTTCCTGGGCCGGGTCTCCGCGCACAAGGGCGTGCGCGAGGCGGCGGCGTTCGCGCACGCCGCCGGCGTGCCGCTGACGGTCGCCGGACCGGCCTGGGAGAAGGACTACCTGGACGCACTGCTGGCCGACTTCCCGCACACCGTCCGCTATGTGGGCGAGGTCGGCGGCAGCGCCCGTACCCGACTGATCGCACACGCCCGAGCGCAGCTCGTGCTGTCCCAGACGTGGGGAGGACCGTTCGGCGGACGATGGATCGAGCCCGGCGCCACCGTGGTCTCGGAGGCCGCCGCCAGCGGTACCCCGGTGATCGCCACGGACAACGGATGCCTGCCGGAGATCGTCCCCGGCGTCGGTACGGTGCTGCCGATCGGACAGGAGATCACACCCGGCGACGCGAAGGGGGTGCTGGCGTCGCTTCCCACGGCCAAGGTCGTGCGCGAAACAGCGGTGGACCGATGGGGCCACCACACCATCGCCCGCCAGTACCTGGCGGTCTACAAGAGAGCGGTCAGCGGCGAGGTCTGGACGTGACCTCGGAAGGTCACGCCTTGCGCTGCTTCGCCAGACGCTGACGGCGCGCTTCGTAGAGAACGACGGAGGCGGCGTTCGACGCGTTCAGGGAGCTGGCCGAGCCCGTCATCGGAATGCTGATCACGTGGTCACAGAGCTCTCGCCAGGCCGAGCTGAGGCCGGCGGTCTCATTGCCGATGAGCAGTAGAACCGGCTGGGTCAGATCGAATTCCGAGACCTCGGCATCGCCGTCCTCGTCCGTGCCGACGACGGCAACCGGCCGCCCCTGAGCGCGTTCCTTCTCCAGCCACTCCATGACCTCGTGGTGCGACTGGCTCCGCACCACGGGCACGGCGAAGAACGATCCCGTGGAGGCACGTACCGACTTGGGGTCGTACGGGTCCGCCGCGTGCCCCGTCACGATAAGCCCGCTTGCGCCGAAGGCGTCGGCCGACCGCACGATGCTTCCGATGTTGCCGGGCTGCGTCGGCCGGTCGAAGACCAGGCCGAGGAAGTCGTCGCGAACCTTGATCCGCGAAAGGCTGTCCGGCGCCATCTCGACCACTGCCAGGACTTCCGCAGCGCCGTCGGCCTTCTCGCTCAGCTCGGCAAGCAACTGCGGTGCCATCGCGACGCGCTCGGTGCCGACCCCGCGCAGTAGATCCTCGGCCCATCGGGAGAGCGGGCGGCTGGCGTCATAGAGCAGGGACCGAACGGTCCAGCCGTGCTCCACGGCCATCGTGATCGGCCGCACACCCTGAACGAGGAACTCCTTGGCACGCCCTCGCTTGGTGCGGTTGTTGAGCAGCGTCTGCAGCTGCTGGAAACGGGCATTGCGGGTCGTGATCCGCTGCACTGCCACCCGTCCTCCAAGCCGAAGATGATCGTTGCGAACCCAGTTGTCCCAGGCGGAACACGGCACCAGGCACTCAGCAGGTTACACGGACCGGATCGTGACTGTACGTGTCCATCCGTTGTGCAGGCGTCTCGGCTTCGGGCGGCAGCGCACACGAGGTCGCCCTGTTGGCAGCTACGACCTCGCCGGGAACGCCCAGCGGACTCCAACGACTCCTCTACGACCGGACCTTCCCTCAACCCGCGTGCAGTTCGGCCACAAGCCGTTCCGTCTCGAGGCCGCCGGGGACGGCCGCTTTGGATCACAGCGTCAGGCAGCCTGATGTCGCTTCCCAGCAGTTGCTGCGCCGAACGACGACCGCGAGTCGGCCGACAAGGCCCTACGAGCGTCACACTCGGTTCGTCGGACGGCACCGTCACCCGCGTGGGGTGAAGGCGGTTCATCCGCACGGTAATCGCCCGTGCCCTCGGCCCAAGGCTCCGACGTGATCTCGAACCATGTCGTCTTGCCCAAGGGTTCCGGTTGCATCCCCCAGTCGGCCGCCAAGGCGCTCACGAGCAGGAGGCCCCGACCGTTCTCGTCGTTCGGCCCTGCCTCAACACTTCTTGGCAACGATGCATCCGCGTCCGTGACTTCGACGCGAAGCCGTTCATCGGCCCGCGTCACGGAGACGTCGCACGGAGCGTCTGTGTAAAGGACAGCGTTGGCGATCACCTCTCCAGCCAGCAACTCAACGGTCTCCAGTGTCTGGTCCGACAGCGGAAGCCCCAGATCCCGGGCTAGCGAAACAACTTGGCGGCGTGCGGCCGGGACAGCGTCGACAGCAGCCGCAACCGTGAATCCGTACGTCGGACGTTCGGGACTGCGACGCGCCATGACGACAACCTCACCTGGTAGTGGCCTCAGTGACAAGAAGCCTTCCACCCGACAAGGGCTGTGGGAGGACAGTCTGTCCGTAGGCACGCCCGGCAAGACGCTTTGACGCTTCGACGTGTTGTGGTACGGGTCGGCTTCTGTTGAGGCCGCGAGCACCGGAAACGCACGTCGGGTAGACCGTACCCCTCCGCACCTCACCTCAGACCACCGCTCTTGGAGGCCGTGGACGAGCAGTAATGCGCCATCACGCTCGTGCACTGTCCGGCGCAGCCATCCCCTGTCCGTATCGCGGCTGAATCGGGCGCCGTTGACGGTCGTCTCCACAGGCGGGCCTCGCGGACCGGTTGGAGGGGGTTGGCCGTGTGGGCAGCCTGGAAGACGATGAGCGGGTGGTCGAGCCGGGGGAGATACGCCCTGCCAGTACGCCTCGCACAGGCAGGGCCAGGCCGCCCCACCAACAAGCGACGCGATGGGATGTGATCGTCTCTACGCACACAGGCTGTGTTGCCCACCGGCGACTTCGAGGCCGCTGTCCGACTGCTGGCGCTCCAGCCCGAGCAGCCTCAGCAGGTCGGCAGTCACTACCCGGTACGCATTTCCCAGCCGAAGCACCTTGACCGGGTACGCCCCCTGCTTGGCGAGCCCGTATCCGGTGGAGCGGCCGATCATCAGCGCCCGGTTCGCGGTGTCGAGGTCGATGACCGCCGGAAGAGCGAGCAGCTCGTCACTCATCAACCCTCGCACTTCACGGGAAGAAGCGGGTGCCTTCATGATGCCCTCCTGATGCCTTCAGGTGCTGCGGTGTCGGCCTAGATGTATCACGCAGTTGCGGCAGCACTTTCCAGCACCTTAAAGTGCAGCCATGAAACCCGTTCACTGGCCAGCGGCGTTCACCGCCCGGATCGCCCAAGAGATGCGCGAGGCACGCAAGGCCGCTGGCCTCACCATGGGCGAGGTCGCCCAGGGGTGTGCCGACCGCGGACTGACGGAGATCACCGAGCAGTCCGTGAAGAACCTGGAGTCCGGCCGTAAGGCGAGCATGACCATCGCCGACTTCGTCGTGCTGGCTGACGTCCTCGGCGTTCCGCCCGTGACCCTCCTCTTTCCGCTCGGTTCCTCCGACACGGTGGAGGTCCTCCCGGGAAGGGAGGTCTCCACCTGGGACGCGCTCGCATGGTTCACCGGCGAGACCCCCATGGACCAGCCCGCTCCCGCGGGCACCTCCCGCGACGTCCTCGACGTCTTCCGCAACCACGGTGACCTGGTGGCCGCCGCGACCGCCTCCACCGCCCTGGCCAAGGAAAGGCGGCGCGCGGCGAGCACCACCTTGGACCGGGCTCGCAGAGCCACGCTCCTGGAGCGTGCCGAGGGCTACGAGGAGCACGCCTTCGAGGACTGCCAGGAGCTGCGCGCGTTCCGAGGCCGGATGCGTGAGCGCGACCTTGTACCTCCGGCCCTGCCCGACGAACTGGCCTTCGTCGACCAGCCCGACATACCGACCCACCCGGAGGACGGGCAGTGAAGAGCGGAAACCTCATACGGCGGTGCCGCTGCACCGACCCGAAGACCGGGAAGGAGTACGGCGCTTCCTGCCCCAAGCTCAAGTCGTCCCGACGGCACGGCACCTGGACCGCCTCCCAGGAACTCGACCCCGCGCAGGACGGCCGCCGCAGGCGGTTCCGTCGCGGTGGATTCGAGACCTCCACCAAGGCCCAGGAGGAGCTGGACAAGGTTCGCGCCCTCATGGCCATTCCCGAGGAGGACGACGCCTGGGGCAAGACCCAGATCAGCGACCTCCTGGAGAACTGCGTCAAGGACAAGGATCCCGTCCCGGACTACGACGAGACCCGCCGCCGCTTCAAGACGGGGCAGTCTCTGAACTCCAAGGTCACCGTGGCGGAGTGGCTCGACACCTGGCTGGCGGGACGCAAGCGTCTGCGGCGGGGCGGGGCAGCGCGCTACGAGTGCGATATCCGCGTCCACTTGAAGCCGCACCTCGGCCATCTGCGCCTCGACAAGTTGCGCGTGCACCACATCGATTCGATGTTCGACGCGATCAACGAGCGCAACATCGAGGTCCAGGAGCAGAACGCCCAGCGGCGCGTGGTGCTCAACGACCTCAAGGCCACGCCGAACAAGGGTGCCGAGAACCGTGCCCGACGCCGTTGGCTGCAGGCCCAGCTCGACGCGATGCGCCCCTTTCGGCGGACCACCGGCCTCAACACTCAGCCGCACATCCGTGACACCCTGCGCGCCGCGCTGAACGTCGCCATCGCCCAGCAGGTGATGCCCGCCTTCAACCCGGCCGCGCACGTCGAGCTGCTTCCGGGCACGAAGCCGAAGGCGCTCATCTGGAGCGACGAGCGCATCGCGCGCTGGAAGGAGACCGGCGAGAAGCCTTCGCCGGTCATGGTCTGGACCCCCGACCAGACCGCGACGTTCCTCGACTTCGTCGCGGATGACCGGTTGTACGTGCTCTGGCGGCTCATCGCTTTCCGGGGCACCCGACGAGGCGAGGGCTGCGGGGTCCGGTGGGAAGACCACTCGGCCAAGGCGCGCTCTTTGGCCATCGCCACCCAGCTCGTCCAGGACGGCTGGGAGGTCCACGAGGGCGCCCCCAAGACCGACAGCGGCATCCGCCTGATCGCCCTCGACGAGGAGACCAACCAGGACCTCCTCGCCCACAAGGCCCGCCAACAGCAGGAGCGCGAGGCGTGGGGCGAGGGCTGGCAGGACACCGGCAGAATCTTCACCCAGGAGGACGGCTCCCTCCTCCACCCCGGCAAGGTCAGCGACCTCTTCGAGCGCCTGGCGGAGGCCGCCGGCCTTCCTCCGATCCGGCTCCACGACCTTCGTCACGTCGCAGCGACACTGATGCTCGCGGCCGGGGTCGACATCAAGGTGGTCTCCGAGACCCTTGGGCACTCGGACACCCGGATCACCCGGGACATCTACCAGTCGGTCCTGGACGATCTCGCCCGTGACGCAGCCGAGAAGGTCACACAACTCGTACCGCACACCCGCAGGCCCCTGACGACCGTCAAGGACACGGACCCGCCAACCGCCCCCCGCCGACCGAGGATGACGCCACCCCGCAAGAGCGACGAGGCAAAAGGAGAGCGCTCCGCCTGAGCACAGCGAGAAGGAGCCCCGGTCAGCGGGAATCCGACCGAGGGCTCGGACAAGGGAAAGATGGCCACGCCAGCGTTCGAACGGACGCGACACCACTTCGGGCGGGGCAGGCCCAGATGGACCGATCCGTCTGGTTACTGCCCGGCTCCGGCATGCGGACAAGGTCGCGGCGTATCAGCATGGGGATATGAGCGCGCGCCGGGATCTGTGTCACGCCGCCGCCGCGTTTGCCCTTGTTGCGATCATGGCCTCCTGTTCAGGCAGCTCTGATCGCTCGCCCGGCGCGGACGGCAGCGCTGGCACTGGTGAACCGACGACAACCGGCGCTGGTTCGCAGGCAGGCGTACCGCCGGGCGCCGAGGTACTCGGTACGGCGCGACCGGGCATGCCCTTCACCCTCACCGTCCTGGCCTCGGACACCGCCAACGACCCGCACCGGTGGCAGTTCACCGTTCGCAGCGTGGTCTGCGGCAAGCCGCTGGACCACGCGGTGCTGGCGTACGCCGCCGACGCGGTCGGCTCACCCACTGCAACACCGACACCGGAGTCCGGCAAGCAGTTCTGCGTCCTGGCCATGGAAGCGGTCAACGTGGGCAAGAGCATGGCGTCCTGGGACGCCAGCGACAAGGTGAGCCTGAACGTCGCAGACACCCGCTACACCGAGTCGCAAAGGGATGCCGACTACGCCTTGGACTATGCCCAGTACTGGAACAGCAAAGGTGAGACCGCGCCGACCTTCGGCATCAACCCCGGCAGCAAGGGGCCGGTGCACGGGGTGTTCCAGATCCCGGCAGGGGAGAAACCCACCAGCCTCTGGGTCACATCCGGAACAGCCATCACCACGTTCGACGGCGTCCAACCCGGCTACCTGGTTCACCTCCCATGAGTCCGCCGACTGAAACCGAATACCAGCACAGCGGCTGGCGTGACCCGGCACTGGGCCAGGAGACATTCGGCAAGTACGCAAACCGCTGGTACGAGGCTCAAGACCTGGCCGCCTCGACCATGCAGAACTATCGGCGTCATATCAAGAAGCACCTGCTCCCCGAGTTCGAGGACAAGGCGCTCGCCAGCATCCTGCGCACGGATGTCAACCTGTGGGAGAAGAAGGAGAAGGCCGTCTACGCGGCCTCCAGCGTCAAGACCTGGCGCTCGACGCTCCACCTGATCTTCGAAGACGCGATCGACGAAGGTCTGATCACCTTCAACCCGGCCGCAAGGCGGCGCGGTCGCGGCAAGCGCGCCGGCCGCTTCCGAGGCCGTGGCCCGGAGAAGATCATCACCGACGCACTCGGCATCCTGCTGACCGCCGAGCGGACCGCCATACTGTCCGGTCGAGACGACGAGTTCGTCGCCGTGGTCCTCACGGGTTACACGGGCATGCGCTGGGGCGAAGTCGTCGGCCTGGAGACGGAATTCGCCCGCCCCAGCTCAATCCGCGTCGAGTGGCAGCTGTACGAACTCGACGCCGGTGAGCTGGTGCGCTGCCCACCCAAGGACGACAGCTACCGCACCATCGACGCCATGGACTGGCTGTCGACCCTGGTCGCCGATCACGTTGCCCGTACGAAGCCGTCACCCTGCCCGTGCCACGGCAAGACCTACGTCTTCCAAGGCCAGAGACCTGCCCGCACCAGTGGCCACCAGGGCGCGAAGCTCATCGACGTCGCACGTCGCGCCGAAGTCTCCACAGGCACGGTGTCCAACGTCCTCAACCACCCCGATTGCGTCACCAAAGCCAAGCGGGTCAGGGTGGAACAGGCCATCGCGGACCTGGGGTTCGTGCGAGGCGGCTTGGTGTCGCAGCACGCTGCCCACTGGCGCCGAAACGGCTTTGCGACCTGGCTATTCACCCCTGCGGTGTCGGGCTGGTACCCGAAGAAGGCCCCGCAGGAGGCCCGCCCCGTACCAGTGCTTGGCGAGCCGTGGCCCGGAATTCCGGCGCGAGGGCGCGGAGCCAGCAAGCGGGCCGATGCCTGCTGGCTCCCAATCGCCCAGGGACTCACGCCCCACGGCCTTCGCCACACCCACCGGACCGTGATGGAGGACCTCGGCACCGAGACGGCCCTCATGGACGAACGCATGGGCCACATCGACGGCTCGGTCTCGGCGCGTTATGCCCACGTCACCCCAGGCATGCGCAAGCGCCTCATGCTCCACCTGACCGAGCAGTGGGAGGAAGCGCTCGACGCCCGGCTGGCCCTATGCCCGACGTCTCCGGTGCGCGTGCTCGATGATCTCCTGCGTGCACGCGTCCATGATCCAGTCTCCTCGCCATCGATCTCAACCCCGCCGATCGTGATCGCGGTGCCGGGGGTTGAGACTGATGGGCTCGCATGTTGCGGTGTCGCGTATTCCTTGCCGCCCGTTGCTCGGTCTCACGTTGAGTAACGTGAGACCGAGCAACGGGCGGCGCCCCTACTCCTCGTCGAGGAGGATGTTGGCGAGTTCTTCCACCTTCTCCGTGACGATCTGGAGCTTCTCAGCGTCCCGCGAGGTGTTCATGCGGCGGAGTGCGACTTCGGCTGCCTTGCTGCTGCCGTCGCGAAACACGGCGTCAACGACGGCAGCAGCAGGAGTGCCGCGCTTGTAGAGAGTGATGACGGCGTACTGCTCACCGGGGATATCGGCGGGCAGGTGAGCGAGTCCGAGACCGTCGAGGCGGCGACTGATGCTGGCACGGACATGAACGCCGAGGCGACCGGCTTGCTCCAGGTCACGCAGAAGCCACATGACGACACGAAGAACGCCGCCAGACTCTTCGACGGCATGCCGCAGCTCCTCCCAGCTCTCGACCTGGCCGCCAGCGTCGACTGCGGTGAGGTCGAACACGGGTGTAGCCATAAGGATCCCCCCAAGTCTGAATTCAAAGAAAAATTCTGACTTCAGATTATTCTTTCGGATTTGATTCGTCCAGAGCCTGGTGCTGCCTGGTCGATCGTTGGCGGTTGCCGGGGGCGTATCGGCTCCAGGTTCCGCCGACTTCGGTGACCAGGGGTGGCCGTCTTGTCGTGGTAGCCGAGGGTTTTCGCGATGACGGGGCCGAGGCCTGGAGGACGAGTTGGCGGATCGCGGAGGTCTCCCATCGAGATCAGGGCCCGTTCTGCCGCTCGCTGAGTCCGGCGGTGTAGCCATCGCGATCCACGCGGCCTCGCGGGGCTCCGCGCCAACCAGCCGGTCGGCGTCCTCGACCTCGCGGTCCAGAGCCTCACCCCAGTCGCCCCAGCTCCGACACCTCCCAGCCACGTAGAGCGGCGGAGGCAAAGCAGGCGGCGTGTACACCTCGATGGTGTCAAGGCCCGCCGCGAGTACGCCAACCGCGTCAGCGCCCTTGGAGCGACGGACGAACCATGATCAACGGCCAGCGTCATTTCTCGGCTCACCCGTACCCCGAGACCGCCTATTGGCAGTTCAAGGTCAACGCGCCGGTCGTCACCACGCGAGCGGACCAGTCGAACGGCTTACTGCACAAGCTGACGCTCGCCTGTGGCTCCGAACCGGTCGACCACCAAGAAGGCAGTGCCAAGTTCGTTCAGAGTCAGCTCCAGACGCCACAGCGCGACTTCGCCGTCGTCAGTGTAGGGGCGCAGCCCGGAAAACCGGCCCTGCTTCCAATCGCTGTACTTCTCCGAGTGGAAGGTGATCTCGCTGTCCCAGACGCGGCATTCCGTGTCGTACTGGTCCCAGTCGGCCTCGTCGTAGGTCTCTTCGTGGAGACCGACTTCGGCCCAGGCGAACAGTCCCGGTACGACATCGGCGTAGCTGGAGAGTCCGAGCATGATGGGCCAGCGCGCGAGCTCGGTCGGCGGTTGGCCGTCCTCATTGTCGACGCCGAGGACGATCTCGCCCCGCCCAGAGGTCTTGTTGACCCATTCCTCGATGTCGATGACGAGGCGCTCGCCAGCCGCGAGTCGCTCCATCCACGGCCGCGCCAGCTGCAGATCACGGATGCGCAGTACATACGGGTCGTCCTCGGCGGCCCCACGCAACACCGAAGCCGCTTCCTTGTTGAGGATCTGGTTGCGGGGAACAAGCAGCTTCCAACCGCCCCGGCGGGTTCTTTTCAACGTCTCGCGGCTGACGAGCTGCCAGTAGCAAACCTTGACCCCCGGCTCGTACAGGACCACCACCACCGGCAGGGAGTGGTTGAGCCAGTACTGGACGTGTTCGGCATCGGGCCGGAACCACCAGCCACCTTGAGTGGTCTCCTTGAACCAGCTCTCACCGCTCTTGATCTGCAGCGCGAGCAGCCGCCCCAGCACCTCTTCCGTGTCCACGATTTCGACATGGGCGTCGATCCCGTAGTCCTCGTCCGGCTGCGGACGAAACAGCCACCCCAACTCGTCTTGGACAGCAAGCTGAGTGTGAGTGACTCCTTCGCTGCCGACCTTGGCAGCGGGAATTCGGCGCATCATGACCGCCATTATTCGCCGCCCTCGGCGCTTGCTACTTCCGGGAGGCGCGCGGACCCCAGCCGGCTTCCAGCCTCGGGTACCTGCCCGTGCCATACGCGTCGGTGCTGTTTGGCAATGACTTGTAGGGATGGAACAACGGCCAGGCGTTCGTCGACATGCTCCCAGCAACGCCCTTGGCCACCGCCCCTGCACGCCCCTTGCACGTTTGGCCACCGGTCGGCCACCAGGAAGCGCCTGACCGGGCTTCCAGCCCGGCACTCCAGCAGAAGCAAGGTAACGAAATGGCAAAAGACCCAGTTCAGAGGCTATCTGACCTGGGTCTTCGCTGAGCCGCCTTCGGGATTCGAACCCGAGACCTACGCATTACGAGTGCGTTGCTCTGGCCATCTGAGCTAAGGCGGCGCGCTGTCCGCACTATGGTGCGATCAGCAACGTCGGTAAGTCTACACAGTTTCCGGGGTGCTCCGAACCAGGGGTCGGAGCACCCCGGGGACGTCCCGACCCGGCCGTCGCGGATGCCGAGGATCAGGACGCTGAGCAGCGCTTTCCGTCCGTAGGGGGCGTGCCGCGGAGCAGGTACGTGTTGATCGCGGAGTCGATGCAGGCGCTGCCGCGCCCATAGGCGGTGTGGCCGTCGCCGTCGTACGTGAGGAGGCGAGCCGAGGACAGCTGGGAGGCGAGGGACTGCGCCCAGCGGTACGGCGTGGCCGGGTCACGGGTGGTGCCGACGACGACGATCGGGGCGGCGCCCTTCGCCTCGATGCGGTGCGGTCCGCCCGTCGGCCCCACCGGCCAGTACGCGCAGTTCAGGGAGGCCCACGCGAGGGCCCGGCCGAAGACGGGTGAGGCCTTCTCGAACTCGGGGAGAGCCCGTTCGACCGCTTCCGGGGTGTCGTAGGCGGCCGGGAGGTCCAGGCAGTTCACGGCGGCGTTGGCGTACATCAGGTTGGAGTAGGTGCCGTCGGGCGCCCGCTCGAAGTAGCTGTCCGAGAGGGCGAGCAAGCCGGCGCCGTCGTCCTTCTCGACCGCCTCGCTGAGCGCCTGGCGCAACTGCGGCCAGGCCCCCTCGTCGTACATCGCGGCGATCACGCCCGTCGTCGCGAGGGACTCGCCGAGCCGCCGCCCGTCGGCGTCGCCGGTCGCGAGCGGCCGTGCGTCCAGCCGTTCGAAGAGCCCGCTCAGGTTCTCGGCGACCTGCGTCGGCGTACGCCCCAGTACGCAGTCCTTCCGCCGTACGCAGTCCCTGGCGAACGCCTGGAAGGCCGTCTCGAAGCCCGCCGTCTGCTCCTGGTTGAGCCGACGGGCCGGCAGCGACGGGTCCAGCGCGCCGTCCAGCACCAGCCGCCCGACCCGCTCCGGGAACAGCCCCGCGTACGTCGCACCCAGGAACGTCCCGTACGAGGCACCCACGTACGTCAGCTTCTCGTCGCCCAGCAGGGCCCGGAGAATGTCCATGTCCCGCGCGGCCTCGACCGTGGAGACGTGCCGCAGCAGCTTCGGCGCCCGCTCCCCGCACCCCTCCGCGAAGCGCTTGTACGCGGCGACCAGCCGACCCCTCTCCGCCGTGTCGTCGGGGGTGAGATCCGTCTGTGTGTACGTGTCCATCTGGCGCCCGGTGAGACATTCGACCGGCTCACTGCCCGCCACGCCCCTCGGGTCGACGGCCACCATGTCGTACCGCGCCCGCACCTTGGCCGGGTAGCCGATGCCCGCGTACCGCTGCACATAGCCGACCGCCGAGCCGCCGGGCCCACCCGGATTGACCAGCAGCGAGCCGAGCCGCTCTCCCGGCCCGGTCGCCTTCCGCCGCGAGACGGCCAACTCGATGTCACCCTCGCCCGGCTTCGCGTAGTCGAGCGGCGCCCTCATCGTGGCGCACTGGAAACCGGGGGTCTCGCAGGTGCGCCAGCTCAGCTTCTGCTCGTAGTACGGGGCCAGCGCCGACGGAGTCGCACGGGGCAGCGGGCCGAGAGCGGGCCCCCCGTCGACCGTCGTGGCCGCCGCACTGGAGTGACCGGAGGAGCAGCCCGCGACGAGCAGCGCGGCGGCCGCGAGCAACGCGCCGGCGGCCCGCAGGGACCGGTTCGGCCGGGAAGTACGCCTGGTGTGCATCTCGCGAGCCTAACCAGAACCACTCAATTCATCACGAACGGCGACGAACGCTCCTCGTACGAATGACCCGGTCAACCGAACGCACCCCGGTGCCCGCGGTCGTGCCGCACAGACCACCCCCGCAGACCAGCCCCCCAGACCAACCCGGCCGACCAACCCGGCGGGGCCCCCTCCCCCATCACCTCACCCGGCGCGCAGGGCCATCGTCATCGCCTCCACGGCCAGCAGGGGCGCCACATTGCGATCCAACGCCTCTCTGCACGCCGCGATCGCATCGATGCGCCGCAACGTCGCCTCGGGCGTGCCGCCCCGCGCGAGCCGCTCCAGACTGTCCCGCACCTCGACATTGGCGAGCGCGACCCGCGACCCCAACTGGATGGCCAGCACATCCCTATAGAACCCGGTCAGCTCGGTCAGCGCGAGGTCCAGGCTGTCCCGCTGCGCCCGCGTGCGCCGCCGCTTCTGCTTGTCCTCCAGGTCCTTCATCACGCCCGCCGTGCCGCGCGGCATACGCCCGCCCTGCACCGCGCCCAGCGCCGCCTTCAGCTCCTCGGTCTCCTTGGTGTCGACCTCTTCGGCCAACTGCTTCGACTCCTCCGAGGCGGCGTCCACCAACTCCTGCGCCGCCTTCAGACACCCTCCGATGTCCTCGACCCGCAACGGCAGCTTCAGCACGGCAGCCCGCCGCTCCCGGGCCCGCGGATCGGTGGCCAGCCGCCGGGCCCGCTCGATGTGCCCCTGGGTCGCCCGCGCGGCCGTCGCGGCGGCCTCCGGCTCGATGCCCTCCCGCCGTACGAGCATGTCCGCCACCGCGTCCACCGACGGTGTGAGCAGTGCGACATGCCGGCACCGCGACCGGATCGTCGGCAGCACGTCCTCCAAGGACGGCGCGCACAGCATCCACACCGTCCGCGGGGCGGGCTCCTCCACGGCCTTCAGCACGGCGTTGGCCGACTTCTCGTTCAACCGCTCGGCGTCCTCGACCAGGATCACCTGCCAGCGCCCGTTCGCCGGCGACGTGAACGACTTGCGCACCGTGTCCCGCATGTCGTCGGCCAGGATCTGCGTGCCCACCGCCGCCACGGTGCTCACATCCGCGTGCGTCCCCACCAGCGCCGTATGGCACCCGTCACAGAACCCGCATCCCGGGCTCCCCCCGAGCGCCCGGTCCGGACTCACACACTGCAACGCCGCGGCGAACGCCCGCGCCGCCGTCACCCGCCCCGACCCCGGCGGCCCCGTGAACAGCCACGCGTGCGTCATCTTCGACGCCTCCGGAGGCGCGACCCCCTGCTCCGCCGCCGTGACGATCCTGTCCGCGTCCCGAGCGGCCGCGTCCAGCTGCGCACTCAGCCGCTCCTGCCCCACCAGGTCGTCCCACACAGCCATGCCCCACCGCCTCCGTCACACAAAACCCTCACCGCGCCCCATTGTGCGCGACCCCACTGACATCACACCGCCCACACATCCGACCGCGGCACCGGACCGTCGTCCACGGAGACGACCACGCCGCCCGGTAGGCCGCCGACGCACGCACGGTCGGCCACCGACGCACGCCCGGTAGGCCACCGACGCACGCCCGGTAGGCCGCCGATGCACGCACGGTAGGCCGCCCACGCACGGAAGGGGCCGTGCCGGTGCGTCGAGCCCGTCGCATACAGCGGCCCAGAGAACCCGGAGAATCCACCCCCGAGCAGTAGGGCACCAAGCGACGGGCTGACGCACCGGCACGGCCCCGACCCACCCACCGGCGGTACGCGTACCGGTCGTCGGTGGCCGGTACGCGTACCGGCCACCGACGGCCAACAACCAACACGGCCCGGCTCAGCTCAGCTCAACTCAGCGGCGGCGCCGCCCCCAGCCCCGCTTCCCCTCGGCATCGTCCTCGCCGTGCGGCCCCAACAACTCGTCCGCCAACGTGGGCAGATCGTCCAGCGGCGTCTCCTCGGCCCAGTCCGACCGAGGCCGCCTCCGCGGCACCCCCTGCTCGTCGACCTGCGGAAGCTCCCGCGTCCGATCGGTCCCGTCCGCACGGTCCGCCCCGTCGGCCCCATCGGCACCGCCCGCCGCAGGCCACTCGTCCCGGAAGTATCCCGGCGGCGCCAGTTCGTCCCGCACCGGCGGCAGCACGGCCGTCTCGTCGGCGGCCTCCGACGGCACCTGCGGCAACACCGCGGTCTCATCCTCGGCAGCCGCAGCCGCAGCCGCAGCCGCAGCCGCAGCCGCAGCCCCAGCCCCGGAAGCCGGCACCGACGGCTTCGGCAGCTTCGCCGTGGTCTCGGAGTCACCCGCCGGCGCATCCCCCCGCACCGGCGGCAACACCGCCGTCTCGTCCACCGGCCCACCCGACGCGTTGGTCGGCGTCACGAACGGCGTAGCCACGGTCACCGCATCATCGCCCCGACCACCGGCACCAGCCTCGGACCCCCTACCCGCATCCGCACCCGCAGCGCCACCCTCAGCCCCGGCCGAAGCCCCAGCCCCAGCCCCGCGCTCAGCCGCAACCCGCGCAGCCTCCGCCGCAGCCGCGACCCGCTCCGCCTCGGCCTTCCGGTCGGCCTCGGCCCGCTCCGCAGCGGCGCGCTCCGCCTCGGCCGCGACCGCCGCGGCCCGGTCGGCCTCCGCGGCGGCGGCCACCCGCCGCGCCTCCTCGGCCCGCAGCAACGCCTCCTCGGCCTTCCGCTGCTTCTCCAGGCGCCGCGCCTCCGCCTCGGCCCGCAGCCGCTGCTCCTCCGCGGCCTGCTGACGACGCCGTTCCTCCTCGACTCGCCGCCGTTCCTCGGCCTCGGCCCGCGCCTTCTCCTCCGCGAGGAGCCGCGCCTGCTCCTCCTCGGCTCGACGGCGCGCTTCCTCGGCCCGCTGCCGGGCCTCCTCCGCCTGCCGCTCCGCCTCGCGCCGCTGAGCCTCCTCCAGCTCGCGCCGCTTGCGCTCCTCCTCCTCGGCCCGCAGCCGCGCGAGCTCCTCCTGGCGCTCGCGCTCCAGCCGCTCCTCCTCGGCCTTGCGCGCGGCCTCTTCCTCGGCCTTGCGCCGGGCTTCCTCCTCGGCCTTGCGTCGGGCCTCCTCCTGCGCCTTCACCTCGGCCTCGGACAGCGGCAGCATCACGTCGAGTCGGGCCCGGATTACGGTCGTCACTGCCTCCGGATCCTGCCCGGCGTCCACGACCAGGTACCGCCCGGCATCCGCGGCGGCCAGTGTCAGGAACCCGGCCCGCACCCGCTCGTGGAACTCGGCCGGCTCCGACTCCAGCCGGTCCGGCGCCTCGGTGAACCGCTCGCGCGCGGTCTCGGGCGACACGTCCAGCAGCACCGTCAGATGCGGTACGAGCCCATCGGTCGCCCACCGCGAGATCCGGGCGATCTCTGTGGGCGAGAGGTCCCGCCCGGCGCCCTGATAGGCCACGGACGAGTCGATGTACCGGTCGGAGATGACGACCGCGCCGCGCTCCAAGGCGGGCCGCACCACGGTGTCCACGTGCTCGGCGCGATCCGCCGCGTACAGCAGGGCCTCGGCCCGGTGCGAGAGCCCGGCGCTGGACACGTCCAGCAGAATCGACCGCAGCCGCTTGCCCACCGGGGTCGCCCCCGGCTCGCGCGTGACCACGACCTCGTGCCCCTTGGCCCGGATCCACTCGGCGAGCGCCTCGACCTGAGTGGACTTCCCGGCGCCGTCCCCGCCCTCCAGGGCGATGAAGAAGCCCGAAGCCGCGGGCGCCTGAACCGGATCGTCGCCCTTCAGCAACGCGTCCCGCAGGTCATGGCGCAGCGGCACCCCGGACCGGTCGTCGACCTTGGCGAGCACCAGCGCGGCGACCGGCAGCAGCAACGCGCCCACCAGCATCAACGTGAACGCCGCACCGCCGTGCGCGAACACGAACTTGCCGCTCTCCAGCCGGTGCGGCCCGATGACGGCGGCGACCAGCGGAGCGACGAGCACCGCCAGCGCCACGAACACCCGTACGACAGCGTGCAGATGCTCGGTGGTGCGGGCCCGCCGGAAGTCCTCGGCCTCCTGGTCGAGCAGCGTGTGCCCGGTGTTGGCGGCGATGCCCGCACCGGCACCGGCGAGCCCCAGGATGAGCACGACGCTCGTGACGTCCGGCGTCAGACCGGCGGCGAGCAGCGCGATCCCGGTGAAGGCGATCGCGAGGGCGAGCAGCCGACGCCGGGACAGCGAGGGCAGCACGGACGGCGCCCGACGGATCCCGACGACCACGCCTCCCGTCAGCGCGGTGACGAACAGCCCGTACATCACCGGCCCGCCGCCCAGGTCCTTGGCGTGCAGCACGGCGACGGCGACCGCGGCGGCGACCGCACCCGCGACGGCCCCGCAGGCCGGTACCAGCAGCGGGATCGCGCCCGTGCGGCCCTTGTCCACACCGGTGCCGGTCTTGGGCCGGCGCAGCCCCTCCAGCGGCGACCGCGCGCGCGGGGTGCGCGTCTTGGGCAGGTCGAGGAAGGTCACGACGGACAGCGACGCGGCGAAGAGCCCGGCGGCGACGTACGAGGAGAGCGCGGCCTGGTGCTGCCCGAACCAGTCGAGGCCCGCACCCAGCAGGTTGTTGAGCAGCGAGGCGACGACGAGGACGGCGGCCGCCAGGGGCACGGCCACGAATCCGGTACGCAGGGCCAGGCGCCGCAGCGCGTCCATGTGGTCCGGCAACGGCCGGACGGTCGCGCCCTCCAGCGGCGGCGCGGGCAGCAGCGCGGGGGCCGCGCTCTCGCGGCAGACCGTCCAGAACCGCTCGGCGACACCGGCGACGAACGCGGTGACCAGCAGCACCGCGAGCGCGTTGTCCGGCGTCCAGTCGATCCACAGGGGCGCGACGATCAGCAGCAGGACCCGCAGCCCGTCCGCGCCGACCATGGTCCAGCGGCGGTCGAGCGGGCCGTCCTGCGCGGTCAGCGAGGTGAGCGGACCGAGAAGCACGGCACCGAAGAGCAGGGTCGCGAGGGCGCGCGTGCCGAAGACGGTCGCGACCGTCAGGGCGACGCCCCGGTATCCGCCACCGAAGGCGCCCTCGGCGATCGCCGCCTGGAAGGCGAGGAGCACCAGCACGAACAGCGCGAGCACATCGCCCACGCCGCCCACGAGCTGGGCGCTCCACAACCGTTTCAGCTGCGGTCGGCGCAGCAGCGCCCGGACGGCGCGCTCCCTGGAATCGGCTGCCAGGGCGTCATCGGGGGCCGGGTTGTGGGCCGTCGGCTGCTCGGCTCGCATCATGCTTTCAGCCTATCGGCACCCACCGACACCCAGAAGCAGCGCCCGAACGCACGCACGCCGCACGACCAAGTCACACAAAACGCACACATTCGGCGAAGCGGAGCGCCCCGTCAGGGGCGCGGGGAACTGCGCGATCGACCACAACGAACCCGCAGTCGCCGAACAACCCACGCCCCCGAGCTACTGGGCGCCGTCCCCAGCAGCAGTCGCCTTCTTCGCGGCCACCTTCTTCGCCGGAGCCGCCTTCTTGGCCGCGGCCGTCTTCGAAGCGGCCGTCTTCTTCGCGGCGGCGGTCTTCTTGGCCGGCGCGGCCTTCTTCGCGGCGGTCTTGGTCGCGGTCTTCTTCGCCGGCGCCTTCTTGGCCGTCTTCTTGGCAGGCGCCTTCGCCCGCTTCTCCGCCAGCAGTTCGAACCCGCGCTCGGGCGTGATCGTCTCCACGCTGTCGCCGGACCGCAGCGTCGCGTTGGTCTCGCCGTCGGTGACGTACGGCCCGAAGCGACCGTCCTTCACCACGACCGGCTTCGCGCTGACCGGGTCCTCGCCCAGTTCCTTCAGCGGCGGCTTGGCGGCGGCCCGCCCGCGCTGCTTGGGCTGCGCGTAGATCGCCAGCGCCTCGTCGAGGGTGATCGTGAAGAGCTGCTCCTCGGTCTGCAGCGACCGCGAGTCCGTGCCCTTCTTCAGATACGGCCCGTACCGCCCGTTCTGCGCGGTGATCTCCTGACCCTCGGCGTCGGCGCCGACGATCCGCGGCAGCGACATCAGCTTCAGGGCGTCGTCGAGGGTCACCGTGTCCAGGGACATCGACTTGAACAGCGAGGCCGTGCGCGGCTTGACCGCGTTCTTGCCGGTCTTCGGGGTGCCCTCGGGGAGCACCTCGGTGACGTACGGGCCGTAGCGTCCGTCGCGGGCGATGATCTGATGGCCCGTCGCGGGGTCGGCACCCAGCTCGAAGTCGCCGCTCGGCTTGGCGAGCAGTTCCTCGGCGAGTTCGATGCTCAGTTCGTCGGGGGCCATGTCCTCGGGCACGTCCGCCCGCTGGTGCCCTTCCGCATCCTTCTCACCGCGCTCGATGTACGGGCCGTAGCGCCCGACGCGCAGCACGATGCCGTTGCCGACGGGGAAGGACGAGACCTCGCGCGCGTCGATGGCGCCCAGGTCGGTCACGAGTTCCTTCAGGCCGCCGAGGTGGTCCCCGTCGCCGTTGCCGGCCGCGGCCGCGGCCGTGCCGGTCACGTCCGCGCCCTCGCCGAAGTAGAAGCGCTTCAGCCACGGCACGGCCTGCGCCTCGCCGCGCGCGATGCGGTCGAGGTCGTCCTCCATCTTGGCGGTGAAGTCGTAGTCGACGAGCCGCCCGAAGTGCTTCTCCAGGAGGTTGACCACGGCGAAGCTCAGGAAGGACGGCACGAGCGCCGTGCCCTTCTTGAACACGTAGCCCCGGTCGAGGATGGTGCCGATGATCGACGCGTACGTCGAGGGACGGCCGATCTCGCGCTCTTCGAGCTCCTTGACCAGCGAAGCCTCGGTGTAGCGGGCGGGCGGCTTGGTGGCGTGCCCGTCGACCGTGATCTCCTCGGCGGAGAGCGGGTCGCCCTGGTTGACCTGCGGCAGCCTGCGCTCGCGGTCGTCGAGTTCGGCGTTCGGGTCGTCGGCGCCCTCGACGTAGGCCTTGAGGAAGCCGTGGAAGGTGATCGTCTTGCCTGAGGCGCTGAACTCGGCGTCCCGGCCGTCGGAGGCGGTGCCGCCGATCTTGACGGTGACGCTGTTGCCCGTGGCGTCCTTCATCTGGGAGGCGACGGTCCGCTTCCAGATCAGCTCGTACAGCTTGAACTGGTCACCGGTCAGCCCGGTCTCGGCCGGCGTGCGGAAACGATCGCCCGAGGGCCGGATCGCCTCGTGCGCCTCCTGCGCGTTCTTGACCTTCCCGGCGTACGTTCGCGGCTGCGCCGGCAGGTAGTCGGCGCCGTAGAGCTGGGTGACCTGGGCGCGGGCGGCGGCCACGGCGGTGTCGCTGAGCGTCGTGGAGTCCGTACGCATATAGGTGATGAAGCCGTTCTCGTACAGCTTCTGCGCCACCTGCATCGTCGCCTTGGCCCCGAAGCCGAGCTTGCGGGAGGCCTCCTGCTGGAGCGTCGTCGTACGGAAGGGGGCGTACGGCGAGCGGCGGTACGGCTTGGACTCGACGGACCGGACCGAGAAGCGGGTGTTCTCGAGGGCGGCGGCGAGCGCGCGGGCGTTGGCCTCGTCGAGGTGGAGGACGTTCGCGCCCTTGATCTGGCCGAGCGAGTCGAAGTCGCGGCCCTGGGCGACGCGGCGGCCGTCCACCGACTGCAGGCGGGCGACCAGCGACGACGGATCGGAGGCGTCACCGGCGCGGCCGGTGGCGAAGGTGCCGGTGAGGTCCCAGTACTCGGCGGAGCGGAAGGCGATCCGCTCGCGCTCGCGCTCCACGACGAGCCGGGTCGCGACGGACTGGACGCGGCCCGCCGACAGGCGCGGCATGACCTTCTTCCACAGGACCGGCGAGACCTCGTAACCGTAGAGGCGGTCGAGGATGCGGCGGGTCTCCTGGGCGTCGACGAGGCGCTGGTTCAGCTCGCGCGGGTTGGCGACGGCGGCCTGGATCGCGGCCTTGGTGATCTCGTGGAAGACCATCCGCTTGACCGGGACCTTGGGCTTGAGCACCTCCTGGAGGTGCCAGGCGATGGCCTCTCCCTCGCGGTCCTCATCGGTGGCGAGGAAGAGTTCGTCGGACTCCTTCAGCAAGTCCTTGAGCTTCCTGACCTGAGCCTTCTTGTCCGCGTTGACCACATAGATGGGCGCGAAGTCGTGCTCGACGTCCACGCCGAGACGGCGCACCTCGCCGGTGTACTGCTCGGGCACCTCCGCGGCGCCGTTGGGAAGGTCGCGGATGTGCCCCACGCTCGCCTCGACGATGTAGCCGGGGCCGAGATAGCCCTTGATCGTCTTCGCCTTGGCAGGCGACTCGACGATGACGAGTCGGCGGCCGCCCTTCGCGGTCTCGCTGGTCGGGGACAACTTCGCTCTTCTCTCCGGTCGACGCTGGGGCTCCCCAGGCTGGCGTCCCGGGGCGGGGCCCCCGGAAACCGTTGCCTCGCACGGGGCTCGGTGGTCGGCCCGGGGGTCGGGTCATGCTGACGCTGCGGAGTGTGACGGTACATCCCGCCCCCGTGTCAAACGGGAAAAGCCCGCAACGGCCACTCGAACGGTAACCCGACTACCGCCATTCCTGCCGCCCGGCGTCTTCAGCGATCCGTTCGGGGCCTATGCGGAGGGTCACATCTCAGTTACCCCACCCGCACTCCGGCCGCGTCCCCCGAGCCCCCTCAGACGCGGGTGAGGCACCACGCCCCGAGCGCCAGGGCGGTGACCGCGGTGACGCTCGCGAGGGTCGCCGACATCACGGGACGTACCCCCTGCGCGACCGGCTCGCCGAGGCGCAGCCGCCTCGCGGTCCACAGCAGCAGCCCGCCCCCGAACAGGGCGAACACCACTCCCACGAAGATCGCCGGACCGCTCTCCATGTCCCGTCCTCCCACCCCTCGACTGCCCCGGGACGGGAGGCTGGCACGGACGGGAAGCGGGCGCGCGAACCCGAGGTGAACGCGAGGCGTCCGGACGCTCAGACCGAGCCGGGCGTGGGTATCTTCCCGGTCGTCTGCGACATGTCGGCGTTGCGCACCGTGCACACCACCTTGTTGAAGCCCTTCTTCCACTCCTCTTCGGCGGAGACCCATCCCGACACGATCAGGTCAGCGCCGGGCGCCCAACTCGACTCGAACCTGTTGGTGCACAGCTTTCCGCCTTCGGCGAGGGCGCCGTCGAACGTCATGTTGTCGGGTGCCTGCACCGATCCGACGACCTGGTCGGTGTGCGCTTGGGCACAGTCGGTCAGCGGGGCGTCGTACCCCTCGTCCTCCCTGGTGGTGTAGTCCCAGCAGTCGCCGACGGCCATCTGCGTGGGCCACAGGTTCATGCCCACGTCACGGAGTCGGCCCACCTCGCCGCCGATCGGGACGTGCTTGCCGAGCACCAGACAGGCCGTTCCGCCCTTGGCCGCTGTGAAGCCCTCCGCCGTCGGGACGAGCGCGTAGACGTCTGCGTCGGGCAGTGCCTCGGCCATCGGGTCGGCCTGGCTGGCGCAGCGCTGCGCGCCGCTGGCCTTGGCGTCGGCGGCGTCCGACGCCGTCTCTATCGCCACGACCTGGCCGTCCGGCCAGTCCTCGTCGCAGTCCACCACGCCGAGGTCGGGCACCGAGTCGAACGCCGTCCCCGTCCAGACCGCCTTGACGCAGTCCCCCACCTCCAGCGCCTGCTTGAGGGCCGCCTGCTTGCCGTAGGGGTACTCCGACTTGGGCGGCGACGCCAGCGCGCCCGGGGTGTCGGAGGGCTTGGGGTCCGGGCCGCCCGTCAGGTTCAGCGCGGCCCAGGTCCCGCCGCCCGCGACGAGCAGCACGGCGACCACGATCGCGACGACCGCCGCCGCGGGCGTTCTCCGCTTCGGCCCGCCGGGCGGCTGCGGGCTCCCGGCCGTCATGGTTGGGAACCCCGCGTGCCCCGGCGGTGGGGCGCCGCCACCGCCGTACGGTGCCGACGGGTTGGCCGTGTACGGCGACTGGTTGCCCACGGTGGCGCCGTACCCGGGCGTGCGGGCGCCTCCGCCGCCGTACGCCGGGCTCCCGTAGGGCGTGGACGGGCCGCCCCCGTACGGGTTGTAGCTGCCGTAGGGACCGTGCTGCTGCTGTCCCTGCTGCCACGGGTCGTGCGGCGCGGGGCCGCCCGGCGTCGCGCCCGGTGTGGGCGGGCCGCCCGCAGGAGTGTTCGGGGTGTTCGGCCCCGAGGGCGCGCCGGGTGTGTGCGGGGCCCCCGGGGTGTACGGCGTGTGGGGCGGGCCGGGCGTGTTCGGCGTCCCCCCGAGGCCGTGCTGCCCGGCGGCCACGTAACCGGGGGGCGCACTTGCCACGTACCCCGGAGGCGTACCGGGTGTGGCGGGAGCCCCGGGCGTACCGGGGGTGCCGACGGCCGGTCCGAAGGCGCCGGGGGCCGACGCGGGGGTGGTTCCCCAGCCCGGCGGGATCGGCCCGCCGCCCGAGGCGGTCACCCGCTCCAGGCCGCGTGCCACGGCCTCCGGCGAGAGCCGGCGCACGGGGTCCTTGATGAGCAACCCGTGCAGGACGGGGGCCAGTTCACCTGCGCGGGCGGGCGGTGTCGGCTCCTCGCCGAGCAGGGCCGTGAGCGTCGCGTACTCGCCGCGCCGGTCGAAGGGGCCGCGGCCCTCGACAGCCGCGTACAGCGTGGCGCCGAGCGAGAACAGGTCGGCGGCCGGGGTCGGCGGCTCGCCCCGCGCCCGCTCGGGCGCCAGATAGCCGGGCGTACCGAGGATGCCGGCGGTGGCGGTGAGCCGGGGCTCGCGGGACTCCGGCTGGAGCGCGATGCCGTAGTCGGTGAGCAGCACGCGCGCGTACGGGTCGCCCGAGGCGTCGGCCGCGAGCAGGATGTTGGCCGGTTTCACGTCCCGGTGGAGTATGCCGATGCGGTGTCCCGCCGTGAGCGCGTCGAGGACGGCGAGCCCGATCCGGGCGACCTGCTCGGGCGGGAGCGGGCCCCGCTGCCGGACGACCGCCTGGAGGTCGATCGCGTCCGGCACGTACTCCATGACGATCCACGGCAGGCCCTCGTGGAGCACCACGTCGTGGACCGTGGCCACATGGGGATGACCGCGCAGCCGCGCGGCGTGCCGGGCCTCGCTGCGGGCCCGGGCGATGCGCTGGGCGGGCTCGGTCGCGTCCATCGGGGCAGCGGGCAGGGAGATCTCCTTCATGGAGACCTCGCAGGCCAACTCCTCGTCGTACGCGAGCCAGACCCGGCCCATGCCGCCCGCGCCCAGGGTGCGCAGCAGGCGGTATCGGTCGTTGATGATCCTTCCCTGGCCCTGCTCCGGCGTATCCCCCGCCATCGCGATCCCCCGATCCCCGAGACAGCGCGTGCCTCCCCCGAGGACACGTCGAATCCGTCTCTTGAAAATAGCTTCGCACGCACCACTGACAGGAGCCCTTTTGCGGACCAATCCAGCCAGAGGGGACACATACGTCCCAGTGGTGCGAATGCGCCCCGTACGTCACGGGAACGGGCGCCGGGCGGGGTACCGGTACGGTCACCGGACGGTCAGGAAATAGTCACCGGGTGCGGGAGCCCGGACGGGCCCCTCGCCGGTGCGGGCGGGTCACAGAGCCGGTTCGAGGAACCCCTGTTCGACGAGGAGGCGGATCTGGACCGGAGTCCGGTCGCGCAGCGCCACCGGGTCCTCGCCGACGAGCTGGGCGATGGCGTCCAGAATCCGTCCGGCGCTGAGCGTGCCGTCGCACACACCGGCGAATCCGGCGCCGACCGTGTCCACCTTCGTGGCCCGGCGCATCCCCCGGTTCTGACGCAGCACCACATGCTCGGGGTCCTCGGCGCCGGGCAGCCCGACCTGCTCCTGGACGACCTCGGCGGCGAGCCGGAAGTGCGCCGCGAGGAGGGCCGCGTCGTCGCTCTCCCGCAGGTAGTCGACGCGCGCGAAGTGCTGCCGCACCGTCTCACCGAGCGGCTGTTCGACCGGATGCGGCCACTCCTCCATGGTGATCGAGGGCTCGGACTCCGCGGCGGCCGTCCTCCGCAGCGTGATCCACCCGAAGCCGACGCCCTTCACCTTCCGCGCCTCGAACTCGTCGAGCCACGCGTCGTACCGCGCCTGGTACTCGGCCACGTCACCGCGGTGGTCGCCCGCGTCCCGCAGCCACAACTCGGCGTACTGCGCGACGTCCTGGACCTCGCGCTGCACGATCCACGCGTCGCAGCCGCGCGGCACCCACGACCTGAGCCGCTCCTGCCAGTCCTCGCCCTCCACGTGCTGCCAGTTGGCGAGGAACTGCGCGTACCCGCCCTCGTTCAGCCGCTCTCCCGCCTGCGAGACGAGCGTGCGGCACAGGTCGTCCCCGCCCATGCCGCCGTCGCGGTATGTCAACCGGGCGCCCGGCGAGATCACGAACGGAGGGTTGGACACGATGAGGTCGTACGTCTCGTCCGCCCCGACCGGCTCGAAGAGCGAGCCCTCCCGCAGCTCGGCGGCGGGGGCTCCGGAGAGCGCCAGCGTGAGCGCTGTGATGTGCAGCGCGCGCGGGTTGAGATCGGTCGCCGTCACGCGCGTGGCGTGCTGTACGGCGTGCAGCGCCTGGATGCCGGAGCCGGTCCCGAGGTCGAGGGCGGCTGCGACGGGCGTCCGTACGGTGATGCCGGCCAGCGTCGTGGACGCCCCACCGACCCCTAGCACGACGCCCTCGTCCCGGCTTCCGATCCCGCCGGCCCCACCGACCGCGCACCCCAGGTCGGACACGATGAACCAGTCCTCGCCGCCGGGGCCGCCGTAGGGCCGCACGTCGACGGTGGCGGCGACCTCGTCCCCGTCGTCACCGACACGCACGAGCCAGCCGCTCTCGACGCACGCGTCCACAGGCAGCACGCCCTCCACGCGCGCGCGTACGACCGGCTCCTGCAACAGGAACAGCCGCACCAGCGACTCCAGCGCCGTGTCCCCCCGGGTCGCCCTGAGCGCCGGCACGACCTCGCTCCGCGCGAGGGCCGCGTAGGCGGAGGCACCGAGCAGTTCGAGCAGCCCGTCAGCGGTGAACTCGACACCGAGCAACGCCTCTCGAAGCCGCACGGCGACATCGGTCCGGTCGGTGGAGGGCAAGGACGACAGCTTGGAGTTACTCACGACGCTCAGCGTAGCCGCGCCTCGCGACCCGCCTCGGCGGCACACACGCCGCATCTCGGCTCGCTCCGTCGTCACAACTGCGGGC
Organism: Streptomyces sp. SP18BB07; assembly: GCF_036322545.1. Lineage (NCBI taxonomy): Bacteria > Bacillati > Actinomycetota > Actinomycetes > Kitasatosporales > Streptomycetaceae > Streptomyces > Streptomyces sp. SP18BB07. The sequence goes on from NZ_JAQYWT010000342.1 coordinate 282,184, forward strand.
AGTCGTGCCGCTGGGGCGGCACGGGTGGGCGCAGGCGGCGCCTCGTCACCGCCGAGCCGCGGACCCACCCCCGACCAGCTCGACCGCCGAGCGCCCGATGGACCCGCGGCCCGCCCCGCCCGCCGGCGTGCAACCCCGGGCGCCTGATCAAGCCCCGGCCCAGCTCACCTCAGCTCACAGGCCGAGAGCCCCCGTCAGCTCTCCGAAGGCACAGCCGGCGCCGAAGCCGCCCCGGAGGTCGTCGCCGACTTGCAGCTCTGCTGCTCGGCCATCGCCTGCCCGACCTCCCCCTTCTCCAGCTCCTTCAACGCGTCGCTCCCGGTCTTGCTGAGCTTCTCCAGCTCCGTCGCGACCCCTTCGAGCCCGTCCGCGAACTTCGCCTGGTCCTTGGTGTTCAGCGCGTCCGACTTCTTCTTCAGCTCCCCGTACGCCGTGGACAACTGGTTCAACTCGGCGACCGCGGCCTTCTGCTTCTTCTCGCCGTCCTCGACGTCCGGCGCCCCGGCCTTCTGAATGGCCGTCGCCATCGCCTTGTACGCGTCGGAGATGTCCTGGAAGCCCTGGGAGTCGGCCTTCTGCACGTCCGCAGGCGCGCTGTCGTCCGAGGTCTCCTTCTGGATCGAGGTGTTGGCCGCCGCGATCTTCTTGATCTGCGGCTGCACCGAGTCGCAGACCTCCTTGGCCCAGGAGTTCAGCTTGTCGTTCGTCTCGTCGTCGCCGCTGCAGCCGGACAGCGCCAGTACCAGTACCGCACCGCCGGACAGTGCGGCCGCGAGCTTCTTGTTCACCGGATTGGTCCCTTCCATGGCTCTCGGCCCCGGAACATACACGCCGTATGGGTGTCACCTGTGTGCCGAGCACCCCCGGTACACCCTTTTGTAACCGTTTGCACCAAGCGAGAGAAGGCTCACGGGCACCACCGGCACGGCCAAGGGGCGGACAGCCGACGCGTCAACACGCGCCGTCCGCCCGCCCCTTGAGCTGGCCCCTGGCAGAGCCGGTCGTCAGACCGCCTACGAAACCACCGCTGGATCCGCCGACTTGGCCACTCGCTCGGAGTTGTCTTCGTCACCCACGGCGATCCCGCGTCGCTTGGACACGTACACCGCGCCGACGATGACGGCGATCGAGGCCACGGCGATGGCGACCCGCAACGCGACGCTCTTGTCCTCTCCGTAGCTGAACTGGACGACCGCGGGCGCGATGAGCAGCGCGACGAGGTTCATCACCTTCAGCAGCGGGTTGATGGCCGGTCCCGCCGTGTCCTTGAACGGGTCGCCCACGGTGTCGCCGATGACGGTCGCGGCATGGGCCTCGCTGCCCTTGCCGCCGTGATGGCCGTCCTCGACCAGCTTCTTGGCGTTGTCCCACGCGCCACCGGAGTTGGCGAGGAACACCGCCATCAGCGTCCCGGTGCCGATCGCGCCGGCGAGATAGGCGCCGAGCGCGCCGACCCCGAGCGTGAACCCGATCGCGATGGGCGCCATGACGGCGAGCAGACCGGGCGTGGCCAGCTCCCGCAGGGCGTCCTTGGTACAGATGTCGACGACCCGGCCGTACTCCGGCTTCTCGCTGTAGTCCATGATCCCGGGGTGCTCGCGGAACTGCCGCCGCACCTCGTAGACCACCGCGCCCGCCGACCGCGAGACCGCGTTGATCGCCAGCCCCGAGAAGAGGAAGACGACCGCGGCGCCCGCGATGAGCCCGACGAGGTTGTTGGGCTGCGAGATGTCCATCATCAGGTTCATGGGCGCGCCTTCGCCGGAGACCTTCTCCCCGACGTCGTTCGCCGCCGTGAGGATCGCGTCCCGGTACGAGCCGAAGAGCGCGGCGGCGGCGAGGACGGCCGTGGCGATGGCGATGCCCTTGGTGATGGCCTTGGTGGTGTTGCCGACGGCGTCCAGGTCGGTGAGCACCTGCGCGCCCGCGCCCTCGACGTCGCCGGACATCTCGGCGATGCCCTGCGCGTTGTCGGAGACCGGCCCGAAGGTGTCCATGGCAACGATGACACCGACCGTGGTGAGCAGGCCCGTGCCGGCCAGCGCCACCGCGAACAGCGCGAGCATGATCGACGTACCGCCGAGCAGGAACGCCCCGTAGACGCCGAGGCCGATCAACAGGGCGGTGTAGACGGCCGACTCCAGACCGATGGAGATACCGGCGAGGACGACGGTGGCCGCGCCGGTGAGCGAACTCTTGCCGATGTCCTTGACCGGACGCCGGGTGGTCTCGGTGAAGTAGCCGGTCAGTTGCTGGATCAGCGCGGCCAGCACGATGCCGATGGCCACGGCGACGACCGCGAGGACCCGCGGATCGCCCTCGTGACCCGCGATCGCCGTGTCCGTGACCCCTTCGAGCTCGGCGTACGACGAGGGCAGATAGGCGTAGACGGCGATGGCGACGAGCACCAGCGAGATCACCGCGGAGATGAAGAAGCCGCGGTTGATGGCGGACATGCCGCTGCGGTCGGTGCGGCGGGGGGCCACCGCGAAGATGCCGATCATCGCGGTGAGTACGCCGATCGCGGGCACGATCAGCGGGAACGCGAGGCCGGAGTCGCCGAACGCCGCCTTGCCGAGGATCAGCGCGGCGACGAGCGTCACGGCGTACGACTCGAAGAGGTCGGCCGCCATGCCCGCGCAGTCGCCGACGTTGTCGCCCACGTTGTCGGCGATGGTCGCGGCATTGCGCGGATCGTCCTCCGGAATGCCCTGCTCGACCTTGCCGACCAGGTCGGCGCCGACGTCGGCGGCCTTGGTGAAGATGCCGCCGCCGACCCTCATGAACATGGCGATGAGCGCGGCGCCGAGGCCGAAGCCCTCCAGTACCTTCGGTGCGTCGGCCGCGTAGACGAGGACCACGCAGGACGCGCCGAGGAGGCCGAGCCCCACCGTGAACATGCCGACGACGCCGCCGGTGCGAAATGCGATCTTCATCGCCTTGTGCGAGACGGCGGTGAGATCCTTTTCCGGCTCACCTGCCGCAGGTGTCGCTTCCCGGGCCGCCGCGGCGACGCGCACATTGCTGCGCACGGCGAGCCACATACCGATATAGCCGGTGGCCGCCGAGAACGCCGCGCCGATCAAGAAGAACACCGATCGCCCAGCGCGCTGATTCCAGTCGTCCGCGGGCAGCAGCATGAGCAGGAAGAACACGACGACGGCGAATACGCCGAGCGTACGCAACTGCCGTGCCAGATAGGCGTTCGCGCCTTCCTGGATGGCCGTCGCGATCTTCTTCATGCTGTCGGTGCCCTCGCCCGCCGCGAGCACCTGGCGCACCAGGAGCCCGGCGACGACGAGTGCTGCCAGGGCCACGACGCCGATCACCATGACGATGATCCGGTTGTCGTCGGTGAGCACCGCGGCTGCGAAGTTCGCGGTGTGGTCAAACCTTTGAGGGGTAGAAAGCCCCGCCATTCGTCCTCCTTGACGCTTGGGCTGAGCTCAAGATGTGGACGGATTGTAGGGAGGTGAACCTGATCAAAACAGTGCGCGGGAAACGGAATTGGCCTTCACATGCTCTTCAGCAAATGATCCGGACCTGCCCACGCTACTCGAAAGAAGTAACACCTCAAAGGCATTGACGCTTGATCAATTATCAGGGGAATGATCGTGAATTCCTTCACGAATTCCGGTGTTCCGATGAACGGTGATCGGAATAAATGCCGAACAAACACGAAGGGCCCTGCTCAGCAGGACCCTTCGCGATACTGCTTGAAGTTGTGAGGATCGACGCTCGAGGACGATCAGGGCACGACCGCGACCGACGGTGTCGTCGGCCAGGTCATACGGATCAGCCCGCCGTTCTCGCCGGCGGTGACCTCCACGTCGTCGACGAGGCCGCTGATGACCGCGAGGCCCATGTCGTCCTCCTCGACCTCGACGTCCGCGTCCCCGGCACCCGATGAACGGTCACCGGGCACGGCGTGCGGCGCCTCGTCGCCCACCTCGATGGAGAACTGCTTCTCCTCCTCGATCAGCGACACCCGCACCGGCGCCGAGATACCGCTGCTCTGATGCAGTCCGACGGCACGGGTGCACGCCTCGCCGACGGCCAACCTGACCTCGTCGAGGACGGCCTCGTCCACTCCGGCCCTGCGCGCCACCGCTGCCGCCACCAGTCGGGCGGTCCTGACGTGCTCGGGCAGCGCGCTGAAGCGGAGTTCAACGGTGGCCATGCATCCCCCTCGGAACTACGGGCGTGCTGTCGGAGGGCCGGGCCGCGCGGGCCCGGTCCCCCTCACTCGTCTGTGGCCGTCCGGGCACGGGGCCCGGACGGACGTGATCAGTCAGTGGCCGCCACCGCTTCGTCGACCGAGGTGTGAATGGGGAACACCTTGGTCAGACCGGTGATGCGGAAGATCTTCAAAATCCGCTCCTGGTTGCACACCAGGCGCAGCGAGCCCTCATGGGCCCGTACTCGCTTCAGGCCGCCCACCAGTACGCCGAGCCCGGTGGAGTCGAGGAAGTCGACGCCCTCCATGTCGACGACGAGGTGGAAACTCCCGTCGTTGACCAGCTCGACCAGCTGCTCACGCAGCTTGGGCGCGGTATAAACGTCGATTTCGCCACCGACCTCGACGACCGTACGATCGCCGACGGTACGGGTCGACAGGGACAGGTCCACGGATCCTCCAGCACCTTGCTATCGAGCGTTCGCCCCTCGGGACACCTCGGCTTGAAAGCCCCCGGGACGGTTCGCCAGCCGCGATGGCATTCAATCACTTACCGGCAGGCGTGCACGACGCCTTGGCTCCATTGTCCGTCACGCCGGTGACACACTCGATGCCGATGGCCAAGAATCACCGATCCGATCGAACCCCGACGGACACCGCCTCCAGCCCCTCGCCGGGCACGGTCCTGGACCGGCTCGCCTCGGGGCCGAGCCGGGCTTCGCGCATCACTCATACGGAGCATGTGCCCCCACGTGCGGGTCGCCATGCCGTCTGGCCCGACCGGATCCGACCGGAAGTGGTCGCCGCCGTACAGACCGCCGGAATCGAACATCCCTGGGCCCACCAGGCACGCGTCGCCGAGCACGCGCTGGACGGCGCATCGGTCGTCGTCGCCACCGGCACCGCGTCCGGCAAGTCGCTCGCCTACCTCGTCCCGGTACTCTCCCGCCTCCTGGACGGCTCCGAGGCGCCCAACGGCCGTGGCGCGACCGCCCTCTACCTGGCCCCCACCAAGGCCCTCGCGGCGGATCAGTGCCGAGCCGTGAAGGAACTTTCACAACCTCTCGGAAACGCCGTACGCCCGGCCGTGTACGACGGCGACACCCCCGTCGAGGAACGCGAGTGGGTCCGCCAGTACGCCAACTACGTCCTCACCAACCCCGACATGCTGCACCGGAGCATCCTCCCCTCCCACCCCCGCTGGTCCTCCTTCCTGCGCGCCCTGAAGTACGTCGTCATCGACGAGTGCCACACCTACCGCGGCGTCTTCGGCTCCCACGTCGCCCAGGTGCTCCGGCGCCTGCGCCGCCTGTGCGCCCGCTACGGCGCCGAACCCGTCTTCCTCCTCGCCTCCGCCACCGCGGCCGAGCCCTCGGTCGCCGCCCGCCGCCTCACCGGCGTCCCGGTCACCGAGGTCGCGGACGACGCCTCACCCCGGGGTGAACTGGTGTTCGCCCTCTGGGAGCCCCCACTCACCGAGCTGCACGGCGAGAAGGGCGCGCCGGTACGCCGTACCGCCACCGCCGAGACCGCCGACCTGCTCACCGATCTCGTCGTCCAGGGCGTCCGCTCGGTCGCCTTCGTCCGCTCCCGGCGCGGCGCGGAGCTGATCTCCGTGATCGCCCAGGAACGCCTCGCCGAGGTGGACCGCTCCCTCGCCCGCCGCGTCGCCGCCTACCGCGGCGGCTACCTCCCCGAGGAACGTCGCGCCCTCGAGCGCGCCCTCCACTCCGGCGAGCTCCTCGGCCTCGCCGCCACCACCGCCCTCGAACTCGGCGTCGACATCTCCGGCCTCGACGCCGTCCTCATCGCCGGTTACCCCGGTACCCGCGCCTCCCTGTGGCAGCAGGCCGGCCGCGCCGGACGCTCCGGCCAGGGCGCCCTCGCCGTCCTGATCGCCCGCGACGACCCGCTGGACACCTTCCTGGTCCACCACCCGGAGGCCCTGTTCGACCAGCCGGTGGAATCGACCGTCCTCGACCCCGACAACCCGTACGTCCTCGCCCCCCACCTCTGCGCCGCCGCCGCGGAACTGCCCCTGACGGACGAGGACCTGGCCCTCTTCGGCCCCGCCTGCGACGACCTGCTGCCGCAGCTGGAGTCCGCGAAACTGCTCCGCCGCCGGGCCAAGGCCTGGCACTGGACCCGCCGCGAGCGCGCCGCCGACCTGGCCGACATCCGGGGCCAGGGCGGCCGCCCCATCCAGGTCGTCGAGACCGGCACCGGCCGCCTCCTCGGCACGGTCGACGCGGGCGCCGCCCACACCACCGTCCACGAGGGCGCGGTCCACCTGCACCAGGGCCGTACGTACCTGGTGCGCGAACTGGACCTGGAGGACTCCGTCGCCCTCGTCCAACAGGCCGACCCGCCCTATTCGACGGTCGCCCGCGACACCACCGCCATCTCCGTCCTGGAGACCGACACCGAAGTCCCCTGGGGCGACGGCCGCTTGTGCTACGGCTCCGTCGAAGTCACCAACCAGGTCGTCTCCTTCCTCCGTCGCCGCCTCATCACCGGCGAGGTGCTCGGCGAGTCCAAACTCGACCTCCCTCCTCGTACGCTGCGCACCCGCGCCGTCTGGTGGACCGTCACCGAGGACCAGCTCGACGCGGCCCGGATCAACCCCGAGATCCTCGGCGGCGCCCTGCACGCCGCCGAACACGCCTCGATCGGCATGCTGCCCCTCTTCGCGACCTGCGACCGCTGGGACATCGGCGGCGTCTCGGTCCCGCTGCACCCCGACACCCTCCTCCCGACGGTCTTTGTCTACGACGGCCACCCGGGCGGCGCGGGCTTCGCCGAGCGCGCTTTCCACACGGCCTGTGCCTGGCTCACCGCCACCCGCCAGGCCATCGCCTCCTGCGAGTGCGACGCCGGCTGCCCGTCCTGCATCCAGTCCCCCAAGTGCGGCAACGGCAACGATCCGCTGCACAAACGGGGTGCCGTACGCCTCCTGACCGAACTGCTCCGCACCGCGCCGACGGCTCCGCCGGAGGGCCGGGTGCCGTGAGGCTCGGGGTGCCTCGACCCGGGGGCGGGGCGCCTCAGAGCTCGGGGACTTCCCAGATCCGGCGATCACCGGTGGTGTGTGGCTGATCGCGCAGTTCCCCGCGCCCCTCATGGGGCGCCCCTGGGTGCTTCCCAGCCGGCTGCCGGGCCCGGTGGTCCCGCGCGTGCCCTGGACTCGGCGGTGAGCGGGGCCGTACCCGAGGCTGCTGTGACGTCCGCGATCTCTCCCTCGACCTCGCAGCGCACGAGTCGGCTGCCCTGGGCCAGCGCCACCCGTTCCGCCGTCGAGCAGGCCCCCTCGGCGCCCTTCGTCCAGTGGTCGGCAGCCGCGAGGGCCGCGAGATCGGCCGCCGCCTCCGCCTGATGCCGGATCACGACGGCCTGGCCGAAGGCGAGTACGGCACCGAACACCGCGCACAGCACCGCGATCGCCCCGACCGCCCAGACGGTCGCGGACCCTCTGTCCGCACCGACCCGCCGCCCCAGGACCGAGCGCACGCCCCCGAGCCACCGGCCGAACCACGAGTAGGCGTTCACCCGCCCACCTCCCCCACCGTCTCCTCCGCCAGCGCCACGGCCGCATGGCTGAGGTCGAGGCCCAGTCCGTTCGGCCCCGGCGCACGGGCCGAGACCACGACACGTACGAAGTCGCCCTCCCGGCCCACGCGCACCTCCGCCCCGTCGGGCGCCGTCTTCCGCGCTGCCGCCACGACCGCCCCCGGCGGGTCCTGGCGGGCCGCCGCCCGGGCACCGGCCCGAGCGGCGTCCACGACCTGGATCTGCGCGCAGGCGGCGAGCAGAGCCCACACCAGAGCCGTCGCGAGCAGCAGCATCACCGGCAGGGCCATGGCCGCCTCCGCCGTCACGAACCCGTCGTCGCGGCCCAGCGCCCCGCGCAGCCGTCGCGGCTCACGCCCCGCCATTGAGGGCCCGCCCGACGATCTGCTGCAGCTCCGCCTGGACCTGCCCGCTGGTCACCACCTTGTACAGAACCGCGGCGAAGGCCACGGCCGCGATGATCCCCACCGCGTACTCGGAGGTCACCATCCCCGCGTCCCTCCGCGCCGCCCGCACCCGGCACAGCACGGCCCCCACCACCCGGACCCGCACCGCCTGCATTGCCTCTACTGCCTTGTACATCTCAACCCCCGTGAGGTTCTGTTCCGTCGACCACTCAAATGACTGCTGATCTGTTGATCTGCTGATCACCGCTGTTCGTCGGGCGGCCCACGCGCCCCGCCCTCCGACATCCGCCCCGTCATCGCACAGCTCCTCCCAACAGACCGTCCGCCAAGCCGATGACCACGGGCAGGACGCCCACCGCGATGAAGGCGGGCAGGAAGCACAGCCCCACCGGTGCGGTGACCATCACAGCGGCCCGGCGAGCGCGCTCCGTCGCCGCACGGCCCCATTCGGCGCGGGCCTCGGCGGCCAGGCGGGCGACCGGTGAGGCGGCCGGCACCCCGGACTCGTCGGCGCGCTCGAGGAGCCGCGCCAGGGCTCCGGCGCCGGGAAGCGCCGCCAACGAACGCCACGCTTCGGCCGGTTCTCCCCCGAGCCGGGCCTCCGCGGCCCCTCTGGCCAGCCGTCCGCCCACGGGTCCGCCCAGGGCCTCGCCCACGGCCTGCGCGGCCACCACCGGGCTCGCCCCGGCCGTGATGCAGGCGGCCAGCAGATCAGCGGCGAGAGGCAGCTGGCGTGCGGCCTCGGCGGCGTCGTACGCCTCGCCCGGGTCGCCGCCCGCGCGCCGGGCCCTCTTCAGCCACTGCCAGGCCCCGACTCCGGCGGCCAGCCCCAGCAGCAGCCCCACGAGCCCGCCGACGAGCACCCACCCGGCGCCGACCGCGCCGACGACCGGCAGCCATCGCCGCAGGGCCCCCTGTGGCACGAGGTTCCGCCGGGGCGGCCCGGCCGCGAGGGCGAGCACCGCGGTCAGCCGGGCGCGCAGCCTTCGCCGACGTCGCGCGGTGTCGAACGACCGGACCAGCCACCACAGTCCGACGATCACGGCGAGGGCCACCCCCAGCCTGTGGACGACCTCACCGCTCACGCCGCCTCAGCTCCCCGGACGATCCGCAGCGCCCACCACAGGCCCGCGCCCTCCAGCACGGTGCCGACGAGCAGGCAGGCCATCCCCGCCGTGCTGTGCAGCACCACGTGCAGCGGGTCGGCGCCGAGCGCGGTGCCCAGCAGCAGGCCCAGGACCGGAAGCCCGGCGAGCATCACGGCCGTCGATCGTGCGCCGGCCAACTGGGCGCGAAGGTCCGCCCGCTGGTCTCGCTCGGCGCGCAGGGCGCCCTCCAGCCGGTCCAGCCCGGCGGCGAGGCCAGCGCCCCGGTCGACGGCCACCCGCCAGCACGCCGCGAGCCCCAGCAACCCCTCGGCACCCGGCTGCCGTGCCGCGTCCGCCAGGGCACCGGGCACGTCCCCGCCGAAGCGAGCCGCCGCCAGCACCGCGGCCTGGGCCTCGCCCAGCCCCGCGGAGTCCCGCGCGGCCCGCGTCAATGCCTCGCCCGGCTGCCGCCCGGCCCGTACCTCCCCCGCGAGCGACGCGCACAGCGCGACCACGGCATCGCCCCGCCGCTCCCGGACCCGACGCTCCTCCGCCGCCCGCCGCACCCGCCTCAGGAGCGGCACCCCGGCCGCTCCCGCGACGACCGGCAGCACCGACGCCCCGAGCACCGCGATCACCAACCCGGCCACCGGCGCCCACCACTCGGCTCCCAGTGCCCGCACCCGGCCGACGACCCGTTTCCAGCGCGGCGGCCCCACGGCTCCGCCACCCGGCAGCAACGACCGCGCCCGCCGCACCTCGGCGCCCCGCCCCGCGTCCGACATCCACGCCGCGGCCCCGGCACACATCACGGCCACCACCCCCGAGATCTCCCCGACCCCCGTCACCGCCGCTCACTCCCTTCCAGAAAGCCACCGGCCCGGCTGAACACCCCGCCCGGCAATCCACCGCCCCGCCCCCGAGCCCCGTCCGAAGCCCTGCCATCCCCACCGCGCGCCCCGCCCGACGCCTCATCACCCGGACCCCGCGCCCCGCCCGACCTCTCGTCGCCCCGGCCGCGCAGCCCGTCCGGAAGCTCCTCAGTCCGCCCGTGCGTCCCGCCGGAGGTCTCGTCCCATCGGCCGTGCGCCCCACCCCGAAGCAGCCCCCGGAGTCGCTCCCAGCCCCGCTCGTACACGAACGCCGCCTCGCCCCAGCGGAGGGCCGGCACGGTCACCACCAGTCCCGAACCGTCCCGTTCCAGCACATGCACCTCGGCGATCCGCCGTCGGCCGTCCCGGTCCCGTACGAGGTGCAGGACCACCGACAGCGCGGCCGCCAACTGGCTGTGCAGCGCGGCCCGGTCCAGCCCCGCGGCCGTGCCGAGGGCCTCCAGACGGGCCGGCACCTGGCCCGCGGCGTTGGCGTGGAGCGTTCCGCAGCCGCCCTCGTGGCCGGTGTTCAGGGCGGCCAGCAGCGACACCACCTCGGGTCCGCGCACCTCGCCGACCACCAGCCGGTCCGGGCGCATGCGCAGCGCCTGCCGCACCAGGTCCCGCAGCTCGACGAGGCCCACGCCCTCCTGGTTCGCCGGTCTGCCCTCCAACCGCACCACATGCGGATGGTCGGGCCGCAGCTCCGCCGAGTCCTCGGCCAGCACGATCCGCTCCCCGGGGTCGACCAGACCGAGCAGCGCGCTCAGCAACGTGGTCTTCCCGAACCTCTGACAGAGACACCACTCTTCGGGCAGACTCGGGAGCATGAGCGACGACCTCAGCTACCAGCGCGAACCCGAGACCGACGACGAGGCCACCGCCGAGGAACAGAGCGTGGTCATCCGCGCCGAGCTCGCGGCGAGCGGCTGGACCGTCGACGTCCCGCAGCCGACCCCCGACGACATCAAGGACCACGCGCTGAAGGCCGACGAGGCGGAGGACGAGGAGTCGTGAGCCCCGCCCTTCGCAGCGCCGTCGACGTCGCGGCAGGCGGGAAGACCCGCGCGGTCATCTACTGCCGCATCAGCCAGGACCGCACCGGCGCCGGCCTCGGCGTCGAGCGCCAGGAGCAGGACTGCCGGGCCCTCGCGGAACGCAACGGCTGGGACGTCGTCGAGGTGTACGTCGACAACGACGTGAGCGCCTACTCGGGCAAGCTCCGCAAGGACTACCGGCGCATGCTCGCCGACCTCGAGCAGGGCACCGCCACGGTCGTCATCGTCTGGCACACCGACCGGCTCACCCGCTCGATCGTCGAGCTGGAGGAGTACATCGAGCTGTCCGACCGGCGCGGCATCTCCACCCACACCGTGCAGGCCGGAACGATCGACCTCGCCACACCGTCCGGGCGGATGACCGCGCGGATCCTCGGCGCCGTCGCCCGCCAGGAGTCCGAGCACAAGGGGCACCGTGTCGCCCGCGCCCGGCAGCAGCGGGCCCTCGCCGGCGAGTGGTCCGGCGGGATCCGCCCGTTCGGCTGGGGTGTGCCCACCGGGGAGACGAAGACGAAGGTCGACCGGAAGACCGGCGAGGAGGTCGAGGCACCGGTCCTCGACATGAACCAGGTCGTGCCCGAGGAGGCCGAGGCGCTGCGCCACTGGACGGACACACTGCTCGCCGGAGGCTCGATCCGGGGGTGCGTGAGGTGGGCGGCCGACAAGGGGTTCACCTCGACCCGCGGCAACGCGATCACGCACACCGACATGCGGCACATGCTGATGCGCCCGAGGAACGCCGGAATCGCCGTCTACAAGGGCGAAGAGGTGGGGCGCGGCCTGTGGGAGCCGATCGTCGACGAGACGAAGTTCAGGGCCGTCGTGGCGATCCTGTCCGACCCCGGGCGGACGGTGAACCGCGGGGCCCAGCCGAAGTGGGTCGGCTCGCTGCTGTACGAGTGCGGGCGCGGTGAGTGCGGCGAGGGCATGACGGTCACGCAGTCCGGCGGCAGGTCGTATCCGTCGTACCGGTGCCCGACCGGGCACGGCGGCGGTCGGCGCGCCGAAATCGTGGACCGGCACGTCGAGGACACGATCGTCGAGCGGCTGGAGCGGGACGACGCGCACGAGCTGCTGCTGCCCGGCCCGGACGACGTGGACGTGACCGGGCTGCAGGCGGAGGCCGAGCAGATCCGCCGGCGGATGAAGGACCTGGGCGGTCTGTTCGGCGCGGGGCAGCTGGAGCTGGGGCCATTCACGGAGGGCATGGACACGGCACGCGCGCAGCTGGATGGCGTAAACCGGCAGCTGGCTCGTGCGGCGACGGTGGATCCGCTGGTGGATCTGGTGGGGGCGCCGGATGTACGGAAGGCGTGGCGGGCGCTCGGTCTGGAGCGGCAGCGGAACGTACTGCGGTCACTGGTCACGGTGACGCTGAAGACGCCACGGCAGGGGCGGATGCCGGACGGCGGGTACTTCGACTACGACGCCGTCGTATTCGGCTGGAAGCGGGGCAACCGGCTTTAGCGGCACTCTCGCCACCAAGGACGGCTACTCCCCTTCACTCTCAACCTGGATCCTTTTCTTGAGCAGACCACCGAGTGCCATCCAAGCGAATGAAGCCCATTCATCACCTTCCCTTAGAGAAGCAATGAATCCGGGATCCACCTGTTCGCCGTCAAGGAATTGAGCAACCGAGTTAAGCAGCATGCCACTCTCCTCCATCAGCTCCTCTTCCGAGAGTGACCGATGCCGCCTGCGCTCGTTGCTGGCCACCTTGCGGAGAGCCCAGCTGTCGATGTTCTCAATGTCGGACTGATCGATACCTACGGCCTCGTACAGGCTTGGCATCGAAAAGCACATGTATCCATGACGATGGAAGGCATCTCGCAGCGCAACATCGAGATCGAACTCGTCGCCCGTATCTCGATACTGGCGAATAGCCTGAGCTAGCTCAGTAACACATTCGAACATTACAATCTCAGACCTCGAAGCCTGTACTTGATAAAGCAGGGCCTGATAATCACGACGCGTATCCGATAGCTGCCGCTCCAAGGCGTCGATCAATTCGTCTAGATTTCCGCCAGAATGACGAAAGTAATCCAGATCTTTGCGATAGATGGCGGAAAGTGCGGCAACTTCAGAGAAGAGGACGGGCCGATCGCCCGATTCACTCTTGGCGACCGTGGATTGCCGCCATTTGAATCCGCGTTCCACCATGGCCTCCGCCACGGCCTGCTGCGACATGCCAGACGCCACCCGGGCGCCCTTGAGGCGCATCGCCAGGACCGACGGGAGCCGAGCGGCAACCGACTCGGCCGCCTCTGCGTTGGCAGGCGTTGACTGCCGTTGATTCTCCATGGGGATTAAGAGTACCCACGAATCCACCCCTGACAAGGTTGACATCCTCGATCACGAGGGGCATGCTCGCTGGGCATCAGAAGGCAACGCAGATCCATCCCCATCAAGGTTGAAGATGCATCACTACCTCACCACCGCCGAGGTGGCCGCTCACTACCGAACCGCTCCAAGCACGGTCAGGTACTGGCGACTCATCGGCTACGGGCCCAAGTGCGCCAAAGTCGGACGTCAGTACCTGTATCCCGAGAGCGCCCTGCGCGACTTCGACGCACAACTCCTCGCCCAGACAGCGAGCAACAGCACCGCTCCCGAGGTCCAGTCGGGAGCGACTGCCAGCGGAAACGACGACGCCCCCGGGGTCCAGCCGGAGGCGTCTGTCGAGAAGTCCATCCCTACCGCGAAGTAAGAGAACGGAACACCTCTATGCACATGGTTGCACAGGCGTCAACGGCGACGTCCATCCCGACCGAACAGTGCGACACCACCCTGACCACGCTGCCGCGCACCTTCACGGTCACCGACAAGGACACCAAGGAAGAGCTCACCTTCACCTGCATGCCCGGCTGCACCGTGGTGCACGAGGTCATCGACTGCAGCCGCCCCGTGGCCTCCGACGATGTCTGCTGCATCGGCGACCAAAACGGCCAGGTCAGCCTGCCCTTCGAAGGGGTCAGTGCACCCAAGGATGCGTACGTCCTCAGGGCCTACCTTCGGGCCGCCCCGTTCGCCAAGGTCATGTCGGAGCGTCTCCCGCACGTCATGTTCGAGGTCGTCGAGGACGAGTACGTCGTGGGCCTCGACCCGGACAGCCTGGCCGTGGTGATCGGCGTGTTCGAGGAGCGGCTCGAAGCGCTCCGCTGTACGTACGCCGACCTCGTCCAGACCCGCGCCAAAGTCCTCGGCGACACCGTCCAGGCCGCCAAGGCGGGAAGCGGGGCGACGGCATGACGACACTGACCACCCGCGAGGGCCTCAAGGCCTTCCGTGAGCGGATGTGCGAGCAGCTCGCCCAGCTGCCCGACGGACTCGGGAAGAAGACTCTGCACGTCGAGCAGGCCCAGCTGGGCCCGAACGCGTTCTTCACCCACCGGCTCGACGACGACGGACACCACATCGTCTACGACCCCCGGCAGGTCAAGGCCCTCAAGGTCCGTACGTTCCTCGGGCTCTACGCCGAGTACACCGAGGGCTGGGTCCTCGACTGGCTCCACGAGTCCTACTTCCAGTCCGACAGCACCTCGTGGCGGGACTTCCACGAGTTCTTCGTCGAGGAAATCGACCGCGCCCAGGACCCGGAAGGCGTCTTCCATCAGGTCCTGAACCTGATCCGCGAGAGGCACGACGAGCGCGCCGAGGCGACCGCATGACCGCCCCGACCAGCACCGTGACGGCCGCAGGGGGAGCCTGCGGCCGTCCGGCCCTCAGCGAGGCCGAACAGGCCCGTCGAGCGGCACGCCCCGTACGCGACCCCGACCCCAAGCGGAACGCCGCCTACTGGGCCCGCATCGACGCCATCGTCGACCAGGCCCCGCCGCTCACCGACGAGCAGCGCGCCGTCATCCGCACCGCGTTCCACCAGCCCACCACCAGCACCCGGGAGGCAGCGTGAGCATCACCACGCCCACCGAGGCCGACGTGCGCCTGGTCCTCACCGTGGACCTCACCGGCCGCTACGACAACCACCGCGAAGTGTCCGCCGCCCTGCGCGAGCAGACCCGGCGGAACATCGACTGCCACACCGCCGTCGTACGACTCGGCGCCGACGCCGTCCGCCTCAACCTGGAGCTCGGCCGGCTCATCGCCGCGGCGTTCTACCTCTCGGCGAAGCGCATCGAGGTCCACGCCCCGGCCGGGAACGTGATGGGCCCGCTCATCCACGACGAGGTCGCCCGCTACGTGCGGCTGTACACGGCCGATCACGCCCACATGACCGCCGGATCGAACCCCGGGCGCCCGCCGGGCTGACCGGAACGCGTGCGGGGCCCCGACATCCGTCTGGGGCCCCGCACGCCACATCTCCCCCGTCGGCCACGTACGAAAAGAGCAAGCCTTGAGCGACACGGGTCCGACGAGCGCGCAGCACGGCGCACGGGCCTCCCTGCCTGCGGCAGGCCGCTGATGGGGTATCCCCTGTACCGCGAGGTCAAGAAGTGGGCGCCGGCCACGCTGACGCACCGCGAGAAGCTCGCGGCCATGATCCTGGCCGACGACGCCAACGACGTCACCCGAGAGACGTTCAGCAGCGTCGTCGACCCGGACATCCTGCGGTTCGCCATGGTCAAGAACGACCGGGACATGCGGAAGATCCTCGCCCGCCTGGTCGAGGAGAAGGTCCTCGAACGGGTCAGCGGTGGCGGCAACGGCCGCGTAGCGAAGTACCGCTTCCGGTATCTGACTCCTGCGGACTCGCCCAACGTTGCCGGTCCAGAAGAGACCGCCAAAGGCATCCCTGGGCTCGTCGTAGCCGGTCCAGAAAGCACCTCCAACTCTGAAGTTGCCGGTTCAGACGAGACCGCCAACTCTGTCCCCGGGTCGGGGGCGATGTCCCAGAAAGAACCGGCTACTGAAGGAGTTGGCGGTTCTTTTTCGCACCGTAGCCGGTCCAAAAAGAACCTCCCTACTCCTTCTACTTCCTCAACTACCTCCTCAACCACTGCTGCGCCGGACGAGTCCGTCGCAGTCGAGGGCAGCAAGATCGAAGCTCTCTTCGACGAACCGACACCCGGTCCCCCTGCTGCCGCTCGCCGCCAGAAGAAGCCATCCGAGCGGAAGCCGAATCCGCACCAGGTCGCCGACGACCTCACCGCCGCCTACTGGGAGCGCCACGGCAAGGGCCGCGCCCAGAGCTTCATCTCGATCCGCGGCGTGGTCCGTACCGCTATCGGCAACGGCTTCGACCGCGACGACTGCGCCCGCGCTCTGGACCGCTGCGCCCGCACTGGGCGCGCGATCTCCGGCGCCAGCCTCGACATCGCCCTCGGGGAGATCCGCCGAGACGGCCAGCGCACCACCGCGCCCCCGACAGCCCCCCGCCACATGACCGAAGAGGAGAAGCGCGATGCCCTCCAGTTCTGACGACACCCCCAGCGCCCGCCAGTCCTGGCTCGAAGAGCGCTGGGTGGAAGCAGCACGGCGTTTCGACGCCAAGACCCCGGTCATCTACCAGCAGGAAATCGAGTTCGACGAACGCGTCTCGGACTGGGCCCTGGGGAACACCGGCTCCAGCAGCCTGTTCCTCACCGGCCCCATCGGCGTCGGCAAGACCCACACCGCCTGGCGCGTCTGCCGCCTCTGGCTCGAGAACGCTGTCGGCCCCGGCATCCCGTGGAAGGGCTCCCCGGTGATCGCCACGACCCGCGCCACGTCCCTGTTCGACGCGCTGCGCCCCGACGCGCAGTCCGAAGGCCGGCGCCTGATCGAGCGGCTCCAGACCGCCGACCTGCTGTTCGTGGACGACCTCGCCGCCGCCCGCGCCTCCGACTGGACCCGGGAGCGGCTGTTCGAGATCTTCGACGAGCGGTACATCAACCGGCGCCCCGTCGTCATCACCTCTGACGTGCTGCCCAGCAACCTGACCGAGATCATCGGGCCCCGCGTCGCCTCCCGGCTCGCCGAGATGTGCCGCGGGAACGTCGTGCTCCTCGATGGCGACGACCGCCGCAAGGGCGGCAACCGATGACCCAGGACATCGCCACCGCGCCCGGCCTCACCGCCCCCGACGCCGAACAGATCCTCGCCGCCTCCGTCATGGCCCGGCCCGACCTCATCGACGAACTCGCCGACGAGTTCAGCCCCGACGACTTCGAGTTCCCCCGCAACCTGTGCGTGTGGAAGGCCGTCGACGAGATCCGGCAGACCCTGACCGACGGCGAGATCCGCTGGGAGGCCGTCGGCAGGCAGCTCCAGGCGTGGAAGGCCGCCGGGGAACTGCCCCTGGTCCCGCCCACCGTCAGCGACCTGGCGGTGCTCTACGGCTACGCGGAGCCGACGTACTCGGCCGCCGCGTACTACGCCCAGCAGATCACCGAGGCCGCTGTCGCGCGCCGCCTATACGCGGTCGGCCACGATGCCGCCGTCCGCGCGCGGTCCGCAGCGTTCAACCCCGCCGAGGACATCCCCGCCATCCAGGCCGCGCTGGACGGCGTCCTCAGCAGCAACACCTCCTCGGACACGGTCCTCGCGGCCGACCTCCTGGGCGCCGCCCTCGCACGGGCCGTCACACCGCCGACCCTCGCGGACCGCATCCCGACCGGGATCGTCGACCTCGACGCGGTCACCGGCGGCGGCTTCGCCCCCGGCCGGATGGTCATCGTCGGCGCCCGGCCCGGCGCCGGAAAGACCACGTTCGGGCTGGGGCTCGCCCGCGCTGCCGCGATCCGCGCGCAGATCCCGACGCTGTTCTGCACGCTGGAGATGGCCGGCGACGAGGTGATGAACACGATCCTCGCGGCGGACGCCCGGGTGCCGCTGCACCACATCACGACCGGGAAGGTCGATGACCTCGGCGTGGCCCGGATGCTCAGGTCCGCGGAACGGATCAAGGCGGCTCCGCTGCACATCGACGACGCCACGCAGGTCACCCTCGCCTCGCTGCGGGGGAAGGTCCGGCACCTGATCCGCACGGCCGGGCTTCGCCTCCTGGTCGTGGACTACCTCCAGTTGATGCAGGCGCCGAAGGCCGAGAACCGGCAGGTAGCGGTGTCGGCGCTCTCGCGCGGGCTGAAGCTCCTGGCGAAGGAGTTCGGCATCACGGTGATCGTGCTCGCCCAGTTGAACCGGGCCTCCGAGCAGCGCGCGGACAAGCGGCCGACGATCGCGGACCTCCGGGAGTCGGGCTCGATCGAGCAGGACGCGGACATCGTGATCCTTCTGCACCGTCCGGACATGTACGAGCCGGAGTCGCCGCGGGCCGGGGAGATCGACCTGATCCTCGACAAGCACCGCGCGGGAAGCCGGACCACGATCACAGCGGCGTTCCAAGGGCACTACGGGGCCGTCGTCGACATGGCGCAGACGTGAGCGCCATCACCGCGGCGGACATCGCCGCCGCCCGCGCCCAGGGCGACCTCGCCGCGCTGCTGCTGATGGCGTCCGGACAGCCGGTCACGTCCGCGCCGAAGCAGCACGCCAAGGCCGTCACACCGCTCGTGCCTCGATCCCGGCCCGGGGCGTGGCCGGACGGCTCCCGCTCCCCCGGGCTCACCCCGGACGTGGCCGCGCACCTCCACCAGCTGTGGCCCGACCGGTACCCGGCGCCCGGCGGTGCTCAGTGACGCGCGGGGCAGGCCGTTCCCGCGGCTACCGGCCGCAGGACTCGGAGCTGCGGCCGGGCAAGGTCGTCGTCCCGTTCGGCGAGAACACCACGATCTGCCCGGCCTGCCGTCAGCACCGGCACGGCTCGTGCTGGGCACACCTGTCCGCGCTCGGCGCCGGCGGTGAGCCGGGCTGCCCGTGTGGCTGTCACGTGCCGCTCGACGAGCCGCTGATGACGGACGAAGCGATCGACGACATGGCCGCCCACGGCACTCTCGCCGAGCACATCAAGCTCACGCGGGCCGTGCTGCTGGGGTCGTTCGGCATCCACCACCCGGACGTCTGTCGCCGCTGCACCGCCCGTGAGGCCGCCCGCAACGGCGGCCAGGCCGAACTACCCCTGGAGGGCTTGTGAACGCGACCTGCGGACTGTGCGGCGAGCAGCTGGAGCGCGGGCACCTGTGCGAGCGGCACACCGTGGCCCTGGCGAAGCGCCTGGAGGAACTGCCTGTCCTGTACGGCGAAGTCGCCGAGTGCCTCGTTCCGCGCCGGTACGGCTGGGGCGAGATCGTGGCGACCAAGGGCGCGGCCGGCCCCCGGTCCCCGCTCGACGAGGACGTCCTCGACACGGTGAACACCGCCCGCGCCACCGAGGTGTTGCACCTGTGGCGGGTGGACGTGCAGCGCGAGCGGTGGCCCCGGCACGGGGCGCCGCCACCGTCCGGGCTGGCTGCTGACTGCCGGTGGCTCGGTATGGAGCTGGCGTGGATCGCCGCGCACTACCCGGCGGCCGGGGACCTGGCGGGCGAGGTGCGGGAGCTGGAGCGGCAGGCGCGGACGATCGTCGGCGACCCGCCGCCCCGGCCGCAGCGGCTCGGCACGTGCATCGCGGTCGTGGACGACGCGGGCACGGTGTGCGGGGCGGAGCTGTCCCGGCTGCCGGGTGGGCCGGTGCGGTGCCGGCAGTGCGGGACGTCGTACCGGACCGAGCAGGATCTGCTGCTGCTCTGGCACTACCAGCCCAAGCAGTCCGCGTGACCACCTTGACCCAGATAAGCACCCCTGCTTATATTTGTGGTCAGGCAGTCACCTCCGGTACGAGGAGGGACGTGACTACATGGAGAGAGCGGCACGACGAGGCCGTCCGTAAGCAGGAAGCCGCCCAGCAGGCCTACCAAGAAGCCACCGACGAACGGGCCCTCGCCCTCATCGCCGGCGCTGAAGAACTCGGGAGCCAGGCCGCTGTCGCGCGAGAGCTCGGCGTCAAGACTCCGAGCGTCAACCAGGCCATCCGCGCCTACCAGAAGAAGACCGAGTAGCACCCACAACTGAAGACGGCCCAAGGCCGGGATTGCCGTCCCAGCCAAGGGCCTGACCGCATCACCTACCTGACTAGACCAGGAGGAGACACGGCTATGGCCGATCTTTCCCCGCGCCCTGGCGTGCCCGCAAGTTCCCCGTCCACCCCCACGCAGAACCCCGGCAACGCCCACGACCTCCGCCAGCTCCTGGAGGCCGTCCTCGAAGCCGTCACCCTCCCCCACGACACCCCCGAACACGCCCGCCGCATGGAGAGCCGGGCCGACTGGGTCCGCGCCACCATCAAGGGCGCCCTCGCCGAGGACCCGGCCAGCATCGGCTGGAACGCCGACTTCCTCCGCAGCAGGCTCCGCGCCGAGGAGACCGAGGCCGCCGAAAGGACCGCCCGTGCCTCCGTCGACCGTGCCTTCCCCGTCGTCGCCCAGTTCCTCGCCGACGAAGCCGCCAGGGAGGACGGACAGTGACCGGGACCCGCACCATCACCCTGCTCACCGTCGACCACGGCCTGGTCACCCTGGACGAGCCCGCCTGGTGCGTCGGCCACACCGACCACCGGCCCGAAACCCACCGCGCCGACATCCTCCACAAGGGCCCGGACGTCGAACTGACCTTCCGCGGCGGCGAGGTCCTCGTCGCCTGCCTCGCCCAATCCCCCTACGCGACGCTCGCCGACTCCGAGCTGGGCGGCCCGACGATCGGCGTCTCGGTCTACCCACCCGGCCGGACGCTGCCCCCGGTCGGCCTGTACCAACTCGCAGCCTCGCTCGACAGCTACGCGGACCAGATCCGCGGCCTCGCCGAGCAGCTCACGAGGATCCTCGCCGGAGGTGACCGGTGAAGCGCGACCCGCTCCTGTGGGCCGCCCTCGTCGCGGTCCTCGTCGTTCTCGCCTCCGCCGAGTACCGGCTCGCGGTGGCGTGCGGCTTCGGCCAGTACGTCGCCGCCGGCGTCCCGGCCGCCCTCGACGTCTACGCGCTCGCCGCGCTCCGGGCCCGCCGGGACGTCCTCGCGGTCGTCGCCGTACTCATCGGCGTGAACGCCGCGAGCCATCTCGTCGAGGTCGGTCTCCTGCCCGTCGACGTACCCCTCGTCGTCGCCGTATCCGCAGTCGCCCCACTCGTCCTGTGGCGCGTCCACCGGCTCGGCGAGGACCACGAAGAGGCCGCTCCCGTACCCGCCGTATCCGCCGCACCCGAGGCGTACCCGCCCGTCGAGGTACAGCGGGATACACCGGCCTCCGAGTCGGCCGAGGAGACGCCCACGCTGCCCGTCCTCGGCCCGTTCCTGAGCCTCGAAGAGCTGCCGCGTACCCCGGTGTATCCGGCCGCCGAGCAGGACCGATACGACCGCACCGAGGACGACGTATCCGCCCCGGATACGGACGGGGATACACCGGATACGCTCCCGCTCCCGCCCGGATACGCGCGCGCCGACAGCGCCGAGGACGAGCTCACCGCGCGGGCCCGCGAGAACTTCGAGCAGCTACTCGCCGACGGCCGCGCGCCCTCGATCCGGGCACTGCGGGATACGTACTCGATCGGCCAGCCACGCGCACAACGCATCCAGGCGGAGCTCGTCGGCTCGTGATCCTCGGTCTGTTCTTCGGGCTGTCCGCCCTGCTCGCCCTCTTCGGGCTGTGCGCTGTCGCGCTCCACGACGTCCCCAAGATCTCCGGGACCGTCGCCCTGATCATCACCATGGCCGCCCTCGGCGTGGCCGTCCTCCGCTAGGACTCCGCATGCCTCCGCTCGACATTCCCACGTACGCCCTCGTGTCCCTCGGCGGGGTCACCGTCGGCCTCTCTCTGTTCGCCTGGGACTTCTCCCGCTGGTTCGCCTCCCACAAGAAGCGGTTCTCTCCGAAGGCGCTTCGTCAGCTCGCGCCGTTCCTGCTGTGCCTCGCGTACGGGACCCTGCTCATCCTCTCGGCGGGCGGCCTGATCGGGGCCGCCGCCGACTGGTCCTTGTGGGGCACGAACATGGTCGGTGAGGCGGTCCTCGTCTACGGCGTCGGTGGCACCTCGCCCGACGTCACGCGGGGCTCGTTCCTCGCGCTCACCCCTGGCGGGCACGCGGTCGTCATCGTCACGACCGTCGTCATGCTCGCCGTGTCCTCCCGTCGGGGCTTCCGCTGGGACTTCGTGCGCGGAGTCCTGGCCGGCGTCAGTCTGGGGCTCGCGTCCAGCGTCGCCGGGGTCGCCGGGTACGTCCTCGCCCCAGTCGTCTCGTACGCGGGTGACCTGGTCGTGGGTCTCCTGTGAAGGCGGCCGGGGCGGGCGGGAAGCTCGCGCGCGGTACCTGGTTCGCGCTGGAGGCGTGGGGGGTGTGGCTGTCCGCGCCGAGTCACCAGGAGCGGGCCGGGCTCGTGCGCCTGGCCGTGATCCTGGGGCGGCTGGCGGGCTCCCTGGTGGCCGCGGTCGCCTGTGCCGGGGTGCTGTCGCGTGCCCCGCATCTGGTCTACGTGGTGCCGCTGTTGTGGCTCGGCACCGCATGGCATATGTCCGATTGGTCGGCCACTCCCCCACCGAGAGGGGCTGCCCCCGAATCTGACGAAGCTGCACGTCGCAGGCGCAAGAGCGCGAGAGGGGCTACGGACCCGAACGGGGTTATGTGCATCGTCCACCCAACCGTAGCGGAGGAGGTGAACGAGTCATGATCAAGCACTTGTTGACCCTCATCGGCCTTGCGCCCACCTACTGCGGACGCTGCGGGTGGTGGGTCGAGAACTGCCCGCACCAGTAGTTCATCCTTGGGGCATGGAGTCGCTCAACATCCGCCCCGGCCACCTCACCGCCCACCAGACCGCCCACATGCTCGGCATCACCCTCGGCGGCGTCCGCAAGCTCGTTCAACGCGGACGCCTGACCCGCTCCGGCGGCACCGACCGACAGCCCTGGTACCCCGTCGCTGACGTCGCCGCGCTCGCCGCCGACCGCCCCACCCGCAACGCCGCTTGACCGCAGGTCAGCCGCGTGTCACGATCCGGGTGTACAACTGTGCCCTCAACCGGCACCACAGACACCCGAGGCCCCGCCCACCAGCGGGGCCTTCGTCATGCCCGGGGAGCCGATGGCCAACCGCGACGAACTCGTCTCCTACGAGTACCGGCAGATGCGCGCCCGCCTGCTCGCCGCATCCGACGTCTGCATCGTCTGCGGCCACGGCGGATCCGACACCGCCGACCACGTCATCCCCGTGAGCAAGGGCGGCGCCCGCCTGGACCCGGAGAACCTCGCACCCATCCACGGCAACGCCGGCTGTCCGGTGTGCTTGAGGAAGTGCAACAACGAGAAGGGCGACAAGCCCCTGTCCGAAGTCACCCAGCTCGTCACGAGCGTCGACTGGTTCGCCGGACCGTAGAGAGGACGCCATGCCCGAGCCGACCACGCACGCCAGCCCACCCGACGGCAGCGGGCTCACCCCGTGCTGCGGCCGGACCCCGTTCGAACTCCCGCACGGCGACCGCATGACGCCCGAGGCCGAGCACGTCACCTGTACGGCGTCGCCCGGCTCGGACCACTGGGCCCTGGACCACGACGTGCACGTCTTCGCCCAGACCGAGTCACGGCCCGGCCCGCTCACCGACGAGGGCGAGCGGTGGAAGGAGTGCAGGCAGACCAGCAAGGTCATGGTCCTGTGCAGGTGTGGCTACTTCAGCGGGCTGATCGACCGGACCAAACTGGAGTCCACCGTGGCGACACTGGCCGCCGAGCACAGCAACGACCTCGCGAAGGCGCAGGTCAGCGAGGTGGAAGCGCCGACGGACCGCCCGGGTTTTTAGAATCGGACATTTCGCAACCCCGCGCCCCCCTGCCATTTTTCTCCCCCCGGGCCGATCTTGACCGGATGATCATGGAAGGGGTCGCGATGGGATCCGTCGAGGACGCCGTCCGCTCGGACGTCGAGCAGCTCGGCGACCTGGTCGGCGTTGAGCCGTCGCTGTCTGAGCTGGCGTTCACGCTGGCCGGCCGGATCGACGCCGCGGCGACCGGCGAGTGCGAGACGTGCGGGGAGGCTGTGCCCCAGGACGACAAGTTGCTGCCCCAGTTGACCCGCGAGCTCCGGCAGACGCTCGCCCAGCTGCTGGAGGGGCGGGCCGCTGACGATGACGACGACCTCGGAGACCTGGGCTCCCCCGACTGAGTTCGCCGAGGATCTGCACGAGCGCTATGGGCTGACGTGCCCGCCGCGCTGGGGGACACCACGGCACCCCGACCGGCCCTCGCTGGGGCCGAAGCTGTGGAAGGTCATGACCAAGCTCGGCGCCCCGCCGATGCCGTGGCAGAAGTACGTCAGCGACGTCGCCCTCGAACTGGACCCGGACACCGGGCTGTTCGTGCACCGTGAGGTGGGCCTGTCGGTGCCCCGGCAGCAGGGCAAGACAGAGCTGACCCTGGGCGCGCAGGTGCACCGGGCGATGGCGTGGCCGCGGCAGAACATCGTCTATGCCGCGCAGACCCGGGGCATGGCGCGCCAGCGCTGGGAGGACGAGTTTTGGGAGAAGATCTCCGGCTCGGACCTGGCGAAGTACGCGCGCATCCGCAAGTCGAACGGCAACGAGGCGATCCTCTTCCCCGGCAAGCGCTCGAAGATGGGCATCACGGCGAACACGGAGAAGGCCGGCCACGGGCCGCCGCTGGACCTGGGGTTCATCGACGAGGCGTTCGCGCACGAGGACGACCGCTTGGAGCAGGCGTTTTCTCCGGCGATGCTCACCCGCGCGAGGGCTCAGCTGTGGTGGGCGTCGGCCGGCGGCACCACGAAGAGCGTGTGGCTGAACAAGAAGCGCAAGGTCGGACGGGCCCTGATCGAGGCGCTGTTCGCTGCGCTCGCCGAGGACCTGGCCGCTGCGCGCCCGGCGACTGCCTACTTCGAGTGGTACGCGCCGGAGGAGATGGACCGCGCCGATCCGGCGACGTGGCGGGCGACTCTCCCGGCGCTCGGCCACACGGTGACCGAGGCGGTCATCGCGGCCGAGCTGGAGAAGATGGCCGACGATCCGAGCGCGTTCGACCGGGCGTACCTGAACCGCACCCGTAAGCCGGTGCCGCCGAGCGACCCGAATGTCCCCAAAGGCAAGTGGCCCGGGCTGGTCGACGCGAAGAGCCGGCCGACCCGGGACGTGGCGTTCGCCATCGACGTCTCGCAGGACCGCACGCAGTCGTCGATCTCTGCCGCGTCGCTGCGCCCCGACGGCAAGGTCCATGTGGAGGTCGTGGCCCGGCGCCCGGGGACGGACTGGGTGGTGCCCGCGATCGTGAAGCTCCACAGGCTGTGGAAGCCGGTGGTCGTGGCGATCGCGTCGGTGGGCACGCCCGCCGGTTCGCTCATCGACGACCTGGTGTCCGCGGGCATCGACGTGCCCAAGGACAAGGAGCATCCGCAGCGCGGCGACCTGATCGTCATGCGGTCCGGCGACATCGTCGAGGCCTGCGGGCAGATGGCTGACGCGATGAACCAGGGCACCGCCCGCCACATCGACCAGGTGCCGCTGACCGCTGCGGTGAACGGCGCCCGCACCCGCAAGAACGGCGACGCCTGGACGCTGGACCGCACCACTTCGCTCACCGAGATCAGCCCGTTGTGCGCGGCGACGTTCGCCCGCTGGGCGCTGCTGATCCGAGGCCCGCACGTCATCGAGGACTACGACATCGCGGACTCGTTCGCGTGAAGGGAGGTGGACATGGGCGCCTGGTCCAGGCTGAAGGGCGCGTTCACCCGCGACGCGCAGATCACTTCCGCAGAGGATCTGCTCACGCGGTCTCGTGAGGGGCGCACCAACAGGGTGCACGTCACCAACGACACGGCCCTGCGGAACGCCGCGGTGTGGGCGTGCCTGCGCCTGCGCGCCGACCTGATGTCGTCCTTCCCGATCGACGTCTACCGGTACGTCAACGGGATCCAGGTGGAGGTGCCCAAGCCTCCCGTCCTGGTCGCCCCGGGCGGCATCGAGGTCGGCATCAAGGAGTGGGTCTACTCCACGGAGTTCGACCTGGACCGGGGCGGCAACTGCTTCGGGATCATCACCGAGCGGACCGGGGTCATCGGCCCGGACGGGCGGGGCCTGCCCGGGCGTATCGACCTGGTGGAGCTCGGTGCGGTCACGGTCCGCGGCAAGGGTTCGACGATCACCAAGTTCGTCATCCACGGCAAGGAGTACGAGCCGTGGGAGGTCTGGCACGAGAAGCAGTACACCGTGGCGGGCATGCCGCTGGGCCTGTCGCCTGTGGCCTACGCGGCGTGGACGATCGAGGAGACGTTGTCGGCGCAGCAGTTCGCGCGTGACTGGTTCGCCGGCGGGGCCGTGCCGCTGGCCGAGCTGAAGAACACCGCCAAGACCGTCGACAAGGACGCCGCCCGGGTGGCGCGCGAGAACTTCCGCGCTGCGGTCGACAGCTCCGGCCTGTTCGTCCACGGACTGGACTGGGAGTACAAGCCGATCCAGGCCGTGGCGTCGCAGTCCTCGTTCCTGGAGGCCCGCCAGTACGGGGCCTCGGACATCGCCCGGTTCTTCGGCTGCCCCGGCGACCTGATCGACGTGGCGGTGTCGGGCAGCAGCATCACCTACGCGTCCATGACGCAGCGCAACCTGCAGTTCCTCATCATGAATCTGGGGCCGGCGGTGGGCCGCCGCGAGGACGCGTTCAGCCGCAAGCTGGTGTCCGGCCCGCGGTTCGTGAAGCTCAACACGGACGCGCTGCTGCGCATGGACCCCGAGGCCCGTGCCCGCACGATCGGGCAGCGCATCACCAACCGGACGCTCGCTCCGTCTGAGGCCCGGGCGCTGGACAATCTGCCGCCCTTCACCGAGGACCAGCTCGCCGAGTTCGACCGGCTCTTCGGCTCGCGGTCCGTCCCTGCGCAACCCACGACCGTCGTACCGGGAGCTACGCCATGACCACACCCGCGCTCGCGGCTGCAGCGGCCGAACGGGCACAGCACACCACCGCGCGCCGCGACCGCCCCTCGCAGCGGCGCAGCGCCGAGCAGACCGGGTCCCGCGCCGCTGTGCGCGCCCGGCTGTCCGGCGTGCAGCTGCGCGAGGCTGACGGGGGCGGTGGCAGCCTGGAGTTCCTCGGGCACGCCACCGTGTACGAGCAGGCCTACGAGATGTGGGACATGTTCGGCCCGTACACCGAGATCGTCTCCGAGGGAGCGGGCGCCGACTCGCTGGCTCGCGCCGACCTCGACGTCCCACTCGTTCTCGGGCACGACCAGCTGAGGCGTCTGGCCCGCACCACCACCGGCACGCTGTTCCTGGTCGAGGACGCGAACGGCCTGTCGGTCCGCGCGCCCGCCCTGGACCCGGCGGACTACGACGTCGCGTACATCGCGCCGAAGCTGCGCACCGGCCTGGTCGATGAGATGTCGTTCGCGTTCCGTATCGAGTCGGGCCAGTGGTCCCCGGACTACACCGAGTACCGGATCAACCGCTACGACATCCACCGCGGCGACGTCGCGATCGTCGGCTACGGCGCGAACCCCCACACCGGCGCAGCGCTGCGGCAGCCCGCAGCTGCGCCGGTGTCGAGTCGGGCCCGCGCGCTGCTGGAGATCGCGCTCGCGCGCTGACCCTGATCTTCCCGCCGTCCGGCGGGAGTTCTGCCCTGCGCTCTGCGCGCACGAGACCACCCGGCGCCACGGCCTCGGGTGGCCGTCTGTCTGGACCTGGGCGCCCTGGCAATTTCGACTGAGAGGACCGACGAGATGACTCTCGCCGAGCTGATCGCCCAGGCGCGCACCGCGCTGGACACGGCGATCGCTGCACGACAGCAGGAGCAGGACGCGCTGATGGCGCTGCGCTCCGACGAGAACCTGACCGAGGAAGCGGTCGCCGCGCGGGTCGCCACCCGCGACGCGGCGGACGCCGAGGTCACCCGCCGCCAGGAGGCGCTTGACCAGTTGGAGGCGGAGCAGGCCCGCGAGGACGAGATCGCGGCCCTGTCCGCTCGCACCGTCCCGGGCGCCTCCCGGGCCCCGGCGTATGACCAGGTTGCCCGAGTCGGGCAGGAGGAGCGGACCTACCGGCCCGACCAGGACCGGCGCGGGGCGGCTTTCCAGTTCGACGTCCGGGCGGCGTTCCTCGGCGACTACGAGGCGCAGGCCCGTCTGGCCCGGCACATGCAGGAGGAGCGCGCCGAGCGCGGGCAGCAGATCCGTGCGGTGGGGACCGGCGCGTTCGCCGGGCTGGTCATCCCGCAGTACCTCACCGACATGTACGCGCCGCTGGCCCGGGCGAACCGGCCGTTCGCGGACGCGTGCCGACGGCACACGCTGCCTCCCACGGGCATGACGGTGGAGATCTCCCGGATCACCACCGGGTCCAGCGTCGACAACCAGGCGAACCAGAACGACGCGGTCGCCGAGCAGGACATGGACGACACGGCGCTGTCCATCCCGGTCCGCACCGCGGCGGGCCAGCAGACCGCGTCCCGCCAGTCCATCGAGCGGGGCGCCGGCGTCGAGGACGTCATCCTCGACGACCTGTTCCGCGCCTACGGCAGCCGCCTCGACAACACCATCCTGAACGTGGCGTCGGTGGGCCTGACGAACGTGGCCACGTCCGTGGCCTACACGGACGCCACACCGACCACGGCTGAGCTGTACCCCAAGGTCATCGAAGGGCTGTCGGGCGTCGAGGCCGCGCTGCTGGACCAGGCGTCCGGCGACAACCTCGCCGTCATGCACTCCCGGCGCTGGTACTGGATGCAGAACGCCATGGGCAGTTCGTACCCGCTGATCACTCAGCCGGGTGTCGTGGCGCAGACCCTCGGCGCGAACTACGCCGAGGCCTACGGGCGCGGCGTGCGCGGCATCCTGCCCAACGGCACCCCGGTCATCGTCGACAACAACATCGCGACGAACCTCGGGGCCGGTACCAACGAGGACGAGATCTACCTCGTGGACCGGCAGGAGTGCCACCTGTGGGAGGACCCCGACGCCCCGGTCTACATCCGCGCCGAGCAGCCCAAGGCCGCCAACCTCGGCGTCCTGATGGTGGTGTACGGCTACTACGCCTTCACCTTCCAGCGTCAGCCGCACGCCCGGAAGATCGCGGGCACCGGCCTCATCACGCCGACGTTCACCGGCGTCTGATCCCACTCTCGCGCAGGGCCCGCCTCGACTCCGGCGGGCCCTGCGCGTTCGACCCCACGGCAGGAGCGAAGCAATGACCGACGAATCGCAGACCGAGGACCCGATGGTCGCCGCCCTCCTGCGGGAGCGCGAGGGCTACGTGCAGCGCGGCATGGACGACCGGGTCGCCCAGGTCGACGAACAGCTCAAGCTGCGCGGCCACCAGGCGCCGGCCGCGGTGAAGTCGGAGGAGTCGAGTCGGTCGACGCCGCCGAAGCAGCGTCGCCAGCGCGGCACCGAGACGACCTGACGTGGCCAACGAATACGGCAACCTGGCTACGCTGCGGCGGCGGGTAGGGCTGGAGGCCAGCGACACCAGCCAGGACGCGGACCTGATGAGTGCGCTGTCCGCCTCGTCCCGCAGCATCGACAAGACGTGCGGGCGCCGCTTCTGGCTGGACCCTGCTCCGGTCGCGCGCGTCTACCGCCCGAGCGGGCGCGTGGTGCGCGAGCCGGACGGGGATCTGTTCCTGGTCGACGACATCGGCAGCGTCTCTGGGCTGGTCGTCGAGACTGGCCCGGCCGCTGGTCCGTGGACTGCTGTCACCGGGTACGAGACGACGCCGGACAACGCGCTCGCCGACGGCAAGCCGGTCACCGGGCTGCTCCTGCCGAACGGCACCTGGTCGCGCGGAAGCACCAGCCGTGTACGAGTCACCACCCGCTTCGGCTGGCCAGCCGAACCGCCCGACATCACCGAGGCCTCGTACCTCCTGGCCTCCCGCCTCTACAAGCGGAAGAACTCGCCGGAGGGCGTGCTGGGTTCGGCCGAGTGGGGCGTGGTCCGGCTGTCCCGCCGGGACCCCGACGTGTGGAACCTGCTCGAACCGTTCATCCTTCCCGGCTTCGGATAGGAGGCACTGTGCAGATCTCCCCCATCCGGTACGCCATCGCGGACGCGGCCCGCACCGTGGTCCTGCCCGACGGCACGGGGAAGCTGACGTGCACCGGCTACGTGCCTGACTCGGTCGCCGCCCCGTGCTTCTTCGTGGCCGAGGTCGAGGTCACCTACGACAAGGCCATGGGCCGCAAGCTCGATGAGCTGCTGTTCACCTGCCGGGCCCTGGTCGGCCGGGCGGACGACCGGACCTCGCAGAAGATTCTCGACGGTCTTCTTTCGGGCTCCGGTCCGGCCTCGCTCAAGGCGGCGATCGAGGTCGCGCGGGGGGCGCCCGGCGAGATGGCTCTGGGCGGTCTCGCCGACGACCTCCACCTGCAACGCGTGCAGGGCTACCGCTGGTACGAGCACGAGGGCACCACCTACGTCGGCGCCGAACTGGTCATCAAGGTCATCGGACCGGGAGACATCTGATGAAGATCCGCATCACCCAGCAACAGCCCGCCGGCGCCATGCTCGACGGGGTGCCGTGGCCGGACGAGGGCGAGGAGATCGACCTGCCCACGGCGCAGGCCGCGCACCTCGTCGCGTCCGGTGTCGCCGAGGAAGTCACCGCCCCCGAGCCGAAGCCGAAGCGGCGTACCAAGTCGCAGGACGAGGGGGGCGGGTGACGTGGCGACGATCCTGACCAACGTCCGGTGCTTCGCCGTCGGCGTCGACCTGACTGGCGTCAGCAACAAGGTCGAGATCTCGGCGGAGGTCGAGTCCAAGGACCGCACGAACTACGCCTCGAACGGCTGGAAGGAGACCATCGGCGGCCTCGCCTCGGCGGAGATCTCCGGCGAGGGGCAGTGGGAGGCGGGAGACCCATCCAAGGTCGACGACGCCTCGTGGTCGCAGCTCGGCGGAGTCGGCCCCTGGTCGATCAGCGCGAACAACGCGGCCACCGTCGGCAGCCTGGCCTACCTCACCAACGCCCTGCGCTCCGACTACAAGCTGGGCGACGCCGTCGGCGAGGTCGCCCCGTGGACCGGCACCGCCAAGTCGGCGTGGCCGGTGGCGCGCGGGCAGTTCGCTCACCCGCCCGGCACCGCCCGCACCGCGACCGGCACAGGCACAGGCCTGGAGCTGGGGGCGGTCGCGGCGGGCAAGCGGCTGTACGCCAGCCTGCACGTGCTGTCGGTGGCGGGCACCACGCCGTCCATCACGGCGCGCGTTGAGTCGTCCGTGGACAACACGTTCGCCGCGCCCACCACCCGGCTCACGTTCGCCGCGGCGACGGCGGTGGGCGGGCAGATCCTGCGCACCGACGGCACCGCGATCACGGATACGTGGTGGCGCATGGCGTGGACGATCTCCGGTACCGCGCCGTCCTTCATGTTCGTGGACGCGCTCGGCATCCAGTAGCCGGCCCACCTTCCCGGCCCGCGCGCGGGCCCTTCGTCATGCCCTGAAAGGAGGGCCCGTCATGCCCACCATGGTCCTGCTCGCCGAGTACCTGTCCATCAACGCCAACGTCGTGAGCGAGCACACCCGCAAGGCCGAACTCACGGTCGAGGTCGAAGAGAAGGACGTCACGACCTACACCAGTCTCGGCTGGAAGGTCGTGCTGGGCGGCCTCAAGTCCGGTGAGCTGGGGTGCGAGTTCCTCCAGGACTTCGCCGCCACCAAGCTCGACTCGATCATGTGGCCGCTGCTTGGCCAGGTCGTCCCCTTCGAGGTGCGCGCCGACCAGGCCGCGGTCGGCACGTCCAACCCGAAGTACACCGGGAACATCCTGATCAACGGCTGGTCGCCGCTGACCGGGTCGATCGGTGACGAGGCCACCGTCAGCCAGGGCTTCCCGACCTCGGGGGCCGTGGTCCGGGCGACCGCCTGATGGCCGGCAGCGGCCGCGGCTCCAACGGATCGCTCAACCTGCGGCTCACGCCGCAGAACCTGCGGAACATCTCCAACGCGCTACGCGCCGAGGAGGACGGTAAGGAGCTGCGGCGTGAGCTGACCCGCAACATGCGAGAGGCTCTCAAGCCCGGTGCCGTCAGGGCGAAGAGCAGCATCATGTCGATGGGCTCCGCGACCCCGCACGACGGCCCGGCGCTGAAGTCGTCGATCGCCCGGAAGATCCGCCCCGAGGTACGCATCTCCGGCAAGTTCCCCGGCGCGAAGATCAAGGCCTTCAAGACGAAGAACCTGCGGAACTTCCCCAACGCGCCCAAGCGCACCAACCGCGCGTCCGGCTGGCGGCACCCGGTCTACGGCAACCGCGAGCAGTGGGTGCAGCAGCACGGCAAGACGAAGTGGTTCGACCACGCCTTCGAGGGCCAGCGCAACACCTACGAGCACGCCGTGAAGTCGGCCCTGGCCGACATGGTCAACCGGATCGCGTCGCGGTCCACCTGAACTCCCCCGCAAAGGCGGTCACCTTGAAGGTCACATACTCCCCGGAAGACGGCGACACGCAGGTCTTCGACTACAACCCGAACAAGCTGATGTCGGCCGAGCGCGAGGCGCTGGAGAAGCGCACCGGCATGGCCTTCGGCACCTTCGCCATGGGCGTGCTGCGGGGCAACTCGCTATGCCGGCGGGCGCTGCTGCACGTCCTGCTCAAGCGGCAGCACCCCACGACCCGCTACGAGGACGTCGACTTCCTGTGGGACGAACTCACCGTCGAGATGACCAAGGGTGAGATCGACCTCGCGGTGGCCCGGCTGCAGGAGAAGGGCGGCGACGAGGCCATGATCGAGGGCATGCTCCAGCAGCGCGACACGGCGCCGGACGACGAGGGAAAAGCCCGGCTGCCCTTCGCCGTCTGAGGCAGCTCGGCAACGCCGCCCACCTGCTCGGCATCCAGGCCTGGCAGTGGGACCTGCTCACGGTCGAGCAGGAGGACCACTACCTCAAATGGCTTGAGGACTACGAGCAGCAGATGCAGCAGATCGCTGCCAAGGCCAAGCGGTAGAGAGGGGGCCTCGTGTCGGACACCAGTCTCGTGTTCGCCCTGTCTGCCCGGAACGACACGGGCGAGGGCATGCGCGATGCGCGGGAGACCGTGCAGGACGAGTCGGAGGCGATGGCGGCCGACGTCGAGCAGAGCGGCGCCACGGCGGGCGCCGGGTTCGGCGAGACGCTGAAGGCCGGCGTCGCCACCGCCATGGTCGCCGTCGGCGCCGTCGTGGCCGCGGGGTTCGCCGAGGCGCTGGACCAGTCCCGGCTCTCCAGCAAGCTGGCCGCACAGCTCGGCGTCGGTCCGGCCGAGGCCGCGGAGCTGTCGAAGGTGTCGGCGAGCGTCTACGAGGACGCGTGGGGTGACTCCGTCGAGACCGTCAACATGGCGATCCGCGGTGTCTACCAGAACATCGGCGACACCTCGCAGGCGGAGGGCGGCCTGGAGGGGCTGACCACCAAGGCGCTGGCACTGGCCGAGACGTTCGACCAGGAGGTCGGCCCGACCACCGCAGCGGCCGGGCAGCTCATCAAGACGGGTCTGGCCAAGGACGCCGACGAGGCGTTCGACATCATCACCGCTGGTATGCAGAGGGGCGCCAACCGGGCGGACGACTTCCTCGACACCCTCATCGGGGGCGCCGACAACCTGCAGACGTTTGGTTTCACCGGCGAGCAGGCCACCGGTCTGATCGTGCAGGGCATGGAGGCGGGCGCGGAGTCCGCCGACAGTGTGATCGGCCTGTTCGAGGAACTCGTGGGCAACGTGTCCGCCGGCGGCGACGACCTCGCCCAGACCTTCGAGGACCTGCACCTGGACGCGGCGCAGATGACCACCGATCTGACCTCCGGCGGCCCGGCGGCGAACAAGGCCCTGGATGAGCTGCTGGACTCCATCCGCAACCTGAAGGACCCGATCAAGCAGGACGCCATCGTGGCCGCGCTGTTCGGCGAAGAGGGCGCGGCCATGCAGAACACGCTGATGGCCATCGATCCCTCGCATGCCGTGCAGGCCCTCGGTGAGGTCGAGGGGGCGACAGAGAAGGTCGCCAAGACGATGAGCGAAAGTCCCGCCCACGCGGTGGAGTCCTTCAAGCGGGGCATGCAGCAGAACCTCGTGGACTTCCTCGGCGGCACCGTGATCCCCGGCGTCATCGACTTCAAGGCCGAGTTCCAGGACGTGTTCGGCAGTATCTGGGAGGAGGCCGGTAAGGGCGGCGCCACGGGGGCCGACCGGATCGTGAACTTCTTCCAGACGCTGGGGCAGCGGCTGGTGGAGAAGGCGGTCGAGTTGGCGCCGAAGGCGGTCGAGGCGCTGGTCAGCTTCGGCCAGAAGATGGCCGACTACGCCATGTCCAACCCCGCGCAAGTCTTCAAGATCGCTGTGATTGCCGGGGCCCTGGTCATGGCGCTGGTCGCGCTGCCGCTGCTCGTCGCCACGGCGCTCGGCGCGACCGCGTTCCTGGTGATGGCCGGGTTCGTCTCCAAGCTGGTGACCGGCCTGGTCGAGAACGTGCCCCAGTGGTGGGACGCCTTCACCGGCTGGGTCAGCAGCAAGGCGGGCGAGGCGGGCGAAACCTTCACCGTGCTGGGCCTGGCCATCGGGACCTGGTTCGGCGGGCTGTGGAGCCGGTACATCTCCGGGCCGGTCGGCCGCCAGTGGGACTCCTGGACCGGCACCGTGCAGGCGCTGCCGGGCCGGGCGGTGACCGCTCTGTCCTCCCTCGGCAGCAGACTTGCGAGCTCGGCCAGCGGCGGGTGGCAGCGCTTCAAGGATGCATCCGCGACCAAGGCCACAGAGTTCATCGGCTGGGTGGGACGGCTCCCGGGCCGGACCGTCGCCGCGGTCGGCAACACCGGCAGCCTGCTCTACAGCAAGGGCCGCGACGTGGTAACCGGCCTGTGGAACGGCATCTCCTCACTCGGCGGCTGGCTCTGGGATCAGGTCGGCGATTTCGTCACCGACAACGTGGTCGGCGCCGCCACCTCCTTCCTGGACATCGGCTCCCCCTCGAAGCTGATGGCCGACGCGGTCGGCCACTGGCTGCCACCGGGAATCGCCGAGGGCGCCGAGGACAACCGCGGCGTGCTGGACGACACGATGCGCAGCCTGGTCGACCCCGACCTGGCGATGCCCGCCAAGCCCGCCGCCGGTACGGGCGTGGCCCCGCTCGCCGCGTCCGCCGCCGGGCAGACCACCGTCCGCATCGTCGTCGACGGCAACGACGCTCTCACCAAGGTCATCCGCGCCATCGTCGTCGACGTCGGCGGCGGCAACGTCCAGGCGGCGTTCGGCACCCCGTAAGGAGGATGATCGGTCGTGGTGTTCCCTCAGACCCCGCTCGTCGTCGTCATCTCGCTGTTCCTGGGCGGCACGTGGGTGGACATCACCGCCGACGTCTACAACCGCGACCGCATCGCGATCGTGTGGGGCCGCCAGGACTGGGCATCGACCGCCGACCCGACGCGCTGCCCGCTCACCCTGAACAACGGGCACAGCGTGGCGGCGCCCGGGATCCTCGGCCGGTACTCCCGGCGCAACCCCCGCAGTGATCTCTTCGGGCTGCTGGGCCTGAGCACGCTGGTGGCCATCGACCTCACCACCCCGGCCGGTACGGTCGTCGGCCGGTTCGAGGGCTACATCACCAGCTGGCCCACGAAGTGGGACCTGTCCGGGAACGACGTGCACACCACCGTCACCGCGACCGGCATCAAGCGCCGCCTGATCCAGGGCACCAAGGCGCTGAAGGACGCGCTGCGCCGCCACATCTCCACCCAGGCGCCGATCCGGTACTGGCCGCTCACCGACGGCGAGCGGGCCCGCGAGGGGTCCGAAGTCGCCGTCGGCGGGCAGCCGGTCCGGGCCATCGGCAGCGCCGGCTCCTTCTACCAGGGGCAGCCCGACTGGGGGAAGGGATCGCTGGCGCCGTGGCTAGAGCCGTCGGTGCAGCTGCCCGCGAACACCGAAGGCACCCTGACCGTGAAGGTTCCGCCGGTGGTGCTGACGGGGTGGACGGCCGACCACTACCGGTCCGGGCCCGGCAGCACGCCGGACGACTTCACCATCTTCGACACCGGCGCCGGCACCGACGCCGACCCCCTCGTCGGCTGGATCATCGAGTCCAACCGCACCGCCAACACCCTCGTGCTGTCTGTGCTGTCGGCGGGCGAGACGACCTCGTCTCTCGCCATCCTCACCACGGTCGCCAGCCCGGGGATCTTCGACGAGTCCCTGCACATGATCCGCCTGACCACGGCGGCCAACGGCTCCTCGACCAACTGGACGCTCGTCATCGACGGCGTGACGGCCGCCAGCGGTACCTACGCGATCCCCCATCGGGCCGTGGCCCGCTTCCGCTACCGGTGGGGCGCCTTCGCCTCCCTGGCCGACCCGATGACGATCGGGCACATCACCTACTGGGGCACCGACGCCCCCAGGGCCGTCGACACCTGGAGGGCCGCAGGCGGCTACGACCGCGAACTCGCGGGGCGGCGGATCGAGCGGCTGTGCGCGGAGCAGGGCGTGCCGCTGATGGTGAACGGCAACCTGGATCAGACCCTCGCCATGGGCCCGCAGAAACCGGGGGCGTTCCTCGACCTGGTGCAGTCTGCGGTCGACGTCGACGGCGGCGTGGTCTACGAGTCCCGGGACACCGCGGGCCTGGCCTACCGGACCAGACGGTCGAAGTACAACCAGGGGGTGTGAGCGATGCCGTTCGATGTGTCGTCTGTGTGGACCGGCGCGACCACCGACACCAGCGCGGTCGTCAAGGCCCGGCTCACGTCGGCCACCGCCAGCACGCTCCTGGTCGCCGACAACGAGGCCATGACCGGCGCGGTGACGCTCGGCCCCACCGCTCCTGGCGCCGACAACGTCATCGTGTGGAACGTCACCGGCCTCGACCCGGGCACCCGGTACTGGGTCGTCGTCAACGACGGCGCCCTGAACGTCTCCTACAAGGCGCACTTCCTCACCCACCCCGCGCCGGCCGGTGAGCGCTGCTCGTACATCTTCGGGGCGGCCGGCGACGCGGGCCTGACCGGCGACGGCTACGACGGCTACATCGCCAGCGGCGTGTCCAACTCCCCGGTGTTCGACACCATGCGCGTCCAGGCCGCCGCCGAGCAGTGGCTGTGGTTCTCCCACCTGGGGGACCTGCACTACAAGAACATCGCCACCAACGACCCGGCCCTGTTCCGCACCGCCTACTTCGAGAACATGAACTTCGGCGGCTTCATCAGCCCGGCTGCCCGGCAGTCACAGTTCTTCCGCTCGGTCGCCTCGACCTATGTGTGGGACGACCACGACTTCGGGGCCAACAACAGCAACCGCACCAGCGCGTCCAACGCGGCCGCCAACACGGTCTACCGCGAGTGGGTGCCGCACTACACCCTCCCTTCCGCATCCGCGATCTACCAGAGCTGGATGGTCGGCCGTGTCCTCTACATCGCCTCCGACGTCCGCTCCGCACGCGACCCGAACAGCGACCCGACCACCCCCGCCAAGACGCTGCTCGGCACCGCTCAGAAGACGTGGATGGAAAACCTCCTGTCCACCGCCCGCGACGACGGCGCCGAGGCCCTGGTGTGGCAGACACCGTCGCGCTGGGTCGGCGGCGAGGACACCTGGTCCGAATTTCTGTACGAGCGGGCCGAGATGGTGCAGATGTTCGGTGACCTCGGCTGGCTCGACCGCATGGCCCTGATGACCGCCGACATGCACGCCCTGTCGATCTGCTCCGGCCCGCGCAACCCGCACGGCCGCTTCCCGATGTTCATGTTCGCGGGCATGGACGCCGGGGCCTGGTCGACGTCAGAGACCGACTACGACATCGGCTCCGTCTCCGGCCGCCGCCAGTACGGCACCATGCGCGTCCAGGACAACGGCCACACGATCGCCCTGACCGGGACCGGATACCGCGACGGCACCGTGATGATGAGTCACACCGCCTACCTCCAGGCCAGCAGCCGCGTGTTCGCCCTGGACTACGCCGCCGGCCACATCTCGGATCCGTTCGAGCCGACCGACGACGACCAGAAGCTGCGCAACGAGATCACGGCCAGGAGGACGGACGGCGGCGAGTACACGTACTCCAAGCTGGAGGGTCCGCAGAACGTCAACGACCCGGCCGAGGACGCGGACGGCGTGGGCGTCTACGACGAGGGCATCGAGGTGAACGTCGCCACCGATGCCCAGCTGCCCGACCAGGCCTCCTGGCGGGTCTTCCTGTCGACCGTCGACGAGGACCGCTACCCCATGGTGCGCGTCGACCTGGCCGCCAACCCCGATCTCGCCGAGGACCTGACGGGCCTGACCCTCGGCGACCGGGTCACCATCGCCAACCCGCCCGACTGGCTCGCGCCCGGGACGATCGAGCTGATCGCCGAGGGCGGCACCGAGCCGATCGGCCACCCCAACGACTGGGACATGCGGCTCAACGCCAGCCCCGGCACCCCGTGGCTGGTGGCGCAGACCACCGCGAGCGCAGCGAGCGCGGGCCCGGACCAGCCCAACCGATGCGACACCAGCGGCAGCCACCTGGTGAACGCCGTCGACGACAACGACACCGAGCTGCTCGTCCACACCCCGGCCAACGGGATGTTCGACCGCGCGCCGTGGATCATCTCGGCGGGTCTGGCCGACGCCCCCAACCTCAAGGCCACCCAGTTCCCGGTCGACCTGAAGCTGGGCGGCGAGGTAGTCCGCGCCACCGCCCTGGCCCCGTTCGCCTACGACTCCTACACCCGCACTGTCGGCGCGGGATCCTGGGGGACCTCGGACGGCGGGCAGGCGTGGACCCTGGTCGCCGGCACGGCGTCGGAACGCAGCGTGGACGGATCACGCGGCTTGGTCAGCCTGCCGTCCACACCGGCGACCATCCGCCTGCAGACCCTGCCGGGCAGCATCGCGGACTGCGAGATCCGGGCCCGGCTGTCCGTCAGCCAGGTCGCCACCGGCGACAGCATCGTCCCGGGGATCCTTATGCGGTACACGGGCACCAACGACTTCTACCGGGCCCGGATCCACTTCGGGCTCTCAGGTGCTCTGTCCGTCTCCGTCACCCGCGGCAGCACCCAGATCGGCAGCACGGTGGCGCTGCCCCACACCTACACCGCGGGCCAGGAGTTCGAGCTCCGGGCCCGCCTGATCGGGCACCGGATCCTGGCCCGCGTGTGGCGCACCGGCACCGCCGAGCCGCCCGCATGGCACTGCGACCAGACCGTCACCAGCAGCCCAATCGCCACCGGGCAGATCGGATGCACCGCCTCGGCGTTCTCCGGCAACACCAACGTCTCCCCGGTGTGCCGCTTCGACCGGTTCGAAGTCATCACCCCGCAGCGGGCCACCGTCACCCGCAGCATCAACACCATCGAGAAGTCGCACGCGGCCGACACCTCGGTCTCGCTCGCCCGGC
This sequence comes from Streptomyces sp. SP18BB07, assembly GCF_036322545.1. NCBI lineage: Bacteria > Bacillati > Actinomycetota > Actinomycetes > Kitasatosporales > Streptomycetaceae > Streptomyces > Streptomyces sp. SP18BB07. The sequence continues at coordinate 321,558 of NZ_JAQYWT010000342.1, forward strand.
CCGCACCCGTCGCCCTGTAGGAGGCATGAGTGTCCATCCCTCAGTGGTTCGCGGGTCAGATCCTGCTCGCGGACGACCTGAACGCCCGGCACCCCAAGCTCGTGCAGCAGGAGAACGACCAGGTGGTGACGTCGTCGACCACGGTCATCAACACCGAGATCACGTTCACGCCGGAGCCGAACGCGACCTACATGTACTGGCTCTGGCTCAGCTACTCGGCAACCGTCAACAACGGCATCCGCTGGAGCTGGCTCGCCGCCGGAGCCACCTTCTGTTCGTTCACCCAGTCCATCTCCAACCCAGGCGCCGGCACCACCGTCAACTCGCCTCAGTCGGTGAACTTCCGCCGGCCCGCGAACACGACGGGCAGGTTGGCGGGCGGCTCGGACTCGACGTCCCCGCCAGCCGGTTTCCACAGCGCCTACGACAGCGGCACCTTCACCACGGACGGCACGAACAGCACGGTGACGATGCAGTTCGCACAGGCCACGTCCCACGCCAACCAGGCGATCCTTCGCGGCGGCAACCAGACCCGGATGGTCTACATCCGCATCGGCTGACCCCGCCCACCCACACCGCCCCGAGCCCACTGGCCGGGGCGTTTCTCATACCTGGAGGCCCGATGGCGCCACCCATGACTCCTGCCAAGTTCGCTGCGGTGCTGCGCGCCGAGGGCGTGACCGTCGTCGAGGTCGGCGACTGGGAGGACCACAACCGCAACCACGTCGGCCCGTGGGGGCCCGTGCACGGCGTGATGATCCACCACACGGTGACGTCGGGCTCGGCCCGCACGGTGGAGATCTGCCGCAAGGGCTACACCGGCCTGCCCGGCCCGCTGTGCCACGGCGTCATCACCAAGGACGGCCGCGTGCACCTTGTCGGCTACGGCCGAGCCAACCACGCCGGCCTTGGCGACGACGACGTCCTGCGGGCCGTCACCGACGAGACTGTCCTGCCCGCCGACAACGAGGCGAACACCGACGGCAACCGGCACTTCTACGGCTTCGAGTGCGAGAACCTCGGCGACGGCAAAGACCCCTGGCCGGAGGCGCAGCTCCAAGCGATCGAGCGCGTGTCGGCGGCGATCTGCCGCCACCACGGCTGGAACCAGCGCTCTGTCATCGGCCACCTGGAGTGGCAGCCCGGGAAGGTCGACCCCCGCGGCTTCAGCATGGCGTCGATGCGCGGCCGGATCGCCGAGCGGCTGAAGCCGACCGCGACGTACACCGTGCGCGCGGGCGACACCCTGTGGTCGATCGCCGCCTCGAAGCTGGGCGACGGAAACCGGTGGCGCGAGATCGCCGACCTCAACGCCCTGAAGAACCCCGACGACATCTCGCCGGGCCAGACCCTGAAGCTCCCCAAGAAGTGAGGTAGCACCATGGCATCTCCCTCCGCCCCCATCGAGAAGAAGGTCAAGCTCGCGACCGCACTCACCTACCTGGTGGGCGTCGCCGGTCTCGCGATCGTCGGCGCCGTCACCGACGACCCGTCGATCATCAGCAGCATGCCGGACGCGCTGGAGCCGTTCGTCCTCGCGATGCTGCCCGCGGCCGCCGCGGCGATCGGCGGCTGGGCCGCGCCGCACACCCCGCGCTCGGACGCCTGACTGATCGGAGCCGCACGTGGCCGACCCGACGACCGGTGAAGTAGTCCGCCGCCTGGACGACGTCCGCCAGGACCTGAAGGAGGACATTCACGGAGTCGTCGGGCTCGTCAACCAGAAGGTCGACGCGGAGATCCTCCGCCTCGGCCAGCAGGCCCAGGACGAGCGACACACTGCCCTCGTCGGCCGGGTGGCGAAGCTGGAGCAGCAGGTCGAGGAGAAGGACCGGCAGCGGCAGACGGACCGCCGCTTGATCTTCTTCAGCCTCGTCGTCCCTGTGCTGCTCCTGGCGATCCAGCTGTACAACGCCAACAAGGGAGGCTCGTGACGTGAGTGCGCACAGAGTGCCCCGCCGCGATCCGGTCGCCCTGCTGCTGGGCGGGCTGCTGGCCCTGCTGGTGGCGTACATCTGGTGGCAGACCTCCCAGCTGGCGCACGATCTGCGCACGGCGAACGAGGCCCGGGACGCGCTCGCTTCGCAGGTGCAGCAGCTCGGGGGGAAACCTGTCGCTGGGCCCCCGGGTTCCCGGGGCGAGCCGGGCGCCTCGGTGACCGGCCCGCCTGGTCCCTCTGGTCCACCTGGACCGCAAGGCCCGTCAGGGGTGAGCGCCACGGGCAAGCCTGGGGAAGACGGCGAGGACGGCACCCCTGGGGCCGCCGGACAGCCGGGGGAACCGGGACAGGACGGCGAGTCCGTGACCGGCCCGGCAGGACCGCCAGGACCCCAAGGCGAGCCGGGACCCGCCGGACCCGCAGGCGAGCCCGGGGAAGACGGAAGCGACGGAGAGGACGGGCAGACCTGCCCGGACGGCTACACCCTCCAGGCGCCGGCCAACGACCCCGACGCTCTCATCTGCCGCCGCGACGGCGCCCCACCACCCGACGAGCCTGGCAACGGCAACAACCCGCTCGCCGCCCTCGATCCCACCCGCCGCCAGTACCCATAGCCCCACGACATCGCCCCCTGCCTCGGCCTCAGCGGCCGCGGCAGGGGGCGCTTCGTCATGCCCGGGGTCAGTGCAGTGCTTCGATGGCCTTCAGGATCAGGGCGCGCGCATCGGCCCCGTACACGGCCATCCCGCGCAGCTGCTCGAACGCCTTCAGGTACAGGGCAACCTCGGAGGGCTGAGTGATGTTGACCTGGGCAGAGAGCAGCTCGACGGACACAAGGTTGTCGTCGTAGACGTGAAACAGCTCCTGCGGCCACAGGGCGCGTTGCGGGGCGGAGCTGGGGATGATGCCCAGCGACACGGACGGAAGGGCCCCGGCGGTCAGCAGGTATCCGAGCTGAGCCGCCATGGTGTCCTGGTCTCCCAGCTGGTAGCGGAGGACGCCCTCCTCAATGACCAGGACGAACCGGCGCCCAGGTTCGTGGATCACCTTGGACCGCTCGACGCGGGCCGCCGCGGCGGCCTTCGCGTCGTCCGGGATGCCGAGGAGATGCGCGTTGCTACTGAGCAGGGCGCGGCTGTAGCCCTCCGTCTGGAGAAGCCCGGGGACGAGGGTGGGCGAGTAGATCCGGAACAAGCTCGTCGAGCGGAACAGCTGCACGTAGCTGTCCTGGAGCTGCCTCAGGCCCATCCGGGTGCGTCGCCGCCATTCCGTATACATGGACTCCGCGTTGAGCGATGCTGCGATCAGATCCGCAGCGCGCTCGGGGGTCCGGCAGGCCTGGCACCAGCGGCGGATGTCGGTGGGCGAGGGTGGCGTCTTGGCGTTCTCGATGCGGGATGTCTTGGCGTGGTGCCAGTCGCACCGGCGGGCCAGCTCGACGACCGTCAGGCCGGCGTCCTTGCGGATCGCGCGGAGCTGGCCGGCCACGCTTTCGCGAGCGGCCTGGGCCGAGGACGACGGAGAGATGGGCATGAGCTGGCCTGTCCGGTGCTTCCTGTCAGTGGATCTCGTACTGGTCGTGGGGGATGGCGCGTTCCCAGACCGCTTCGAAGGCGTCGGCGCACTGCTTGACGAGGTCGGGTTCGGTGCGCAGCTCGCGCAGTGGGACCGCCCAGTCACCGTCGCCGGTGAAGTGGTTGAACAGGACCCTGGCGCCGTCGAAGATCCACAGATCGCAGGCGGGTAGCAGGAGGTCGACCGCCTGCCTGCGCGGCAGCCACCGGACCTGTTCACCGGCGAACACGTTGACGCTGGCGCCCGCGTGCTCGTACCGGATGTACTCGGTGACTGGCTCGGACACGACCCGGGCCCGGCGCACGGTCACGCCGCGAGCGGTGGCTCGCTGAATCAGGTCGACCCACGGCGCCCAGTAGGCGGAGTCGGGGTCGGCGTCGCGCTGGCCGGTGGCCTTCCAGTGCTGGAAGTCGTCCGCCTCGTCGCCGACGCCGTAGCTGTCGCGCATCTCCAGGTGGACCGCCGAGTGCTGGGCGGCCTCCAGAAGGTCGTTAAAGGGCAGCTCGTTCTGCGGCATCGCAGGCCTCCCTCAGAAGTGGGACGAGGTGGACGGGGATCCTGATCACGGTCTCGTGGTCGGGGATCCCCTTGTCGTGGCCGGGTGCGGTGTTCTGCACGCACTGCTCCCGGGTGTCGTCGTCGGCGGTGTAGCTCTGGAGCACGATGTCTGCGTTGTCGGTGTCGACCCATGCCGTGGGCGACCCGCTCTGTCCGGTCTCTGGGTCGATGCCGATGAACTGTAAGGCCATGGCTGCCCTCACTCGTCGGTGTGTGCGCTGATGTGCACCAACATCGCGGTACGGCTCAACGAGGTCAAGACCGCGATCCGGCCATGCCCCTGGCAGAGCAGCTGTGCGCACATCGGTGCACAGTGCTGGCGTCTGCGCGGATCGCGCTTCTAGCGTCGGGAGGTACGAGAAGACCCCGGCGAGGTGTCAGCCTCCCGGGGCGCGGCCAACGCTGTTGAGGAGCGCCGACGTGACCACTTCTACCACCCGCACGGGCGGAACACCCGCCCCGGCCGAACTCGCCCTCCAGTTGCGGACGGAGACGAGCCTGTGAGCCGCCAGCAGAGCATTCAGGAGCTGCCGGTCACCCTCGGCCTCCCGCTCGAAGACCCGGTTCCGCCGGCGGACTGCGGGGTGTGCGCGGCGCTGGTCGTGCAGCGGTCCGAGGCCCGGGCCCGGGACGACCGGTCGAGGGCGTCGGACCTCAACATCGAGATCCGCAACCACCACCAGCCGGGCCAGAAGCGGAGGCGGTGACCGTGGCCGCCGACCAGGACACCGAGGCCGGGACGTCGTTCGCCTGGTGCTCGTGGCACGAGGACTACAGCCGCAGCGCCCGGCTCGTACGGGTCCCCGACGATCAGGGCTCCGGCCCCGGAACCCCAGGGCTGTTCGCCTGCGCCTCATGCCGCCACGCCTACGACCTGGTCCCGCTCGCCGACCAGCCGCTGTGACCGCCGTGGGGAAGACCCCCGAGTGCGAGCACGGAATGCACCAGTACTGCGACGGCCCCGGGGACATCTACCGGGAGGGCGCCCCTGACTGGGAGGCGCCCATCATGACGATCCACTGCGGGTGCTCGTGCCACTCGCGTAAGCGGTGAGCCACCGCTCGCCCCTGCGCCCGTCGGTTCCTAGGGGCGGGCGGTCCCAGGCCCCGGCCGGTGATGCGTGTCCCGGCCGGGGCCGCTTTTCGCCCTCACCTTCGATTCGAAGGCGATCACATGGCGGGGCATCGGCGCGCGGAAAGCAGCAGGTCAAGGGGGGTCTATTGCCGCCTCTTGAGCCTTCCCCCAGGAAATCCTTTTAGAGGTGTTACAGAATCTTATTGGGGTTCCCTGTCCCGGTCCCGCCGCTGACGACGTACGACAATCGGGAGCGGATCAGCGCCCGCAGGACGCGGTCGCCGCCGGGCGGCACCGTGCCCGCCGCCACCAGTTCGGCGAGGGTGAAGGCGCGGGGCCGGACGACCCTCAGGGACAGACAGGTGGAACCGACGGCGACCGGCGGGAGCACCGCGTGGAGCCGGGTGCCGTCCGGGAGCCGGGCGTCCACCCACGGTCGGGCGTCGTCCAGTCGGCGCCCGGCGACTGCCGCCAGGCGCTGCGCGAGCCGCCGTACGGCCGCCGCGTCCGGGAAGGAGACCCCGGTGAGCTCCAGGCCGCCGCCCCGGTCCACCCACACCCGGTCCGGCGCCGACACCAGCACATCGGTGACCGAGGGATCGGCGAGCAGCGGCTCCAAAGGTCCGCTTCCCACCAGCTCCGACCGCAGCCGCTCGGCCGCTCCGAGCACCTCGGCGTCCCCGAGCACCCGCCCCCGCTCGCGCAGCGCCTGCGCCACGCGCGCGGGCGTCGGCTCGGCCCCGCTCTCGACGAGCCACTGCCGTACGCCGTCCAGCAGACCGTCGTCGGACATCCCGTTCATACGGCCTCGCCCCCGATCGCACGCTGCCCGCGAGGTCCCGCTTCCCGTGACTCTGCGCCGCCCGGCACCCGGTTCACGCCGCCTCACCCCGGACCGCGGCGCGCTCCCAGAAGCCCTCGCAGAATCGCGCGAGCGGTCCGCGTGTGATGCCTCCCGGTGGTGTGCCGCCGTCGGGCAGCCCGGCCTCGGTGGGCACCTCGCCCGCGAGCGGCAGCCCGAGGAGGCGGGCGACCTCGTGGTCGTCGAGACCGGGGGCGTACGGGCCGCGGACCGCCACACGGAGGTCGCGGAGGACCATGCCGAAGGCAGAGGCGACCCGGGAGGCGGCCGCGACGGCACGCAGCTCGGCCGGGACGACCAGGAGCCCCATGTCCAGTTGCGCGAGGGCTTCGGCGACGCCCTCGTCGATACGGCGCGGCAGGTCGACGACGACCGCGCCGCCACGCCGCCGGCCCGCGGCGAGCACCGCGCGGACGGCCTGGGGCGGGATGGCCACGGCGTCGCCCCGGTCCCAGCTGAGGACGCGCAGGGCGTGCAACTCGGGCAGCGACTCCTCCAGCGCGCCGCCGCCGACGCGGCCGCGTGAGGCGGCGAAGGCCGGCCAGCGCAGTCCGTCGGCGCTCTCGCCGCCGAGGAGCACGTCCAGGCCGCCACCGAGCGGATCGGCGTCAACGAGGAGGGTGCGGGTGCCCTGCCGCGCGGAGGTGACGGCGAGGGCACAGGCCAGCGTGGACGCACCGGCGCCGCCCCGTCCGCCGACGACGCCGACGGTGAGCGCCGGCCTGCCGACGCCTTCCGCCACGTCGGCGATCCGGTCGACGAGCCACTGCTCTCCGTCCGGCAGCATCAGGACGTGGTCGGCGCCGATCTCGACGGCCCGCTGCCAGACCCCGGAGTCGTCCTGGTCCTTGCCGACGAGCACCACTCCCCGTCTGCGCGCGGCCCCCCGCAGCCGCCGCGCCGCGTCGTTCCCGACGAGCACGAGCGGCGCCGTCTCCCACCGGCCCCGGCTCTCCGGCACCCCGTGGTGGACCTCCGGCCGGGCGCCCGCGGCCGCGCACAGGCGCAGCAGGTCGTCCAGCAGTTCCACGTCCTCGGTGACGATCAACGGCCTGCCCTGCCGCCCCTCGGCGGCGGACGGCCGGTCGTCCGTGATGGTTCCCGCCACGTTCTCCAACCCCCTTCGCTGCGTGAACGCGGCCGCCCGGAGTTCCGGAGGCCGTGTTCAACTCCTGTGTGAGGCACCGGAGATCGGCCGCCGCTGAGGCGGTCGGCGGAATCCGGCGCTACGCATCCGCGAAACGGAACGACCTCCAACTCGCCGCCGTCGGGACGCGCTGGAATCACGGTGCAGCGGTCCGGGAAATCGTGTGGATCTTGGTCGATAACTGTGGACAACCCGGCCCTTGTGAATATCGCCGTCACCCGAACAGGCGACTCCGGTACGACTTCCACAGCGCATCCCGACGGCTACGGACGGTGACGGATCCTGTGGAAGGGCAGAGGAAAGCCCACGAGGGCACGAGAGCGCCTCGCGGGCCGGGGGGAAGAGAGAAATGCGTCCGGACATGCGACGACCCCCACCGGGGGGGAGAGTGGGGGTCGTCTCCACGGCCGACTCGGGGGGGGAGGAGCCGGACCGGGTTAGCACGGTCGCGAACGATCCGTGACTTCCATGGTGTACCCGAGAGGCCTCTCAGGCAAACCCACGCGCCCCACACTAGCCCGAATGGCGGGCGCATATGCTCGGCCCCGTGGAAAACCACTCCTTGCCCCGCACAGCGGCCTTCTTTGACCTGGACAAGACGGTCATTGCGAAGTCGAGCACGCTCACGTTCAGCAAGTCGTTCTACCAAGGCGGCCTGATCAACCGCAGGGCCGCCCTGCGAACGGCGTACACCCAGTTCGTGTTCCTCGCGGGCGGCGCCGACCACGACCAGATGGAACGGATGCGGAAGTATCTGTCCGCGCTGTGCCGGGGCTGGAACGTCCAACAGGTGAAGGACATCGTCGCCGAGACCCTGCACGACCTGATCGACCCGATCATCTACGACGAGGCCGCCTCCCTCATCGAGGAGCACCACATCGCGGGACGGGACGTGGTCATCGTCTCGACCTCCGGCGCCGAGGTCGTCGAGCCGATCGGCGAGCTCCTCGGCGCGGACCGGGTGGTGGCGACCCGGATGGTCGTCGGCGACGACGGCTGCTTCACCGGCGAGGTGGAGTACTACGCCTACGGTCCGACGAAGGCGGAGGCGATCCGGGAACTGGCCGAGTCCGAGGAGTACGACCTCGCGCACTGCTACGCGTACAGCGACTCGGCGACGGACCTGCCGATGCTGGAGGCCGTGGGCCACCCGCACGCGGTGAACCCGGACCGGACGCTGCGCAAGGAGGCCCTCGCGCGCGGGTGGCCCATTCTCGACTTCCACCGCCCGGTGCGCCTCAAGCAGCGCCTGGCCGTGCGGCCGCGGCCCGCCCTTCTCGCGGCGGCCGCCATAGGCGCCGCGGCGGCCACCGCAGGACTCGTCTGGTACGCGAGCCGGCGCCGCGTGGCGCCCGCCTGACCCGCGACCAGCGCCCCGCTGCCCGCGCCCCGGCAGCGGATTCACCCTCTTTGAACCTAAAAGTAAAGAAGCGCATCGAGGGGTTCCGCTTGCCCAGGTCCTGGAGTAGAAAGGATTCAAGGCCCGCGAGACCAAAGGACATCCGAGAGGATCACCTTTAACAACTCATTTTGGCCCCACGGACCTAGCATGAACACCGGGCACCCACGCGACGTCGACCCGTCGATTACGGGCCAGCCGCACCAGGTCACGGGCCATAGTTCCCGGCCTGATGGGCATATATCGAGGACGCTTGGTAACCGGGTGGACATGCCAGCGGCGGTACGAATTCTCGTACCGCCGCAACCCTTTTCCGGGGGTCTCAGCCGCCCACCCCGCGGGTTTCCGCACCTGACTTTCTACGCCGCCCCACGCTGCAGCGCCTCGCACACGGCCGTCGACTCGCGCGCGCCCAGTTCGATCGCCCTGCCGCAGTGGGAGATCCAGGCGGCCATGCCCTCCGGCGTGCCGGAGGCGTAGCCGTCGAGGGCGGCCAGATAGGCGGCGCGGCCGAGTTCCGCGTGGCCGACCTCCGCCGGGCAGACCGACTTGGGGTCGAGGCCGCTGCCGATCAGGACGATCCGCTCGGCCGCGCGCGCGACGAGGCCGTTGTGGAAACCGAAGGGCCGCAGGGCGAGCAGTTCACCGTGGACGACGGCGGCGGTCACCAGGGCCGGGGCCGAACTGCCCTTGATGATCAGCTCGGAGAGGCCGTCGAGCCGGCCCGCGACCTCCGCCGCACCCGGCAGGGGAAGCTCGACAAGGGGCTCCTCGACGGTCTCGCCGTCCTGTCGCGGACGCCCCACGCGCGCGTCGTCGCTTCCGGCCGCGACCAGGTGCAGACGGGCCAGCACCCGCAGGGGCGACTGCCGCCAGATCGACAGCAGCTGACCCGCCTCGGCGGTGAGCCGCAGCGCGGCGCCCATGGCGCGGGCCTCGTCGTCACCGTCCTGGCCGCTGAAGTCCGTACGGCGACGCACCTCTTCGAGGGCCCAGTCGGCCCCGGACAGTGCCGCCGAGCCGCGCGCGCCCCGCAGGGCCGCCTCGGAGGTGACGGCGTTGCTGCGCCGGCGCATGACGCGGTGGCCGTAGACCCGGTCCACGGACTTGCGCACGGACTCCACGGATTCGGCCACACCGGGAAGCTCTCCCAGGGCCGCGAGCGGATCGGCGGCCGCACCTGTCGTACTCATGAGTGCGACCCTACGCGCACCGTCGGCCGACCCCTCGAAGGAGTGGTCTTCCCCACCGCGCGAACACCCTTGGCGCCCATCCCGCTACCGTTAGTGAACATGAAAATTGCTTTCGTCGGGAAGGGCGGGAGTGGGAAGACCACGCTGTCCGCCCTGTTCATCCGCCACCTCGCCGCCTCGGGCGTCCCCGTCGTCGCCATCGACGCGGACATCAACCAGCACCTGGGCGCCGCCCTCGGCCTCGACGAGTCGGAGGCCGCCGAACTGCCCGCGATGGGCGAGCGGCTGGCGCTGATCAAGAACCATCTGCGGGGCTCCAACCCGCGGATCGCCTCCGCCGAGACGATGATCAAGACCACCCCGCCGGGCGACGGCTCACGTCTGGTGCGGATCTGCGAGCCCAACGCGATCTACGACGCCTGTGCCCGCCCGGTGGAACTCGACGGCGGGGCGGTCCGTTTGATGGTCACCGGCCGCTTCACCGACTCGGATCTGGGGGTCGCCTGCTACCACTCCAAGACGGGAGCGGTGGAGCTGTTCCTGAACCACCTGGTCGACGGCCGCGAGGAGTACGTGGTGGTCGACATGACGGCCGGTTCCGACTCCTTCGCCTCCGGCATGTTCACCCGTTTCGACATGACGTTCCTCGTGGCCGAGCCGACCCGGAGGGGGGTCTCCGTCTATCGCCAGTACAAGGAGTACGCCGCCGACTACGGCGTCGCCCTGAAGGTCGTCGGGAACAAGGTGCACGGCCAGGACGACCTCGACTTCCTCCGCGCCGAGGTCGGGGACGACCTGCTGGTCGCCCTCGGCCGCTCGGACTGGGTGCGCGCCCTGGAGAAGGGCCGCCCGCCCCGCTTCGAGCATCTGGAGGAGGCCAACCGCCGCTCCCTGCGCGCCCTGCACGAGGCCGCCGATGCCACGTACGAGCTGCGCGACTGGGAGCGCTACACCCGTCAGATGGCGCACTTCCACCTGAAGAACGCCACCAGTTGGGGCAACGAGAGGACCGGGGCCGATCTGGCCGCGCAGATCGACCCCGAGTTCATGCTCGGCGAAGAGGTCGCCGCCGCCGTGTGAGTGCGGCTACGGCTTTGCCGCGGGTGCCCCCGGAACCCCCTTCGGGGCCGGTGCCGCTCCGGCGGACAGGAAGGTCTCCCAGCCCCCCTTCGGGGACTGGCCGACCCCCAGGCCGCGCAGCCTGTCCAGGACCTTCGGGTCCTGGGCGTCGAGCCAGTCGGCGAGTTGCCGGAAGGAGACGCAGCGCACCTCGGCCTTGCCGCAGACCGCCTCGATGGCCTCCTCGACGGCGCGCATGTAGACGCCGCCGTTCCAGGACTCGAAATGGTTGCCGATGATCAGGGGCGCGCGGTTGCCCTCGTAGGCGCGCTCGAAGCCCGCGAGCAGCCCGTCACGGAACTGGTCGCCCCATTGCTCGCGCCGGCCGGGTGCTCCCGCCCGGGCGCCGGACTGGTTCACGTAGAAGTTGTAGTCCATGGTCAGCGTCTCGAAGTCCCGCCCCGGGACGGGGACCAGCTGCATCGACAGGTCCCACAGCCCGTCCTTCTTCTCGGGCCAGACCTGATCCCGGACGCCGCTGGTGTCGTAGCGGAAACCCAGGTCCCGGGCGGCCCGCTTGAAGTTCGTCTGCCCCTCCAGACAGGGTGTGCGGGCGCCGATCAACTCCTTGTCGTAGTCGAAGGGCAGGGGTTCGGCCTCCTTCGTTCCGGTGTTGGTCTTCCATGCCTTCACGAACGACTTGGCCTGGGCGATCTCGCTCTTCCACTCCTCGACCGTCCATTCGCCGACCCCGCCGCCGGGACCGCAGAAGTGGCCGTTGAAGTGGGTGCCGATCTCGTTGCCCTCCAGCCATGCGCCGCGCAGCTGTTCCACGGTGTCCTTGATTCCGCGGACGTCGTTGAACCCGATGTCGGAGCGGCCCGGCGAGTGCTGGGGAGGCCGGTACAGGTCCCGCTTCTCCTCCGGCAGCATGTACACGCCGCTCAGGAAGTACGTCATGGTCGCGTCGTTCGCTCGGGCGACCTCGCGGAAGTGCGAGAAGAGCCGTTGGCCGTCCTCCCCCGCGCCGTCCCAGGAGAAGACCACGAACTGCGGGGGCCGCTGACCGGGCTTCAGCCGCTGCGGTCTGGGCAGGTGCGGCTGCACACCGGTGTACGCGGTGGAGCCGTCGCCGATCAGCCGGACCGCCGTCTTGGGCGGCGCCGGGGCGCCCCCCTCCGTGGGCCCACCCTGCCGGCCCTCCTGCTCGGTTCTGTTCGCGCCGGGTGAGCCGGCGGTCGTCGTCGGCTCACCGATCCCGCATCCGGCGAGCGCCGCGGTACAGGTCGCGGCGAGCGTGACTCCGGCGGCGATCCTCTGGGTGACGGCCATGTCCCGCCCACCTTCCTTCGCTCAGGGGCAGAGCGGCCAAGGTCACACAGAGTTCCGATCATGATTAATACGACAAGCCGATGAAAGGCTTCATTCACCCCCACGAGTGATCTAATAACCCATTTGCGGCTAATGTTCTTGCGTGTCCTTTACCCTGCATTACGATTCGTTTACTGAGCGTTGAGAAATCCCGCCACTGAACGCCGTGCCCCACGGGCGCGAACCGACGCGTCCGCGCAGCCCCGGAGGAGACGGGAGAACATGTCCGCCTGCGTCCCCACCCCCACCACCGACCCGGACTCGAACCGGACGGAGCGTGACCACCGACCGCACAGCCCGCCGGAGGGACCGCGTCGCCGGTTCCATGTCTCGGCCGCCGACCTGTCCGCCTCCATCGCGGTCTTCCTGATCGCCCTCCCCCTGTCCCTCGGCATCGCCCTCGCCACCGACGCCCCGCTTCAGGCCGGCCTCGTGGCGGCCGCCGTCGGCGGAATCGTGGCCGGGCGCCTCGGCGGTTCCCCTCTCCAGGTGAGCGGCCCCGCGGCCGGCCTCACCGTCGTCACCGCCGACCTCATCCACCAGTACGGCTGGCGCACCACCTGTGCCATCACCGTCTTCGCCGGCCTCTCCCAACTGGGCCTGGCCCACCTGCGCGTGGCCCGCTCGGCGCTCGCCGTCAGCCCCGCGATCGTGCACGGCATGCTCGCCGGCATCGGCGTCACCATCGCCGTCGCCCAGCTCCACATCGTGCTCGGCGGCACCCCTCAGAGTTCCGTGAGTGCCAATCTCGGGGCCCTGCCCGCCCAGTTGGCGCATGTGCACCCCGCCGCGCTCTCCGTGAGCGTCCTCACCCTCGTCCTGCTGCTCGCCTGGCCCCGACTCCCCGGCCAGGTCGGCCGGCAACTGCGCATGATCCCGGCGGCCCTGGTCGCCGTGGCCGGCGCCACTGCGGCGGCCGCGGTCGCCGCGTTGAGCCTGCCCAAGGTCGAGCTGCCGTCCTGGCGGAGTCACGCCCTGGCCGGAGTGCCCGACGGACCGGTGCTCGGCCTCGTCGCGGCCGTCCTCACCACCACGCTCGTGTGCAGCGTGCAGTCGCTGCTCGGAGCCATCGCCATGGACAAACTGGCGGCGGGACGGACCGACGTACGGCGCTCCGACCTCGACCGCGAACTGCGCGGCCAGGGCGCGGCCAACGTCGTCTCCGGCGCCCTCGGCGGCCTGCCGATCGCCGGCGTCGCCGTCCGCAGCACGGCCAACGTCCGAGCCGGCGCCACCAGCCGGAACTCCACGATGCTGCACGGCGTCTGGGTGGTCGCGGCCACCCTGCTCATGGTGCCCGTCCTGGAGCTGATCCCCCTCGCCTCACTCGCCGCCCTGGTGATGGCCGTCGGTATCCAGATGGTGTCCCTGCACCACATCCGCACGGTCACCCGCCACCGCGAGGTGCTGGTCTACACCGTCACCACCCTCGGGGTCGTCGTCTTCGGCGTCCTGGAGGGCGTCGCGCTCGGCATCGCCGTGGCCGTCGGCGTCGCCCTGCACCGCCTCACCCGCACCCGCATCACCCATGACGAGAGGGACGGAGTCCATCACGTCCATGTGCGCGGCCAGTTGACGTTTCTGGCGGTGCCCCGCCTCAGCCGTGTCCTGCACCAGGTCCCCGTGGGCGCCACCACCATGGTGGAGCTGGACGGCTCATTCATGGACCACGCGGCGTACGAGTCGCTGCAGGACTGGCAGCACGCGCACCACGCGCGGGGCGGCACCGTGGAGATCACCGGCCGCGCCGGGACCCGGATCGCCGAGCCCGCGAGCACCTCGGCGGCCGGCTGCCGCTGCCGGCCCTGGACGCCCTGGCGCAACCACCAGTGCGAGGCCCCGGACACCCCGACCGCGGGCACACCGCAGGAGGAGGCGGCCGAAGGCCCGAACGGTCACCAACTGGCGCGCGGCATCAGTGCGTTCCAGCGCAACACCGCCCCTCTGGTCCGCGGGGAGCTGGCCCGGCTGGCGCGTGAGGGTCAGCAGCCCTCGCAGCTCTTCCTGACCTGCGCCGACTCCCGGCTCGTCACATCGATGATCACCTCCAGTGGTCCCGGCGACCTCTTCGTCGTCCGCAATGTCGGCAACCTCGTCCCGCTGCCCGGCGAGGAGAGCGGCGACGACTCGGTGGCCGCGGCGATCGAGTACGCGGTGGACGTGCTGAAGGTACGGTCCATCACCGTCTGCGGGCACTCCGGCTGCGGCGCGATGCAGGCCCTGCTCAAGACCGATCCGCACGGCGCCCAGACCCCACTCAAGCGCTGGCTGCGGCACGGCCGGCCCAGCCTGGAGCGCGCGACCGACAAGAACCGCCCCTGGGCCCGTCTCGCGGGTCGTGAACCCGCCGACGCCATCGAACAGCTGTGCCTGACCAACATCATCCAGCAGCTGGAACACCTCAGAGCCCACGACTCCGTCGCCCGCGCGCTGCGCGAGGGGATGCTCGAACTGCACGGCATGTACTTCCACGTGGGCGAGGCCCAGGCCTACTTGCTCACGGAAGCAGCGCCCGAGAGCGGAGTCTTCGATCAGGTCACCGGCACGATCGGCCCGTCCGCCCCGGCCGACCCGACCGGGACGGTCCTGTACGACACGCGCGCGTGAACCGATTTCCCTCCGGGTCCGTGGGAAGGGGTGGCGTCCTGGCCGCAGGGCCACCCCGCCCACAGGTCTAAACCAATCCGAAGAAGACCCTTGTCATCGGGGGTCCGGGTCTGATGAGCTGTGGCCTGGGACACAACGGTCGCCCCGGCAAAGCACCGCAAGGGAGATGTCGTGAGCAACGAAAGCCTGGCCAACCTCTTGAAGGAGGAGCGACGCTTCGCGCCGCCCGCTGACCTGGCCGAGAGCGCCAACGTCACGGCCGAGGCGTACGAGCAGGCCAGGGCTGACAGGCTCGGCTTCTGGGCGGCTCAGGCCCGGCGGCTGACCTGGGCCAAGGAGCCGACCGAGACGCTGAATTGGTCGAACCCGCCGTTCGCCAAGTGGTTCGAGGACGGCGAGCTCAACGTCGCGTACAACTGCGTCGACCGGCACGTCGAGGCCGGCAACGGCGACCGGGTCGCCATCCACTTCGAGGGCGAACCCGGAGACAGCCGGGCGATCACCTACGCCGAGCTCAAGGACGAGGTGAGCAAGGCCGCCAACGCCCTGCTGGAGCTGGGTGTCCAGGCGGGCGACCGGGTCGCGGTCTATATGCCGATGATCCCGGAGACGGCCGTGGCGATGCTCGCCTGCGCCCGGATCGGCGCCGCGCACTCCGTCGTCTTCGGCGGTTTCTCCGCGGACGCGCTCGCGACCCGTATCCAGGACGCGGACGCGCGTGTGGTCATCACCTCCGACGGCGGCTACCGGCGCGGCAAGCCCTCCGCGCTCAAGCCCGCCGTGGACGACGCGGCCGACCGGGCCGGCAATGTCGAGCACGTTCTCGTCGTCCGCCGCACCGGCCAGGACGTCGCGTGGAACGACTCCCGTGACGTGTGGTGGCACGAGATCGTCGACCGGCAGAGCAGCGAGCACACCCCCCAGCCCTTCGGGGCCGAGCACCCGCTGTTCATCCTGTACACGTCGGGCACGACGGGTAAGCCCAAGGGCATCCTGCACACCTCCGGCGGCTACCTGACGCAGACGTCGTACACCCACCACGCTGTCTTCGACCTCAAGCCGGAGACGGACGTGTACTGGTGCACGGCCGACGTCGGCTGGGTCACCGGCCACTCGTACATCGTCTACGGGCCCCTGGCGAACGGCGCGACGCAGGTCATGTACGAGGGCACGCCGGACACCCCGCACCAGGGGCGGTTCTGGGAGATCGTGCAGAAGTACGGGGTGACGATCCTCTACACGGCGCCCACGGCCATCCGTACGTTCATGAAGTGGGGCGACGACATCCCCGCGAAGTTCGACCTGTCCTCGCTGCGCGTCCTCGGCTCCGTCGGTGAGCCGATCAACCCCGAGGCGTGGATCTGGTACCGCAAGCACATCGGGGCCGACGCGACGCCGATCGTGGACACCTGGTGGCAGACCGAGACCGGCGCGATGATGATCTCGCCGCTGCCGGGCGTGACGTCGACCAAGCCGGGTTCCGCGCAGACGCCGCTGCCGGGCATCTCCGCGACCGTCGTCGACGACGAGGCCAACGAGGTGCCGAACGGCGGCGGTGGCTATCTCGTCCTCACCGAGCCGTGGCCGTCGATGCTGCGCACCATCTGGGGCGACGACCAGCGCTTCCTCGACACGTACTGGTCGCGGTTCGAGGGCAAGTACTTCGCCGGTGACGGTGCGAAGAAGGACGACGACGGCGACATCTGGCTCCTCGGCCGCGTCGACGACGTGATGCTCGTGTCCGGCCACAACATCTCCACCACCGAGGTGGAGTCCGCGCTCGTCTCGCACCCGTCCGTGGCCGAGGCGGCCGTGGTCGGCGCCGCCGACGAGACCACCGGTCAGGCGATCGTGGCGTTCGTGATCCTGCGCGGCACGGCGAACGCCGAGGACGAGAGCCTCGTCGCCGACCTCCGCAACCACGTGGGCGCCACCCTCGGCCCGATCGCCAAGCCGAAGCGGATCCTGCCGGTGCAGGAGCTGCCGAAGACCCGCTCCGGGAAGATCATGCGGCGCCTGCTGCGTGACGTGGCGGAGAACCGTCAGCTCGGCGACGTCACGACGCTGACCGACTCCACGGTCATGGACCTCATCCAGGCCAAGCTGCCGGCGGCGCCCAGCGAGGACTGACGCGTCACGTACGGCCTCCGGGGCACCCGGCGACAAGCGCGCCGGGTGCCCCTTAGCTAAACTAAAGAACAGGTGTGCCGGGAAGTCTGGTCGGCGAGCGTTCCGTGCTGTCCACCGACCGGAGGTCCCCATCGTGGCCGCGTCCCGCACCACCCCCGCCCGCAAGGTCCTCGGCCGGCTCTCCCTGCCCGAGCGGACCTTCGTGGCGGACGCGCTGCGCACGGAGACCGTCGGGGGTGTGCTGCTGCTCCTGGCTGCCGTCACCGCGCTGGTCTGGGTCAACGTCCCCGCACTGCACGACAGCTACGAGAGCGTCAGCCACTTCCGGTTCGGCCCCGCGGCGCTCGGCCTCGACCTGTCCGTGGCGCACTGGGCGGCCGACGGGCTCCTCGCGATCTTCTTCTTCGTCGCCGGCATCGAACTCAAACGCGAACTGGTAGCCGGTGACCTCAAGGACCCCAGAACGGCCGCGCTGCCCGTGATCGCCGCGCTGTGCGGCATGGCCGTACCCGCGCTCGTCTACACGCTCACCAACCTCACCGGCGGCGGCTCCCTGGCCGGCTGGGCGGTGCCCACGGCCACCGACATCGCCTTCGCGCTGGCCGTCCTCGCCGTCATCGGCACCTCCCTGCCGAACGCGCTGCGGGCCTTTCTGCTCACCCTCGCCGTCGTCGACGACCTGTGCGCGATCCTGATCATCGCGGTGTTCTTCACCGACGGCCTGAACTTCGCCGCACTCGGCGGCGCGTTCGCCGGCCTCGCCGTGTTCTGGCTGCTGCTGAGGAAGGGCGTACACGGGTGGTACGTGTACGTACCGCTCGCGCTCGTCGTCTGGGGGCTGATGTACAACAGCGGCGTGCACGCCACCATCGCCGGGGTCGCGATGGGGCTCATGCTGCGCTGCACCCGGCGCGAAGGGGAGCAGCGCTCCCCCGGCGAACACATCGAGCATCTGGCGCGCCCCCTGTCAGCCGGTCTCGCGGTGCCGCTGTTCGCCCTGTTCAGCGCCGGGGTCGCGGTGTCGAGCAACGCGCTGGCGAAGGTGTTCACGCAGCCGGAGACGCTCGGGGTGGTGCTCGGGCTGGTCGTCGGCAAGGCGGTCGGGATCTTCGGCGGGACCTGGCTGACCGCCCGCTTCACCCGGGCCTCGCTCTCCGAGGACCTGTCCTGGCCGGACGTCTTCGCCGTCTCCTCCCTCGCCGGGATCGGCTTCACCGTGTCGCTGCTCATCGGCGAACTGGCCTTCGAGGGTGACCAGGTGCTCACCGACGGCGTCAAGGCCGCCGTCCTCACCGGTTCCCTCGTCGCGGCGGTCCTGGCGACCGTCCTTTTGAAGCTGCGGAACTCCAAGTACCAGGCCCTGTGGGCCGCCGAGGAGCGCGACGACGATCTCGACGGCATCCCCGACATCTACGAACAGGGTGACCCGGCGTACCACCTGCGCATGGCGGAGATCTACGAACGCAAGGCCGCCGAACATCGCAGGCTTGCCGAAGTGGCGGGCGGGGCAGGCGTCGGCGACGACGGTCCGGCATGATCTGACAGGACCGTAGACAGGACCGTACAAACGCATATGAGGGAGATCCCGATGAGCGCACCCGACGGCAGCCCGGTCGGAGCCGAACGCAGCGTCGGCCAGCTGTTCGCCTCGGCGACGGCCGAGATGTCCGCGCTGGTGCACGACGAGATCGCGCTGGCCAAGGCCCAGCTCAGGCAGGACGTCAAGCGCGGCATGGTCGGCGGTGGCGCGTTCACGGCCGCCGGCGCGGTGCTGATCTTCTCCCTGCCGATGCTGAGCTTCGCCCTGGCGTACGGCATCCGCACCTGGAGCGACTGGAACCTGGCGATCTGCTTCCTGCTGTCGTTCGCGGCGAACGTGCTGGTCGCCGTCGTCCTGGCGGTCGTCGGCGTCGTCTTCTCCAAGAAGGCCAAGAAGGGGCAGGGCCCGCAGAAGGTCGCCGCGTCCATGAAGGAGACGGCGGGTGTGCTGCAGAACGCCAAGCCGCACCCCCGTCGGACCGCCCCGGCCGACGGCGCCGTCGAGGCTGTGGCACGCTCGACGTCATGACCGACCCCGCGACCGCACCGGCCGCCCCCTCGAATCAGCCCGCGTCTCCCGTACGGCTCGACGTGCCCGGCGCCAAGGAGCTGATCCACCGGGACGTGGCCGCCAACGGCGCGCGTTTCCACATCGCCGAGGTGGGCGACGGACCGCTGGTGCTGCTGCTGCACGGCTTCCCGCAGTTCTGGTGGACCTGGCGGCACCAGCTGGTCGCCCTCGCCGAGGCCGGCTTCCGGGCCGTGGCCATGGATCTGCGCGGGGTCGGCGGCAGCGACCGCACCCCCCGGGGTTACGACCCGGCGAACCTCGCCCTCGACATCACCGGGGTCGTACGCTCCCTCGGCGAGCCCGACGCCGCGCTGGTCGGTCACGACCTGGGCGGCTATCTGGCGTGGACGGCTGCCGTGATGCGCCCCAAGCTCGTCCGGCGGCTCGCCGTCTCCTCCATGCCGCACCCCCGGCGCTGGCGCTCGGCGATGCTCTCCGACGTCAAGCAGACCTCCGCGGGCTCCTACATCTGGGGATTCCAGCGACCTTGGATCCCCGAGCGGCAGCTCACCGCGGACGACGGCGCCCTGGTCGGCCGGCTGATCCGGGACTGGTCGGGGCCGCGGCTGCCCGACGACGAGGCCGTGGAGGCGTACCAGCGGGCGATGTGCATCCCGTCGACCGCGCACTGCTCGATCGAGCCGTACCGGTGGATGGTGCGGTCCCTGGCCCGCCCGGACGGCATCCAGTTCAACCGCCGGATGAAGCGGCCGGTCCGGGTGCCCACCCTCCATCTGCACGGTTCGCTCGACCCGGTGATGCGCACGCGCAGCGCGGCCGGATCCGGGGAGTACGTCGAAGCGCCGTACCGTTGGCGGCTGTTCGACGGTCTGGGACACTTCCCGCACGAGGAGGACCCGGTGGCGTTCTCGACCGAACTCATCAACTGGCTGAAGGACCCCGAGCCCGACCGGTGAGTCGGCCGGGCCGCCCGCTATCCGAACGTGAACACCTGTTCCACGAACAGCCACTTGCCCGGCGCATAGGCCAATTGGGGGGCGTGGGGGCGGTTATCGACCTTGGGGCGGGGGCACACGTCGGGGTATGGGCTGGACGCACGACTACAGTGACGCAGCACGCAACCGCCGCTCGGCCTCGGGCCTGAGCTCCCACCAGAGGGGCGGCCCGCAACTGCAGGGCACCGATCCCCGGCTGGGCATTCCGCGCATCCTGCGCCGCCGGGCCCGCTGGGTCTCGGCCCGGCTGCGCCATCCTCGTCCCTGACCCCTGCGGGGCGACCCGCACAGGACCTCACACCACCGGCCCTGCCCGGCCTCAGAGCGCGCAGCTGTCGCTGTCCACCTGCTGGTTGGCCGTACGGCCCTTGGCGATGTCCTCCTCGACCTCGTCCGCGGTGAGGGCGTAGCCCGTCTCCGGGTCGTCGAGGGACTTCGCGAAGACCACGCCGTAGACCTTGCCTTCGGGCGTGAGCAGCGGGCCGCCGGAGTTGCCCTGACGGACGGTCGCGTACAGCGAGTAGACGTCACGGTGGACGGTGCCGCGCTTGTAGATGTCGGCGCCGTTGGCCGTGATGCGACCGCGCACGCGCGCGGGCCGGATGTCGTACGCGCCGTTCTCCGGGAAGCCCGCCACGATCGCGTCGTCGCTGCTGACGGCGTCCTTGGTGGTGAACTTCAGCGCGGGCGCCTTGAGGCTGGGCACGTCCAGTACGGCGATGTCGCGCTCCCAGTCGTAGAGGACGACCTTGGCGTCGTACTTGCGGCCCTCACCGCCGATCTGGACGGTGGGTTCGTCGACTCCACCGACCACGTGCGCGTTGGTCATGACCCGGCGCTCGCCGAAGACGAAGCCGGTGCCTTCGAGGACCTTGCCGCAACTCTGGGCGGTGCCCATGACCTTGACGATGGATCGCTTGGCGCGCTGGGCGACCGGGCTGCTCGCGAGCGCCGGGTCGGGGGGCTGGACCTCGGTGATCGGCTCGTTCGAGAACGGGCTGAAGACCTGCGGGAAGCCGTTCTGCGTGAGGACCGAGGAGAAGTCCGCGAACCAGGTGTCCGCCTGGGTGGGCAGGGCGCCGGCCACGCCCTGGAGCACCTTGGAGTTGCGGACCTCCTTGCCGAGCGTCGGCAGGGTCGTTCCGGCGAGTGCGGAACCGATCAGCCAGGCGACCAGGAGCATGGCGACGACGTTGACCAGGGCGCCGCCGGTGGCGTCCAGGGCTCGGGCCGGGGACCAAGTGATGTAGCGGCGCAGTTTGTTGCCGAGGTGGGTGGTCAGGGCCTGGCCGACGGAGGCGCAGACGATCACGATGACCACGGCGACGACCGCGGCGGCCGTGCTGACCTCGGAGTTGTCGGTCATCCAGTCCCAGATGAAGGGCAGGGCGTAGACCGCGACGAGACCGCCGCCGAGGAAGCCGATCACCGAGAGGATGCCGACGACGAAGCCCTGTCGGTAGCCCACGATCGCGAACCAGACAGCGGCGACCAGCAACAGGATGTCCAGCACGTTCACCGCTTCAAGCCTCGCCTCGTCACTACGCGATCACTACAGGCCGACCGGGGCACCGGTCCGCCGCGCGGCGACAGGGGGCCGCAACCGGCCCCAAAAGACGCAGCACGGCAGACACCCTGTCATGAGCGCCAGTCGAGCGGGACCTGCTTCTCGCGGTCCCACGGGCGTTCCCAGCCCGAGTAGTGCAGCAGACGGTCGATCACTCCGGCCGTGAAACCCCACACCAGGGCTGATTCGACCAGAAATGCCGGACCCGCGTAGCCGCGGGGGTGCACGGCGGTGGCTCTGTTGGCGGGATCCGTGAGATCCGCCACGGGGACGGTGAAGACGCGGGCGGTCTCGTTCGGATCGACCACCCGCACCGGGGTGGGGCGGCGCCACCAGCCCAGGACGGGGGTCACGACGAAGCCGCTGACCGGGATGTAGAGCTTGGGCAGCACACCGAAGAGCTGGACACCGGCGGGGTCGAGGCCGGTCTCCTCCTCGGCCTCGCGCAGGGCGGCGCGCAGCGGGCCGTCGGTCCCCGGGTCGCCGTCCTCGGGGTCGAGGGCGCCGCCCGGGAACGACGGCTGGCCCGCGTGCGATCTGAGCGAGCCGGCGCGCTCCATGAGCAGCAACTCGGGCCCTTCGGGGCCGTCACCGAACAGGATCAGGACCGCCGACTGCCGCCCCGAGCCGTTCTCCGGGGGCAGGAAGCGGCTCAGCTGGAGCGGCTCGACCGTCTCGGCGGCGCGCACCACCGGGTCCAGCCAGGTGGGCAGGCCGGTCTTGTCCAGGGCGACGGGCCCGGCCCACGCGTGGTGCCCCGTCTGGTGTCCGTTGTCGGTGTCCGTGCCGCCGTCCGTCCGGCTCGCGCGTGTCATAGCCACCCCCGTCGTTCTTCCGGTCCCAACGCCCGGAGGACCCCTGATCGTTCCACTTGGCCCCCGCGTCCCTCGTGTGGGTGCCGGCGGCCGGGGTGGGGAAGACACACGGCGGGCGCGGTGGGGTGTGGGTTCGGGTGGGCGGTGCAGGGTGTCATCCGGCGGCTCCGAGGGGCGGGGCCGGGATGCCGCCCGCGTCCAGGTAGGACTGCGGAGGCTTGAGACGCTGTCCGGGGAAGCCGCCCTTCTCGTACTTCAGGAGCTTCCTGGCCTTCTCCGGGTCCGTCTCGCCCTCGCCGAACGCCGGGCAGAGCGGAGCGATGGGGCATGCCCCGCAGGCCGGCTTGCGGGCGTGGCAGATGCGGCGGCCGTGGAAGATCACGTGGTGCGACAGCATCGTCCACTCGCTCTTGGGGAAGAGCGCGCCGATGGCCGCTTCGATCTTGTCCGGGTCGGTCGCCTCGGTCCATCGCCAGCGCCGTACGAGTCGCTGAAAGTGGGTGTCCACGGTGATGCCGGGCCTGCCGAACGCGTTGCCCAGCACCACGAAGGCCGTCTTGCGGCCGACGCCGGGCAGCTTGACGAGGTCTTCGAGACGGCCGGGAACCTCGCCCCCGTGGTTCTCCACCAGGGCCTTCGACAGCCCCATCACCGACTTCGTCTTGGCCCGGAAGAACCCGCAGGGCCGCAGGATCTCCTCGACCTCCTGCGGGTCGGCCGCGGCCAGGTCCTCGGGGGTGGGGTACTTCGCGAAGAGCGCCGGTGTCGTCTGGTTGACCCGCAGGTCGGTCGTCTGCGCGGACAGGACCGTCGCCACGATCAGCTGGAAGGAGTTCTCGAAGTCCAGCTCCGGGTGCGCGTACGGGTACACCTCGGCGAGCTCGCGGTTGATGCGACGGGCACGGCGGACGAGGGCGGTCCGGGACTCGGGCTTGGCCGCCGCGGGCGTCCTGCGGGCCGGGGCAGCCCCTTGCGTCTCGGCCGCCTTCTTCGCGCCTGTCGTCCTCGGGGCAGCGGCGGCCTTCTTCACCGGGGCCGCTCTTTTCACCGGGCCCGCTTTCGCCGGGGCCGTGGTCTTCCGGGCGGGGTTCTCCGCCGCTGATGGATCGGACACCTTCGTCGCCTTTGCCGTTTTGTTCGCTCCCGTGGGGCCCTGTTCGCCCACAGCGGAATCACGCCGCACAACCACCCGCCCAGCCCCCTCGGCCTGCGCTCTCACCGGCGATTTGGACACCCGGCCAGCCTAAAGCCCGGCACCGACATCCGCCCCGGGCCCAGAAGATCGGCCCCCAATTGGACCCCTGACGCTTACCCCGGGACATGTGTGCGGCATCCTTGTGACAGATCACACTGTTTGGACCGTCCGGCAAGATGGGGAACACGGTCCCCTGGTAGTACGGGGAGCAAGATCCCCTGAGCAGGTCGACAAGGAGAGAACTCGTGGACGACGTTCTGCGGCGCGCCCCGCTCTTCGCGGCGCTCGATGACGAGCAGGCCGCGGAGCTCCGCGCCTCCATGAGTGAGGTGACCCTCGCGCGCGGTGACGCTCTCTTCCACGAGGGCGACCCGGGTGACCGCCTGTACGTGGTCACCGAGGGCAAGGTGAAGCTGCACCGCGCGTCGCCCGACGGCCGCGAGAACATGCTGGCCGTGCTCGGCCCCGGTGAGCTGATCGGCGAGCTGTCGCTGTTCGACCCGGGCCCGCGCACCGCGACGGCCACCGCGCTGACCGAGGTCAAGCTCCTGGGCCTCGGCCACGGCGACCTCCAGCCCTGGCTGAACGCGCGGCCCGAGGTGGCGGCGGCGCTGCTGCGCGCGGTCGCGCGGCGTCTGCGCAAGACCAACGACCAGATGTCCGACCTGGTCTTCTCGGACGTGCCCGGGCGGGTCGCCCGTGCGCTCCTGGACCTCTCCCGCCGCTTCGGCGTGCAGTCGGAGGAAGGCATCCACGTGGTGCACGACCTCACGCAGGAGGAGCTGGCGCAGCTCGTCGGCGCCTCCCGGGAGACCGTGAACAAGGCGCTGGCGGACTTCGCGCAGCGCGGATGGCTGCGCCTGGAGGCTCGCGCGGTGATCCTGCTGGACGTGGAGCGACTGGCCAAGCGGTCTCGCTGACGCGGGGGTTGCGGTACGCCGGTGGGGTTCGTCTCGTTTCTCGGGACGGGCCCCGTTGTCGCGTTCAGGGACCCGGGGGCGCCCCCTCGAACCCCCCTGGACGCGCCTGGGAGGGGCCTGTGGGGCCTGAGAGGGTCCTGAGGTCCGGTGTGACGCCCCGGACGTCCGTGAAGCCCGGAGGCGGGCACTCAGGCTCGGGGATCGGCCAGACCAGGGGCACGTTCGATCAGGGCGCGCCATATTCGGTCAGATCAGGCCGTGTTCGGTGAGGTACTCCAGCTGTGCCCGTACCGAGAGTTCCGCGGCGGGCCACAGGGAGCGGTCGACGTCCGCGTAGACGTGGGCGACCACCTCGCCCGGAGTGCGGTAGCCGTTCTCGACGGCCGTCTCGACCTGGGCGAGCCGGTGGGCGCGGTGGGCGAGGTAGAACTCGACGGCGCCCTGGGCGTCCTCCAGGACGGGGCCGTGGCCGGGGAGGACGGTGTGGACGCCGTCGTCGACCGTGAGGGACCTGAGGCGGCGCAGGGAGTCGAGGTAGTCGCCGAGGCGGCCGTCGGGGTGGGCCACCACGGTCGTGCCGCGCCCGAGGACGGTGTCCCCGGTCAGGACGGCCCGGTCGGCCGGGATGTGGAAGCAGAGCGAGTCGGCGGTGTGGCCGGGGGTCGGGACGACACGGAGTTCGAGGCCGCCGAGCGAGACGACGTCGCCCGCGCCCAGTCCTTCGTCGCCGAGCCGCAGCGCCGGGTCCAGGGCCCGCACGTTCGTCCCGGTCAGCTCGGCGAAGCGGGCGGCGCCCTCCGCGTGGTCGGGGTGCCCGTGTGTGAGCAGGGTCAGCGCGATGCGTCGGCCGGCCTTCTCGGCCGTGTCGACGACGTTGCGCAGATGAGCGTCGTCCAGCGGACCGGGGTCGATCACGACGGCGAGCTCGGAGTCCGGTTCGGAGACGATCCAGGTGTTGGTGCCGTCCAGCGTCATCACTGAGGCGTTCGGCGCGAGCACGTTGACGGCACGCGCGGTGGCGGGGCCGGACAGGACACCGCCCCTGGGCTGGCCGGGAAGGGCTGCTGCGTCGGTCATGCGGAGGTGCCTTCCAGCGGGACGGTGGGAGTGTCACGGTGTCGGTCGCGGGCCCGTACGGCGCCCCGGCGGCCGCGCGGCGCTGCGGGGGACATGTGCGTAGACCCGGGCCCAGCGCCCGAGCGGCCCGGGAGGGCCGTCGCCGACGGGAGGGCTGTCGCCTGCGGGAGGGCTGTCGCCGCGGTCATGCGGGGTCTCCGGCGGCCGGAACGCGCTTGGTGAACTCGTCGTGGCCCGGCCAGAAGAGGACCACGTCGTCGTTCTCCAGGCGGGCCCGGGCGAGGACGGGTGTCAGGTCGCGTGCGGGTGCGGCGGCGAGCGCGGCGGCGGCCGAGTCGTACTCCGCGAGTCCGCGCAGGGTCGCGATGGTGGGCGGCATCATCATCAGCTCGCCCTTGTCGTAGCCGTCCGCCGCGTCCCGGGGGCGGATCCACACCGTGCGGTCGGCCTCCGTGGAGGCGTTGCGGGTGCGCTGGCCCTGTGGGAGGGCCGCCACGAAGAACCAGGTGTCGTAGCGGCGGGCCTCGAACTCGGGGGTGATCCAGCGCGCCCAGGCGCCGAGGAGATCGGAGCGCAGGACCAGTCCCCGGCGCTCCAGGAACTCGGCGAAGGACAGCTCCCTCGCGGCCACCGCCGCGCGGTCGGCCTCCCAGTCGTCGCCCGTGGTGTCGTCGATCACGGTGTCGGGGCTCGGCCCGGCGAGCAGGACGCCCGCCTCCTCGTACGTCTCCCGGACGGCCGCGCAGACGATCGCCTGCGCGTCGTTCTCGTCGACGCCGAGCCGGGACGCCCACCACGCGCGCGTGGGGCCCGCCCAGCGGATGTGCCGGTCGTCGTCGCGCGGGTCCACGCCGCCGCCCGGATACGCGTACGCGCCCCCGGCGAAGGCCATCGAGGCGCGTCTGCGCAGCATGTGCACGACCGGGGTGTCGGCCGTGTCCTTGAGCAGCATGACGGTGGCGGCCCGCCTGGGGATCGCCGGTGTCAGCGTGCCGGCCGCCAGTGCGCGGATACGGTCCGGCCACTCGGCTGGGTACCACTGCCCGTTTGCCATGGGCGGAGGCTAACTCGTCACGGGCTGATGTTCGAGTGAGCCTCCGCGATCCTGGCGGGCCTAGGCGGTGGCCAGCTCCACCTGGAGTTCCACCTCGACCGGCGCGTCCAGCGGCAGGACCGCCACGCCGACCGCGCTGCGCGCGTGGACGCCCTTGTCGCCGAAGACGGCACCCAGGAGTTCGCTCGCGCCGTTCAGTACGGCGGGCTGGCCGGTGAAGTCGGAGGCCGAGGCCACGAAGCCGACGACCTTCACCACGCGCGCGACGCGGTCCAGGTCGCCCGCCACCGACTTGACGGCGGCGAGGGCGTTCAGCGCGCAGGTGCGGGCGAGTTCCTTGGCCTCCTCGGGGGTGACCTCGGCGCCGACCTTGCCGGTGACGGGCAGCTTGCCGTCCACCATGGGCAGCTGCCCGGCGGTGTAGACGTACACCCCGCTGCGCACGGCCGGCTGGTACGCGGCGAGCGGCGGGACGACCTCGGGCAGCCTCAGCCCGAGTTCCGCGAGCTTCGCCTCGACGGCGCTCACGGCTTGGGCCGCTTCAGGTAGGCCACCAGCTGCTCGGGGTTGTTCGGCCCGGGCACGACCTGGACGAGCTCCCAGCCGTCCTCGCCCCAGGTGTCCAGAATCTGCTTCGTGGCGTGGACGAGCAGCGGCACGGTTGCGTATTCCCACTTGGTCATGTGGCCGACTTTATCCGCTGCCCGGCCGGCGTCCGGCACGGGTTCCGTCGCCGTCCGGGCACGGGTCGCGCGGGGGCCGACAGACGGCAGGGGCACAAGTTGTCCACAGCCTCCCGCGTATGCCGCGTGCGGACTGGTTAGGCTCGAATACGTGAGCAGGCTCCAGGTCGTCAGTGGCAAGGGCGGGACCGGAAAGACCACGGTCGCCGCCGCACTCGCGCTCGCCCTCGCGACCGAGGGGAAGCGCACCCTCCTGGTCGAGGTCGAGGGCAGACAGGGCATCGCACAGCTCTTCGAGGCGGAGGCACTGCCGTACGAGGAGCGGAAGATCGCGGTGGCCCCCGGGGGCGGGGAGGTGTACGCGCTGGCCATCGACCCCGAACTGGCCCTGTTGGACTACCTCCAGATGTTCTACAAGCTCGGCGGGGCGGGCCGGGCGCTGAAGAAGCTCGGCGCCATCGACTTCGCGACCACCATCGCGCCCGGCCTCCGGGACGTGCTGCTGACGGGCAAGGCCTGCGAGGCGGTGCGCCGCAAGGAGAAGAGCGGGCGGTTCACGTACGACTACGTGGTCATGGACGCGCCGCCCACCGGGCGCATCACCCGCTTCCTGAACGTCAACGACGAGGTGGCGGGTCTCGCGAAGATCGGCCCGATACACAATCAGGCCCAGGCCGTCATGCGGGTCCTGAAGTCCCCCGAGACGGCCGTGCACCTGGTGACGCTGCTGGAGGAGATGCCCGTCCAGGAGACGGCGGACGGCATCGCCGAGCTGCGGGCCGCGAAGCTGCCGGTGGGACGGATCATCGTCAACATGGTGCGGCCCGAAATGCTGGACGCCGACGAGCTGGAGTTCGCGCGCGCGGTGCCGCGTACGGCCGTCGCCAAGTCCCTGTCCACGGCGGGCCTGGGCGGCGCGCGGCGCGGCGGCAACGCCGAGCGGCTGGTGGAGCCGCTGCTCGCGCAGGCCGAGGAGTACGCCGAGCGGTACACGCTGGAGCACGAACAGCGGGGCGTCCTGGGTGAACTGGGCCTGCCGCTGCACGAACTGCCGCTGCTCGCCGAGGGTATGGACCTCGCGGGCCTGTACGAGCTCGCCACGGAACTGCGTCAGCAAGGGATCTCATGACTCCGGACCCGGCCGCCGCACGCGACGCGGCGCACGCCCACGCATCGGACCCCACTCACGCCCCGTCCCAGGGGCCCGACGGACATCGCGTGATCGACTCGACCCGGCCCCTGGCCGTCGATCCCCTGCTGGACGACCCGGGCACCCGCATCGTGGTGTGCTGCGGCGCGGGCGGTGTGGGCAAGACGACCACGGCGGCGGCCCTCGGACTGCGTGCCGCCGAGCGCGGCCGCAAGGTGGTCGTGCTGACCATCGACCCGGCCCGGCGGCTCGCCCAGTCCATGGGCATCGACTCGCTGGACAACACCCCGCGCCGGGTGAAGGGCGTCGACGGGGACGGCGAACTGCACGCCATGATGCTCGACATGAAGCGCACGTTCGACGAGATCGTCGAGGCGCACGCGGACCCCGACCGGGCGTCCGCGATCCTGAACAACCCCTTCTACCAGTCGCTCTCGGCGGGCTTCGCGGGCACGCAGGAGTACATGGCGATGGAGAAGCTGGGCCAGCTGCGGTCCCGGGACGAGTGGGACCTGATCATCGTCGACACGCCGCCGTCCCGTTCGGCACTGGACTTCCTGGACGCGCCGAAGCGGCTGGGGTCGTTCCTCGACGGCAAGCTGATCAGGGTGCTGCTGGCGCCCGCGAAGGTCGGCGGGCGGGCCGGGATGAAGTTCCTGAACGTCGGCATGTCGATGATGACGGGCGTCCTGGGCAAGCTGCTCGGCGGCCAACTGCTCAAGGACGTGCAGACGTTCGTGGCCGCCATGGACTCCATGTTCGGCGGTTTCCGTACGCGCGCCGATGCCACGTACAAGCTGCTCCAGGCGCCCGGCACGGCCTTCCTGGTGGTGGCGGCGCCGGAGCGGGACGCGCTGCGTGAGGCGGCGTACTTCGTGGAGCGGTTGGCGGCCGAGGACATGCCGCTGGCCGGGCTGGTGCTCAACCGTGTCCATGGCAGCGGCGCGGCCCAGCTGTCCGCCGAGCGCGCGCTCGCCGCCGCGGAAAATCTTGACGACCCCCGCATTGTGGATCAGATGGACGGGAAAGCAGTTCGTAACTCTCCCGACACGTACGACAGTTCAGCCAGCCCAGCCAGTTCAGCCAATCCGGCCAGTTCGGACAGTCCAGCCAGTCCAGTCAGTTCGGACTCTCCCGCAACGACCGGTCACCAGGACGGCTCCCCCGCCCCGGACCTGACGGTGGAACAACTCACGGTCGGCCTGCTGAGGCTGCATGCCGAGCGGATGCGTCTGCTCTCGCGCGAGCAGCGCACGCGTGACCGCTTCACCGCACTTCATCCCGAGGTGGCCGTGGCCGAAGTGGCCGCGCTGCCCGGAGATGTCCACGACCTGGCGGGTCTGCGGGACATCGGAGCCCGGCTCGCGGCCATAAGGCCGGAACTGCCCACCTCCGACGACTGACGGAAAGCCGACCTGACGGAAGGCCGATGAGCCGTCCGTGGCCCGCAGGCCGATGAACTGTCCGTTGCCCGAAGGCCGATCCACGTCTCGGGGCACCCGAGAGCCGGCACACCTGCCCGACGCGCCGACACCTCAAGGGCGCCCTCGACCGACGTGGCCCGGAAGGGGCCTCGCCCTCAGCTCACCGCCGCGTAGTTCTCGTACATCTCGTCATCGTCGAGCGGCAGAATCCCCGCGCCACGCTCGTACTCCGTGCGCGCGGTCTCAAGGAGCCGGCGCCATGAAGTGACAGTGGGTCGCCTGCGCAGCAGTGCGCGGCGCTCGCGCTCCGTCATTCCTCCCCACACGCCGAACTCGACGCGGTTGTCCAACGCGTCCGCCAGGCACTCCGTCCGCACCGGGCATCCGGTGCACACCGCCTTGGCCCTGTTCTGCGCTGCTCCTTGAACGAACAGTTCATCCGGATCGGTAGTGCGGCAGGCAGCCTGCGCACTCCAGTCGGTTACCCAGCCCATACCGGCGCCGTCCTCTCCCGAATCGAGGCTCCCCCACGGCGGCAGCGGCATATTCACCGCCGCCAGTTGAGGACGTTACGGAAGGTGGGCACAGCGCAACACCCCCTTCGGGCCCAATCTTGAATGGCCCGAACGGACTATGCGTAAGCGGCAGATCACCCGCGGGAGTGACCTGAGGACATACGTGACTATCCCGTCATAGCGGGATAGTTGACATGCGTCACAACGGACACCGAATGACACACGAGGTGGATTCGGACACGGCACCGGAAAAAAAATCGGAAGAACGTCAGAACGATTCGGGCTCGCTGGACGTACTTGATACAAGGGCCTATGGCTGTGACAGTTGAGAGCAGCTTAGGCCAAGGCCTGCGCGCGTGTCCGGCAAATGAGAACGTAGACAACTGCTCATGTTCTCTTCACGCCCCGGCGCCGGCCGCGTCCTGGGCGACAGATGTCACGATCCGGCACCCGTACCCCGCCGGACCCACCTGCTCCTTCGGAACGGTCATGGGTACGGATTAGGCTGCCTCCATGCCAAACAAGCGCTCGGGTGGTGGTCTGTCCGCCACGCAGCAGGCCGCCAAGTTCCTAGGTGTCAGCGTGCTCGCCGGTGCCGTCATGGCGGGCATCGCGCTGCCCGCGGTCGGCGCCCTGGGGCTGGCGGCCAAGGGTTCCGTCGAGGGGTTCGACGAGCTCCCCGCGAACCTCAAGCAGCCACCGCTGAGCCAGCGCACGACGATCCTCGACAGCAAGGGCGACTCGATCGCCACGGTGTACAGCCGCGACCGTACGGTGGTCGATCTCAAGGAGATCTCGCCGTACATGCAGCAGGCGATCATCGCCATCGAGGACGCCCGGTTCTACCAGCACGGCGCGGTCGACCTGAAGGGCGTCCTGCGCGCGCTGAACCGCAACGCGCGGGAGGGCGGCGTCGCCCAGGGCGCGTCCACGCTGACGCAGCAGCTGGTGAAGAACGTGGCGGTGGAGGAGGCCGGTGACGACCCGACGCTGGTCGCCCAGGCCACCCAGCAGACCCTCGGCCGGAAGATCAACGAGCTGAAGAAGGCGATCCAGCTCGAGGAGGAGCTCAGCAAGAAGAAGATCCTCGAGAACTACCTGAACATCACGTTCTTCGGCCAGCAGGCCTACGGCGTCGAGGCCGCCTCCCAGCGCTACTTCTCCAAGTCCGCCAAGGACCTGGACGTCGAGGAGGCCGCGCTCCTCGCCGGCATCGTGCAGTCGCCCAGCCGGTACGACCCGGTGAACGACCCGCAGGAGGCCACCAAGCGGCGCAACACCGTGCTGCAGCGCATGGCCGATGTCGGCGACATCTCGCAGACGGACGCCGACAAGGCCAAGGAGAAGCCGCTCGGCCTCGACATCAGCAAGCCGAAGAACGGCTGCATCACCGCCGTGAAGGGCGCGGGCTTCTTCTGCGACTACGTCCGCGAGATCTTCCTGAACGACCCGATCTTCGGCAAGACCAAGGAGAAGCGGGCCAAGATCTGGAACCAGGGCGGTCTGACGATCCGAACGACGATGGACCCGCAGGCCCAGAAGTCGGTCCAGGCCTCCGTCAAGGCACACGTCCGGCAGAAGGACGAGGTGGCCACCGCCGCCACCATCGTGGAGCCGGGCACCGGCAAGATCCTCGCCATGGGCCAGTCCAGGCCGTACGGCCTGGACACCAAGAAGAACGAGACGTCGATCAACCTCTCGGTCGACGAGTCGATGGGTGGCGGAGCGGGCTACCAGCCGGGGTCGACGTTCAAGCCGATCGTCGCCGCGGCGGCCATCGAGGACGGCATGTCCCCGGGGAAGATCTACTCCGCCCCGTACGAGATGGCGTACCCGAGCCCGATCTCCACCTGCGACGGCGGCACCTGGCGCAACGGCACCGGGAGTAACGCCGCGAAGCTCGAGAACGAGAGCGCGAGCGAGGTCGGCCCGTACTCGATGCAGAAGGCGACCGCGCTGTCGGTCAACACGTACTTCGTGCAGATGATCGCGGACATCGGCATCTGCCCGGTGACGAAGATGGCCAAGCAGATGGGCGTGGAGCGGGCCGACGGCCGCAAGATCGACCAGGCCCCGTCGATCGCGCTCGGCACGCAGGAGATGTCCCCGCTGACCATGGCGAACGCGTACGCCACCTTCGCCGCGCGCGGCATGTACTGCACGCCGGTCGCCATCGATTCGATCACCCAGCGGATCGGGGACAAGTCGAAGTCGCTGGAAGTTCCGAAGTCGACGTGTTCGCGTGCCATGTCGGAGAAGACGGCCGACACGATCAACACGCTGCTGGAGGGCGTGGTCGAGGACGGTACGGGCAGGGAGGCCGGTCTCAGCAGCCGGCCCAGCGCCGGTAAGACCGGTACGACCGACTTCCGGTACGCGGCCTGGTTCGTGGGCTACACCCCGAACATGGCCGGTGCCGTCTGGGTCGGCGACCCCGCGCACAAGCGCCGCATGGTGAACATCACCATCGGCGGCGAATGGCACGACAAGGTCTTCGGTGGCAAGGTCCCCGGCCCGATCTGGCGCGACATGATGTCCGGCGCGCTGGAGGGCAAGCCGACCCCCAGCTTCAACCGCGTCTTCATCCCCGACGAGCGGCCGGACCGCGGCCGCGGGGACGACGACGACGGCAATGGGAACGGAAACGGGAACGGCGACGACAACGGCAACGGTGACGGTGACGGCGACGACGACGGCTTCGTCGGCGGCACCGACGGCGGGACGACGTTCCCGAACCCGGGTTTCAGCATCCCGGAGAACTGGATCCAGGGTCAGTCCAACGGCGGGAACAACGGGAACGGCAACGGCGGCGGCGGCTTCGGGTGACGGGCGGCACGCGGGACGGGGCTGGGGTCAGCTGACGGCCATGGCTGTGGACCGGTAGATACGGCGGTGGGGGCGTCCCTGAAGAAGGGGCGCCCCCACCGCCGTCGTGTGGGAGGGCTGGAGGAAGCCGTTGGGGTGGGCTGGGTGGGCGGGGGCCGCTCGGGCCCCGGTGGGCCGGGCGGTCGACCGGAGGAGGCGGTGGGCCTGACCGTCGACCGGAGGCGGCTGGTGGGCCTGGCGGTCAGCTGAGCCGGAGGGCCGGGTGGGGCCGATCGGGCGCCGGAGGCCGGGCGGACGCCGGAGAGTAAGGCGGACGCCGGAGGGTCAGGTGGGCGCCGGAGGCCGGGCGGACGCCGGAGAGTAAGGCGGACGCCGGAAGGGTTGGGCGGGGGTTAGCGGAACCGGCGGGCCCACCGGACGTCTGTGGGCCCGGCAGTTGACGGCGGCGACCGACGTGAGCCGGTGGGGTGATCAGCCGCCCGCGAGCTGCTGCTTGACGATGGCGGCGACTCGGCCGCCCTCCGCGAGCCCGGCCACCTTCGGGTTGACGATCTTCATGACCTGGCCCATCGCGCGCGGCCCCTCGGCGCCGGCGGCCCGCACCTCCTCGACGGCCTGCACGACAATCTGCCGCAGCTCCTCGTCGGACAGCTGCTTGGGCAGGTACTCGGCGAGGAGCTCGCCCTCCGCCTTCTCCCGCTCGGCCGACTCGGTCCGACCACCCTGGGCGAAGGCATCCGCGGCCTCACGGCGCTTCTTCGCCTCCTTGGTGATCACCTTGAGCACCTCGTCGTCGGAGAGCTCACGCTTCTCCTTACCCGCGACCTCTTCCTTCGTGATCGCGGTGAGGGTCAGCCGGAGCGTCGAGGAGCGGAGCTCGTCGCGCTCCTTGATGGCGGCGTTGAGGTCTTCCTGCAGCTTCGACTTGAGCGTGGTCATGGCGTCGATTGTCGCAGGTGCGGCGCGAGAAGCGCGCCTCGTTTTCGCTGGTGCGTGCGGATCGGGTACGGAAGCCGGAGTGGGTTGTCCACAGGGCGAGTTGACGATCGGTGACGATCGGCGGTGGTGGGCGATGGTTATCCACAGGCGGGCGCTCGGGCTCGGCGGTGTCTGACACGATGGACACATGCGAGCGCGATACGGAGTACCTCTGGGGATCGCGGCGGTCGGTGCCGCCGGTGTGGTGTACGCGGCGGGTTTCGAGGCCCGCTCCTTCCGACTGCGGCGGGTGACGGTGCCGGTGCTGCCACCGGGCATGCGTCCGCTGCGCATACTCCAGGTGTCCGACATCCACATGGTGAGCGGGCAGCGCAAAAAGCAGCGTTGGCTGCGGTCCCTGGCCGGGCTGCGCCCCGACTTCGTGATCAACACCGGGGACAACCTCTCCGACCCCGAGGGCGTCCCCGAGGTGCTGGACGCGCTGGGCCCGCTGATGGAGTTCCCCGGCGCCTATGTCTTCGGCTCCAACGACTACTACGGCCCGAAGCTGCGCAACCCCGCGCGCTACCTCCTGGAGAAGGTCCAGGGCCGACACGGTCTGAACGGCAACAAGCCGGTGGTGGGCGCCATCCACAACCCGTGGGAGGACCTGCGGGACGGCTTCGACGGGGCGGGCTGGCTCAACCTCACCAACACCCGCGGCACGCTGAAGATCGAGGGCATGTCGGTCGAGCTGACCGGCCTGGACGACCCGCACATCAAGCGGGACCGGTACGCGCGGGTGGCCGGTGGTCCGTCGGACTCCGCCGACCTCTCCCTGGGCGTCGTCCACGCCCCCTACCTCCGCAGCCTCGACGCCTTCACCGCCGACGGATACCCCCTCATCCTCGCCGGCCACACGCATGGCGGACAGCTCTGCGTCCCCTTCTACGGCGCCCTCGTCACCAACTGCGATCTCGACACGGACCGCGTCAAGGGCCTCTCCACCCACACGGCCGACGGTCACACCGCCTACATGCACGTCTCCGCCGGCTGCGGCACGAACCGCTACACCCCGGTGAGGTTCGCGTGCCCGCCGGAGGCTTCGCTGCTGACATTGGTGGGACGGGAGGGGTAGCCCGGGGTTTGGGCCGCCCAGCCGAGGAACCACCTGGCAGGCGAGGAACCACCTGGTGGTGCTTGACGTGCAGAACACCTCTGGGCCTGACGCCACCCGTACGGATCGCCCCGGATAGCCCGTTTGGTCCGGTCGACTTAGCGTGAGCGCATGACCGCACCGATACCCAGGGACATCCCCGACCTGCCCGCGATCTCGGGCATCCCCGCTCCAGTGACGTCCGTCGTCCCGGCGACGGCGGTGGTGGCACCGTCACGACGCCCCCTCGCGGGGACGTTCCGCGCCCTGGTCGCACTGGCGGCGGCAGCGGCTGTGGTGACCGAGATGGTGCTGGGCAGCCCGCTGCGCGCACTCAGCCACTTCGCGGTCCAGAGCACGGTCCTGGTGGCACTGGTCTTCGCCGCCTCGGCCCGCCGCGACTGGTCGGCCCGCCGCCCCCTGCCGTCCGCGGTGACGGGCGGCACGGTCCTCTACGCCGTGATCACGGCGTTGGTGTACCACCTGCTCCTGGCGAACGACCCGGCGACGTTCTCCATGACGATGACGTCGACGGGCGCCCCGGTCACCCCCACCGGCTGGCTGGCCCTGACCAACCTCGCTTTCCACACGGTGATCCCCCTCGCGGTGGTGGCGGACTGGCTGCTGCTGACCCGCCCGTCCCCGCCGCGCCTGATCCAGGCGGCGTCCTGGCTGCTCTACCCGATGGTGTACCTGGCGTGCACGCTCGGCCGTGCGTCCCTGGTGACCACCGACTGGCCGGCCCCGTACCTCTACCCGTTCCTGGACGTCGACCGCCACGGCTACAAGGGCGCCCTCGGCAACGCCCTCCTCCTAGGCCTCGCCTTCTGCGCCGTCGCCCTCCTGCTCGTCGTCGTCGACCACCTCCGCCCCGACCCCGTACACCCCCGCCGAGGGCGCCCCGACCGCCCTGACCGCCACCCCGAAAACCGGATTTCGTCTCCGGCCACCGGTGGGCTAAAGTAAACGACGTCGCCGCGACAAGCAGCGACAATCGGGGTGTAGCGCAGCTTGGCAGCGCGCTTCGTTCGGGACGAAGAGGTCGTGGGTTCAAATCCCGCCACCCCGACAGTGAAACACCAGGTCAGGGCCGACTACTCATGTGAGTAGCCGGCCCTGATTTGTGTTGCGTGTCTAACTGCGTGACTAACGCTTCGGGTCGCGCTTGAAGATGCTGTTCATGACGACGGCGCAAGTCTGGATCTCGGGCCGAATCTGCTTCCGGTAGACCTCCTCGGTGACGCGTAGACAGCAGCGAGGGCTTGCCAACGGGACGGCGAAGCCGAAACTTCCGAGTCTTGATGTCCGAAGTCGGGACGCCCTTCAGGAAGACGTGATCCCAGGCGAGGGCCCTGAGGCCGGGACAAGGGTGTCGGCCGTCAGCCGAGCGGCCCCTTACCGGGCAAAGCTGCGCCGTCTTTGGGCCGTCCAAGGCCGATCAATATGTCTTGCCTCAACCATCGAGACTCCGACGACCTGTCTTCACGCAGGGCCGCCCGTGGACCACCAGGTCACAAGTCTGTTCGCCAGTTGGTCGACTTCTTGTGGCTGAGGGTCGAGAGCAAAGTGATCTTCCAGCTCGGACCCCAGGAACTCGCCAATCACTGCCGGTCCGGATCCCGCGTGCAGACGGGTGAGGAGGGGAGCGATGAGGCAGTCGTACTCGTCCTGGACCTGATCAGCGACGCCAATCGGATCCCACTCGTTGAGCAGGGAGCGCAGATTGCTGTGCACGTCTACGGGCTGCATGCCCTCATCCTGACATGGAGGCGGTCCAGCCAACTGGGGCTTCCGTGCGGGCCGTTCTGCGCCGAGGGAGCGAGACTGCCCATGGAAGCAGCCGTTGGTGGTCAGGCGGGGATCCAGTTGGGCCATTGGGGTGGGATGTTGCTTGTGGGGCAGAGGCCCGAGTCGGCGGGGTAGCCGTCCATCGTTCCTCGGGTTGCGAAGAGCCACCATGCCAGGGCCGTGGTCGCGATGACCACCAGCAGCGTCGGCAGTACGGCGCGGACCGTCCTTGGCGCGTGTAGCGACAGGCGTCGGCCGATGGCCCACGTCGCGAGGCCCACGAGTGCTTCGGTGCCCACCATGAGAGGGAGCAGGAAGTTGAGTTCGAAGCGGCCGCCTGCGTCGTAGCCCGCGTCGCAGTACGCGCGCGCCCAGACGGTCAGCGACCAGGCGACGCCACCCATCGTGGCTCCGAGGAATGCGGAACCCGCCCAGGGGAGGCAGGAGGTGGATCTCGGCTCAGCTGTGTGCACGACAGGACACGACAGTGGTTGTGCCGTGCGCGGTTCCCAGGTGGGGAGGGAGTGGGGGCGTGGGAGGTCGTGCCTCGTCGATGGTTGCTTTCGGCGGTGCGTGGCCGTCGTCGCCTGTCCGTTTGGGCCACGGTGCGGACGTTCTGGTCGCGCATGGCGGCGGGACAGCGATCTCCGGCCGGGTGCCGCGGGGGTGGGCCCGGCGCCCTGGGGCCCCGTGCCACTTGCCGTGCGGATGGCCCGGTAGCACCCATTCCTCGACTGCGCCTTGATGCCGCTTCGTTCGGCACCGGTCCCTCCCCACGTGGGGACCGGTGCCGAACGATGCGGGGGTGTCGATCCGCGCTTGGGGACGTGGATCGAGGGGGTTGTGGCTGGGGGCGTCGCTGAGGGTGGCCGGAAGCGTGCGGCATGATGGATCGGATTTGCGGGCGCTACGCCGGTGGGCCCTGAGGGCCGTGCACCGGCGTGGGCGGCTTGGGCCTGATCCTGCCAGTCGGGGGTGGTGGGAGAGGAGGGCTCCGGTGTCCGGTGACGGCATTTCCGCAGGTCAGACCAGCAAGGTGAGTTTTCCGGTCCGGATGTCCACGTAGCGGGGGAAGGTAAGGGGTAGATGCCTTGAGTCACGACTCAGAGGCACGCACGGCCTTCGCGGAACGTCTCGCGCTGTTGTACAAGGAAGCGGGCAATCCTCCCCTCAAGAGCGTCTCGGAGTCGGTCGTCCGACTCCAGCGGGTCGATGAGCGCGGGCGCCCCGTGCGGGTCTCGGCCCAGCGGATCAGTGACTGGCGACGGGCCCGGAACGTGCCCGCGCAGTTCGCCGCCCTCGCCGCCGTCCTGCAGGTGCTGATCCCCGAGGCCCGGCGGGCGCGGCCCGTTCCGGTGTCCAAGGGGCTGTACGACATGGCCCAGTGGCAGCGGCTCTGGGAGCGGGCCCTGGCCGATCCCGCCGGGGAGCGCCCGGCGGACTCCGCGTTCGGTACCTCGACCGCCGGGGCCTCCGCGTCCGGCGCCGCCATGGACGAGCAACCTCCCGGCGAGGGGTCGCCCCTCCCCGGTGGCGTCTGCCCCTACCGGGGGCTGGCCTCGTACCGACAGCAGGACGCCCGCTGGTTCTTCGGGCGGGAGCGGAGCACCGACGCGCTCGTCGAGCAGTTGCGCGCTGCGGGGCGCACCGGCGGCCTGGTGATGCTCGTGGGTGCCTCGGGCGCCGGGAAATCCTCCCTGCTCAATGCCGGGCTCGTGCCCGCCCTGCGCAGCGGCGCCCTGGAAGTCGACAGCGGCCAGGGGAGCGCGAGGCTCGGGAGCGCGGGGCCGGCCGGTGTGCGGAGGGGCGGCGAGGTGCTCCAACTCGTGCCGGGGGCCGATCCTGTCGGCGAGCTGACCCGGCACATACCCGAGCTGCGGCAGGTCGTGTCCGCCGCGTACGAGCCCGGTACGCCCATGTTCGCCGAGGCGGTACGGGAGGCCTTCGCCGCGTGGGCCCGGCGACGCGACAGCGAACGCCACGGCGGCGAGACCAGGGGCGGCGGCAGCCGGAGCGACGGCAGCGGCGGGGGTGCCCCAACCGGGGGCAGCACGACCGAGGACAGCACGAGCGGGAACAGCAGCGGCGGTGGCAGCACGATCGGGAGCGGCAAGACCGAGAGCGCCAGCGACAGCAGCCGCCGCAGCCGCAGCGGCGACTACAGCGCCGGCCCGGTCGACGGCAGTCTGCCCCAGGGCACCCCGCCCCCCACGCCCACCCCAGCCCTCGCCCTCACCTCGACCCCCAACCCCACCCGCCCCGTCCTGATCGTCGACCAGTTCGAAGAAACCTTCACGCTCTCCTCCGACGAGGCCGACCGGCGGACGTTCGTGCAGGTGCTCAGTGCGGCGTGCACGCCGGGGGCGCGGGGCGGGGCGGCGCCCGTGGTCGTCGTACTGGGTGTGCGGGCCGACTTCTACGAGCAGTGCCTCGGCTATCCGGAACTGGCGGACGCCCTGCAGCACCGGCACATGGTGCTGGGGCCGTTGACCACGGCGGAGCTGCGGGAGGCGGTGACCGGTCCGGCCAAGGCCGTGGGGCTGGAGCTGGAACCGGGGCTGGCGGAGCTGATCGTGCGCGAGGTGAGCGCGGACGGGCCGCGCGGGGCGCACGACGCGGGCGTGCTGCCGTTGCTGTCGCACGCCCTGCTCGTGACATGGCAGCGGCGGAAGGCGGGCCGGTTGACGCTGGCCGGTTATCGGGCGGCCGGCGGTATCCAGGGCGCGGTGGCGGCCACCGCCGAGCGGGCCTGGTCGGGGCTGGACCCGGCGGCCCGTTCGGCGGCTCGGCTGCTGTTGCTGCGGCTGGTCCGGCTGGGCGAGGACACCCAGGCCACCCGGCGCCGTGGCACCCGGCGGCAGCTCGCGGACGGCTCGGCGGACCCGGCCAAGACCGAGGAGTCGCTGGAGGCGATGGCCCGCGCCCGGCTGCTGACGCTGGACGCGGAGACCGTGGAGATCACCCACGAGGCGCTGCTGCACGCCTGGCCGCGCCTGCGGGGGTGGATCGACGAGGGCCGCAACGACCATCTGCTGCGGCAGCGGTTGGAGGAGGACGGCCGCGCGTGGGAGGACTCCGGGCGCGATTCCTCGCTGCTCTACCGGGGTTCGCGGCTCGAACAGGCGCACACCTGGGCCAAGTCCACCGTGGACGCCGGGGGTAGCGGCGGTAAGGGGGGCACCAGAGGTACCGGGGGCAAGGCAGGCACCGGAGAAGCGGCGAAGAGCGGCGCCGGGGGAAAGAACGGCACCGGCGACCCCAGAAACTCCGGCGGCACCCCCGCAGACCCCGGCGACCCCGGCGACTCCGGCGGCGTCTTCCTCACCCGTAGCGCCGTGGAATTCCTTGCCGCCTCCGTCCGGCTGCGCCGGCGTACCGTCCGGATCCGGCGGAGTGCCGTGGCGGCGCTGGTGGCGTTCGCCCTGGTGGCCGTCGGCTCGGCGGTGGTCGCCTGGCAGCAGCGCAACGACGCGGTGTTCGAGCAGGTGGTCGCCCAGGCCGATCGGGTCCAGTACTCGGATCCGTCGCTGTCGGCCCAGCTCGACCTGGTGGCGCACGATCTGCGGCCCGACGACGAGGGCACCGGCAACCGGCTCGTCTCCATCGTCAACGCGCCCCTGGCCACCCCGCTTCTCGGCCACGGCGGTGCCGTCTACCTCACCTCCTTCAGCCCCGACGGGAAGTACCTCGCCACCGCCAGCTACGACCGTTCCGTACGGCTGTGGGACGTGGCGGACCCGTCCCGGGCCAAGGCCCTGGGCAGGCCCCTCACCGGGCACACCAGCTGGGTGAGCAGCGCCGTCTTCGCGCCGGACGGCCGTACGCTCGCCAGCGCCGGTGACGACGGCACGATCCGTATGTGGGACGTACGGGACCCGCGTGCGCCGCGCGCGCTGGGCGCACCACTGGACGGGCACGACGGCACGATCTTTTTGATCGCCTTCAGCCCGGACGGGGAGACCCTGGCGTCCGTGGGCGAGGACCACACCGTACGGCTGTGGGACGTGAGCGACCCGGCGCACGTGACGGCGCTCGGCGAGCCGCTCACCGGGCACAGCGCTCCCGTACGCGCCGTCGCGTTCGGGCCCGACGGGAAGACGCTGGCGACCGGGGGCGACGACAACACGATCCGCCTGTGGGACGTGGCCGATCCGCGTGCGCCCCGCACGGTGGGCCCCGTGCTCAAGGGCCATACGAGCCTGGTGCACTCGCTGGCCTTCAGTCCGGACGGGCGGACGCTGGCCAGCGGCAGTTCGGACAACACCGTCCGGCTCTGGGACGTGGCCGAGCCGCGCCGGGCGCGTGCGCTGGGCGCGCCGCTCACCGGGCACACCGGCCCCATCTGGTCCGTGGCCTTCAGCCCGGACGGCAGCACGCTCGCCGCCGCCAGCGCGGACAGCACGGCGAGTCTGTGGAACGTGGCGGACCCCGCGTA
Source organism: Streptomyces sp. SP18BB07 (assembly GCF_036322545.1). Classification (NCBI taxonomy): domain Bacteria; kingdom Bacillati; phylum Actinomycetota; class Actinomycetes; order Kitasatosporales; family Streptomycetaceae; genus Streptomyces; species Streptomyces sp. SP18BB07. The sequence goes on from NZ_JAQYWT010000342.1 coordinate 363,061, forward strand.
CCCGTCGCAGGTCGGCGAGCCGCTGGCCGGGGCGAGCGGGGAGATGTTCGCCCTGGGGTTCAGCCCGGACGGCCGGACCCTCGCCACCGGCAGCGGCGACAGCAAGGTGCGGCTGTGGTCGGTGCCGACCTCGGACATGGTCGGCCGGAACGGGGTGTTCCGGCCGGACGGGCGGGTGCTGGCCACCGCCGGGCGGGACGGGCGGATCCGGCTGTGGAACGTGGCGGAGCCCGGCCGGCCCGTGCTGTTGGGGAAGGCGTTCACGCTCAAGGACAGCGGCAACCGTTCCCTGTCGTTCTCCCCCGACGGGCGCATCCTCTCGATCGTGGCCGGGAACCGGGCGCTGTATCTGTGGGACGTCAGCGACCCGGCGCGCCCGCTCCTGCGGGGGTCGCCGCTGCCGCTGCGGATCCGGTACACGGACGCGCAGGCGTACAGCCCGGACGGGCGGGTCCTGGCCACCTCCTACGGCGACCACGACGTGCAGTTGTGGGACGTCCGCGACCCCTCCCGGGTGGTCCCGCTCGGCAAGCCCCTCACCGGGCACAAGGGCTACATCCTCGCCCTGGTCTTCAGCCCGGACGGCAGGACGCTCGCCAGCGGCAGCGCGGACGGCACCATCCGGCTGTGGGACGTGGCGGACCCGGCCCGGTCCCGGCGTCTCGACGGGCCGCTCACCGCTCACCGCGGCGCGGTCAGCGACCTCGTCTACAGTCCGGACGGCAGGACGCTGGCCAGTGGCGGTGGTGACGACACGGTCCGGCTCTGGGACGTCTCCGACCCGCGCGAGGCGACACGCCTGGGCGCCCCGCTCGTCGGCCACACCGAGGCGATCGTCTCGCTGACCTTCAGCCCGGACGGCGAGACCCTGGCCAGCGGCGGCAACGACAGCACCGTCCACCTCTGGGACGTGTCCAGCCCCGCCGAGGCCTCCCCCATCGGCCGGGCGATGAGCCCCAACGCCAAGACGGGCCAGTTCCTGTCCTTCAGCCCGGACAGCGACATGCTCGGGGTCTCCAGCGGCGCCGACACCGTACGGCTGTGGAACCTGGACGTCGACGACGCCGTACGGCACATCTGCTCGACGACGCGCGGGGTGCTCACGCGGGAGAAGTGGGACGAGTACTTGCCGCGGCTGTCGTACGAGCCGCCGTGCGAGGGTGCCTGACAGGCCGCTGAACAGGGAGTTCGCGGATATCCCCCGGTCGGTTCCGGCCATCCGCAGGGGACCGGGGGCGAGGTGGACGGGCCCGTGGACCCGCGTGATCCCGATCACAACTTGTCAACGCTATCGACCAGTCGGCTCCCGTCCCGCGAACAGCCTTGTTAGCCTTGGCCATAGCCCGGTCGCTGGTGCATCCCCCGTCGCCAGCGACCGGGCCCTTTCATGCCCTCGGCTTCATGCCCTCGGCGCGTTCCCCCGCCGCCTCCCCCCGCCTCCCCCGGTCTCAGCCGTTCCAGGCCTCGTCGTACGGGTCCTGCGGTGCCTTCACCGGCTTGGTCGCGGTGACGCTGAGATAGGGGACGGCGGTGCCGTTGAGGGGGTCCTCGGTCCGCTTCGGCGTGTAGGTGCCGGTGACCTCGATCCAGGTGTCCGGCTGGAGCACGGCGGGGAGTTCGCCGGTGAGGGCGATCTTGACGGGCTGGGCGTCCGCGGCACAGCAGTTGAGGGCCATGCGGACCAGGTACGGCGTGCCGGAGTCGTCGAAGGCGAGGAAGCCCGTGACCTTGAGCGGGCGGCCCGCGAGGGCGCGTCCCTTGTCGTAGACCGCGCGGCCCGCGTAGTCGGCGACGCTCAGGCGGAGGGTGCCGTCGGCGGGGAGCTTCGGATAGCCCCAGGGCTGTTCCTGGAGGGCCGTGCCGGTGCGCATCGCGGTGTAGGAGCCGGCGGCGGGCGGGGCGACCAGGACGAGGGCGAGGAGGGGGAGGACGAGGAGCCAGGAGACCCGGGGTTCGCGGTGGGGGTGCGGCTCGTCGGCATGGGCGCGCGACTCGTCGGGATGGGCGTGCGGTGCGTCGGCGGGGGCGTGCGGCTCGGCCTGGCGCTCCTGGGGGCGCGCCCGGCGTTCGTACCAGAGCGTGGCGACGGCGGCGGTGATGAGGACGATGCCCGCGCCGATGAGGAGGGGGCGCAGGCCGGCCTTGACGTAGCGGAGGTAGAGGTCGGTGAAGCCGGCGTGCAGCAGGGCTCCGCCGGTGAGGAAGAGGACAACCGTCTGGGCCTGGCGGTTCACAGCAGCACCGCCCCGACGAGGGCCGACACCAGGATCGCGAGGGCGAAGGTGGCGGGGGCGAAGCGGAGCGCGAAGGCGCGGCCGAAGGTGGCGGTCTGCATGGCGAAGAGTTTCAGGTCGATCATCGGACCGACGACCAGGAAGGCCAGCCGGGAGGTCAGGGAGAACTGGGTCAGGGAGGCCGCCACGAACGCGTCCGCCTCCGAACAGATCGACAGCAGTACGGCCAGGACGGCGAGAGCGACGATCGCGATCACCGGGTTGTCAGCGGCGGCGTTCAGCCAGGTCGCCGGGACGACCGCCTTGAGCGTGGCCGCCGCCATCGCGCCGACGACCAGGAAGCCGCCCGCGTGCATCACGTCGTGCCGCACCGAGCCCCAGAAGGCCGCGCCCTTGCCCTGGCCCTCGTAGGACGGCCGCTCCGGCGGACGCATCCACTCGCCGCGGCCCAGCCGTAGCCACAGCCAGCCCATCGCGCAGGCCACCAGCAGGCTCGCGACCAGCCTGGCCAGCACCATCTCGGGGTTTCCGGGGAAGGCCACGGCGGTCGCGGTCAGCACGATCGGGTTGATCGCGGGGGCGGAGAGGAGGAAGGCGAGCGCCGCCGCGGGCGTCACACCCCGGCGTACGAGGGCGCCCGCGACCGGCACGGAGGCGCACTCGCAGCCCGGCAGCACCACCCCGGCCACGCCCGCCGCCGGCACCGCGAGGGCGGGCCGCTTCGGCAGCGCGCGGACGAAGAACGACGCGGGCACGAACACCGCGATGGCCGCCGACAGCAGCACCCCGATGACCAGGAACGGCAGGGCCTGCACGACCACCGCGACGAACACGGTCATCCAGCTCTGCGTCACGGGCGCGGACAGCAGGCCCCGCAGCGGGGCCTGCGCCACCACCGCGAGGACCAGCAGCATGGTGAGCAGGAGGGGTGGGTCGAGATGCCGCCCGCGGTGGGGGGCTTCTTCCTTGGTTGTGGCCACGGGGGACGGTACCTCCGTAGGGAACGGCTGCGCTGAGCGGGCCTGTTCGACCCTTTCCTCCCATACGGCGCCCGGCCCGGGGTTGCTCACGGCCCCTGGACCGCATTTTTAGTAATGGGATCCATTTTCATGTAGCGTTCCGGTCCATCACCCTGTGGAGGAGGACCCCATGGCCGTACCCAAGCGGAAGATGTCCCGCAGCAACACCCGCCACCGTCGCGCCCAGTGGAAGGCGAGCACACCGCAGTTGGTGCCGTTCACGGTCGACGGCACCACGCATCTCGTACCGCAGCGGCTGCTGAAGGCGTACGAGCGCGGGCTCATCCACCCCGAGGGCTGAGGCCGTGACCACGCTCCGGGAGCGGCTGCCCGTCACCGTCCTGTCCGGGTTCCTCGGCGCGGGCAAGACCACCCTGCTCAACCATGTCCTCGGCAACCGTGAGGGGTTGCGGGTGGCGGTGATCGTCAACGACATGAGCGAGGTCAACATCGACGCCGCGCTCGTGCGCGGGGGCGAGGCGGCGCTGTCCCGCACCGAGGAGCGGCTCGTCGAGATGACCAACGGGTGCATCTGCTGCACCCTGCGCGACGATCTGCTGGAGGAGGTGGACCGGCTCGCGCGGGAGGGACGTTTCGACTACCTGCTGATCGAGAGCTCCGGGATTTCGGAACCCATGCCGGTCGCGGCCACGTTCGCCTTCGCGCGCGACGACGGGGCCACGCTCGGGGATCTCGCCCGGCTCGACACCATGGTCACGGTCGTCGACGCGGTGAACTTCCTGCCGGAGCTCGCGGGCGGGGACGAGTTGGTGGCGCGGGGGCTCGACCAGTACGAGGACGACGAGCGCACCGTGAGCGATCTGCTCATGGACCAGGTGGAGTTCGCCGACGTGATCGTGCTGAACAAGCTCGACCTCGTCGACACGGCGACCGCCGAGCGGCTCGCGGCGACCCTGGCGCGGCTCAATCCGGCGGCGCGGGTCGTGCCGGTCAGCCATGGGCGGGTGCGGGTCGAGGAGGTGCTCGGTACGGGGGCGTTCGATCTCGAGCGGGCCCAGCAGGCGCCGGGGTGGGTGCGGGAGCTGAACGGGGAGCATGTGCCGGAGACCGAGGAGTACGGCATCTCGTCGACGGTCTTCCGCGCCGAACGGCCCTTTCATCCCGGGCGGTTGTGGGAGTTCGTGACCGAGGGGCTCGACAGCGGTGCGTTCGGGCAGGTGCTGCGGTCCAAGGGGTTCTTCACGCTCGCCGGGCGGCCGGGGGTCGTCGGGCTGTGGTCCCAGGCGGGGTCGGTGGCCCGCTTCGAACCGACGGCGGCGCAGGATGAGGAGGCCCCGTTCGCGCAGGAGTTGGTGTTCATCGGGACGGGGTTGCGGGGGGATGCGCTGCGGGCGGCTCTCGCCGGGTGTCTGGTGACGGGGGACGAGGGCGAGTGCGAGGGCGAGGGCGGGTGTGGGGTGGCCCTGGATGATCCGTTCCCGGCTTGGGATGTGCACGGGGTTGTCTGCGGGTGAGGTCGTCCGCGGGCCGGTGGGGCTTCTCGCGCAGTTCCCCGCGCCCCTAAAAGACCAGGCCCCTGCGGGCCTGGAAGACCACGGTCCTGCGGGCCTGGAAAGCGACGGGGCTGCGGGGTGAAAAGCATGGGGCGCAGCCCCTGTTTTTCAGGGGCTGCGGGGAACTGCGCGAGAAGCCCCACCGGGGCGGCAGCCGACCGACGGCCAAAAAAACTACGCCTCCGCCCGTCTCCCCAGCAGCTCCGCCAGCCCCCGTCGCGTCGCCGCCAGCACCACGCGGTCCTCGGCCCGGAGGACGTATGTGGGTGGGAGGTCCCAGATCAGTCCCGAACCCGGCGGCGGCCCGGGCGCCCGTTCCGGACCCGGATCTCCGGACGCCGCCGTGTCGAGGGCCAGCACACGCCACGCCCCCGCCCGGAACGCCTCCGCGACGGTCCGCCCCTCCAGGCGCCGATGACCTCGGACCTCCACGGCCGCGAAGAGGAGCACTCGGCGCTCGACGGGGATCGCGCCCAGGATCTGGCGCCCCATCATCGCCCCGGCGAACGCGGGCGCGGCCAGGTGCGTGACACTGCGGCTGCGCGTGAGGGCGCCCGGGTGGGCGGCGCGCAGGGTGCGGTAGACGGCGGTGGCGAAGTCGTCGTCGTAGAGGCGCAGGACGACGCGCAGGTCGGGGCGTACGGAACGGGCGTACAGGCCGGCTTCGAGGTTCGTCGTGTCGGAGCTGGTGACCGCGAGGAGGGCGTGGGCGCGGTGGATCTTGGCGGCCTCCAGGACGCCCTCCTGGGTCACGTCGCCCAGGATGACCGGCACCCGTAGCCGCCGGGCTTCGGCCAGACCGCGCGCCTCGGGGTCCTCCTCGACGCAGACGACCGGGATGTGCAGCTCGCGCAGGCGGGCGAGCACACGGGTGCCGATCTTGCCGAGGCCGAGGAGGACGACGTGCCCGGACAGGCCGCGCGGCGGCTTGCGCAGGGCGGTGCCGCTGCGGAACGTGCCGAGGGCCTCCAGGACGGCGGCCAGGAGCACGGGCAGCAGGAGTAAGCCCATGAGGCCGGAGAGAAGCTGGAGGATCTGCCGGGAGTCGCTCTGGTCGGTCGCGGGGTCGGCGATCCCGAAGAGGTCCAGGAGGGTCGCGTACGTCGCCTGGAGCGGATGCTCCCCGGTGATCACCATCTGGGCGACGGCCAGGGCGAACACGCACCCGATCATCCCCGCGAGGGACCACCGCAGCCGCCGCGAGAGCAGCGACCCGAAGGCGCCGAGCGGACCGCCGCCGGAACGGCCGGGCGGCAGCGCGGGTCCCGCGTAGCGCACGGTGTCCAGGACGACGGTGCCGCGCCCGGTGGCCTCCGCCACCGCCCGCTCGTCGGGCAGGAGTTGGGGGCCGCGTTCCCCGCTGCCCTCGGAACCCTCGGTTCCGGCGGGGTCGTTGGTGGTGGCCGACAGCAGCGCGAGGGTGCACAGCCCTCCGGAGCTCTGGCCTCCCGAGCCCTGGCCCGCCGCGCCCTGACCCGCCCGGCCCGGCGGGCGTTCCACGGCCCTGAGCATCAGCCCGTCCGTCTGGACGACCTTGCTGGTTCCGGCCACGGCGGTCGCCGCCAGCGCGGGCGCGGCCGTGTCGGCGTCGGACAGGACGGTCGTCGAGGCGCCGAAGCCGTCGACCCCGTCGGCGGCGGTGCCTGCCGTCGCCAACGCCGAGGCCTGGTCGAGGAGTTCCTCGATGTGCTGGCCCAACCGGCGGTTGTAGAGCCGCAGGACGAGTCGCAGGCGCGGGTTGAGGCGGCGCGCGGTGAGGGCCGCGCGGATGTTGGTCTCGTCGTCGTCGTACACCAGGGCCAGCGCGGCGGCCCGCTCCACACCGGCCTCGGCGAGCACCGCCTCGGTGGCTTCCCCGGCCTCCAGGACCCGCTCACCGCCGTCCCGGGGGCTGTTCCTGCCGCCGCCCCGGTCGCCCCGGTCGCCTCTTTCCCCCCGGTCGCCCCGCTCTCCGGTTGCGCCGCCGGTCCGCTCCCCGGTCCCGCCGGTGCGGTCGCCGGTCCGGTCGCCGGGGGTCGGATCGCCGTTGCCCGCCGCCCTGTTGACGACCGCCGTCACTCGGTCGAGGAGCGCGGCGGCGGTGCGGGCGCGCCCGACGACGGGCCGCTGGGCGATCCTCGCGGTGGGCGGCACGACGAGGGTCACCTGCTCCCGGTACACGGTCCGCAGTTCGGCGGCGAGCCGGTGCGCCAGCCCGTCGTCCCCGCAGACGACCATGTGCGCGCCGGGGTCGGCAGGGCCCGGCTGTCGGCCTGGACCGTTACGGCTGTTGTGCTGCGAAGGGCTCCCCACGAGGCAGAAGACTGCCGCATGGACGCGGCCGGTTCCTCAGTGATCTGGATCACAGTTGCTGGTGTGAGTGCGACCACGGGTGGACATCCGTACTCAAGGGGGACGGGATGACGGCGGTGTCCGGATGCGAGGATGGGGCGCCATGACCGCAGGGTGGGGTACGCGCACGACGCGCGCCGCGATGTTCGCGGCCGTCTGTGTGCTGCTCGCGGCCCTGGGCCACGTGCTGATGTCCGGTGGTCATGTCCCCTGGTGGGCCCTGGCCGTCGGGGTCGCCGCGACCGGTGCGGTCGGCTGGTGCCTGGCCGGACGCGAGCGCGGCCTCCCGTTGATCACCTCCGTGGTGGTCGCCGCGCAGACGGCCCTCCACCGGGGCTTCGAACTGGCACAGCCGCCGGTCTCCGCGAGCACGGCCTCCGCGGGCACGGCCCCGGTGAGCGGTGCCACGGACGGCTCCATGAGCGGTGCCATGGACATGGGCTCCGCCCATATGAATCACACCGTCCACATGGGCCCTGCCGGTCACATGGACCATGTGGACCTCACCGGTTACCTCCTGGACGGCACGTCCGCGTCCTCGTCCGGCATGTTCGCCGCGCATCTGCTGGCCGCGCTGCTGTGCGGTCTCTGGCTGGCGCACGGCGAGCGCGCCGCCTTCGCCCTGCTGCGGGCCGTGGCCGGCTGGCTGGCCGCACCGTTGCGGCTGTCGCTCGCGCTGCCCGTCGCGGCGGAGCGACCGCGCCCCCGGGTACGGCGCGGCCATACGGACCGCGCGCCCCGTTCGCTCCTTCTCGTCCATGCGATCACCTCTCGGGGTCCGCCCGCCGGGACCGCTGTCAGCTGACGACAGCCGGTGACCCGGGGCAGCCACCACGGCTCGCTCCCCGGGCTTCGGCCGTACGCCGCCACCCGCGTGCCGTACGGCCGGCTTCCCACCCCCGCCGGACCACCAGACGCGTTCCCACGCATCGCGCACGTCCGCACGGCCCCGTACGCCTGCCTGCCCGGCCGCGCGCAGGGCGGCTGTGCGGAGAGCAGCCGCCCCGGAGGCGACTGTGCGGCCCTGTGCCTTCCACGTGCCCGCGTCGACGGACGGTCCTGGTCCCGGACGACCCTAGAAGGACACCAGGTGATCACCCTTACTCCCCCGCCCGCGTCGATCCCGCGAGCCTCCCGGGCCACGCCCGACGAGTCCATAACCGCCTGGGCGCTCGCCGCCCGAGGTGGTGACCCGGAGGCCGTCGAACGGTTCGTCGGCGCGCTCCACCGAGACGTCCAGCGGTTCGTCGCCCACCTCTGCGCGGACCCGCAGGCCGTGGACGACCTCGCGCAGGACACATTCCTGCGGGCCCTCGGCAGCCTGCACCGGTTCGAGGGCCGCTGCTCCGCCCGTACGTGGCTGCTGTCCATCGCCCGCCGGGCGGTGACCGACAGCTTCCGGTACGCGGCGGCCCGGCCCCGGCTGTCGGACGTACCGGACTGGCGGCTGGCTGTCGAGCATGCCCAGCCGCGCGGTCTGCCCGGCTTCGACGACGGCATCGCGCTCACCGATCTGCTGGGCGCGCTGCCCGAGGAACGGCGTGAGGCGTTCGTCCTCACACAGATGCTGGGGCTGTCCTACGAGGACGCGGCGGAGCTGGCCGGGTGTCCGGTAGGGACGGTGCGGTCACGGGTGGCACGGGCGCGGACCACGCTCGTGGAGTTGCTGGCGGCGGCGGAGGGGGCGTGTGAGGAGGGCGTGTTGGTGGCGGCTTGAGGTGGGTCCGTCCTGGTCCTCGCCCCCCGCCGCCCCTACCCGTCCCATCCCCAGGGGCTGCGCCCCTTCGACCCCCTGGGGTGTGTGGTCGGGCGGGTGCGCGGGGGGTCTCGCGCAGTTCCCCGCGCCCCTACGGGCGCGGGGGTGCCGGTGGTCTCAGGGGCGGCCTCCCAGATGGCGTTCGGCGAAGTCGAGTTCCAGGCGGAGTTGTTTGATGCGTTCGTCGACGACCAGGGAGCCGTGGCCGGCGTCGTAGCGGTAGACCTCGTGGACGGCGGAGCGGGCGGCGAGCCGGTCGACGTAGTTGTCGATCTGGCGGATGGGGCAGCGGGGGTCGTTGACACCGGCGGAGATGTAGACCGGGGCCTTCACCGCGTCGACGTAGGTCAGCGGCGACGAGGCCTCGAAGCGCTCGGGGACCTCCTCGGGCGTGCCGCCGAGGAGCGTGCGGTCCATCGCCTTGAGCGCCTCCATCTCGTCGTGGTACGCCGTGACGTAGTCCGCGACGGGCACCGCGGCGATGCCGAGCGCCCAGGCGTCCGGCTGGACGCCGAGGCCCAGCAGGGTGAGGTAACCGCCCCAGGAGCCGCCGGTGAGGATGAGGCGCTCGGGGTCGGCGAACCCGGAGTCCACCGCCCACTCCCGCACCGCCGCGATGTCCTCCAGCTCGATCAGGCCGACCCGGTGCTTGAGGGCATCGGTCCAGGCGCGGCCGTACCCGGTGGAGCCCCGGTAGTTGATGCGGATCACGGCGTACCCGTGGTCCAGCCAGGCGGCCGGGCCCGCAGCGAAGGAGTCGCTGTCGTGCCAGGTCGGGCCGCCGTGGATGTCGAACAGGGTGGCGTACGGGCCGGACACGCCGGGCGGACGCTGGACGAGCGCGTGGACGCGGCCGCCGGGGGTGTCCACCCAGACGTCCTCCACCGGCACCGACCCGGGCGACTTCATGCCCGGCGGGTCGAGGACCGCCTCGCCCGTCGTGGAGCGGACGACCGGCGGTACGGCGGCCGAGGACCACAGGTACTCGATGCTGCCGTCGGGGCGGGCCGTGGCCCCGGACACCGTGCCTCGCGGGGTCTCCACCCGCTCCAGGGCACGGGACGCCAGGTCGTAGCGGAAGAGCTCGACGCGGGCCTCGAAGCTGTGGGCGAGCAGCAGCGCGGAGCCGTCCGGATACCACTCGGCGCTCATGTCGCCCTGCAGCCGGTCGGCGAGGCCGAGGTCGGTCTCCTCGCCGGAGACCACGTCCCAGACGAGCGGCTCCCAGCGGCCGCCGCGCTGGTGGCCGACGAGCAGCCGGGTGTCGCCGACGACGGGGGCGAAGCCCAGCACGTCCAGGCCCAGCTCGACGGTGCCGGCCTTGGTGTCGTCGAGTTCGGCGACCGTCGTGCCGTCCGGCCGGAGGACACGCACCGCCGCGTGCATGGCGTCACCGTGCTCGGTGTGTTCGATCGCGATCAGCGAACCGTCGTGCGAGAGGTCTCCGACGCCGGCCGACTCACGGTGGCGGTAGATCTCGACGGGGGCCTCGCCCCGCCGGAACAGATGGATCGTGGAGCCGTCCTCGTCGGTGGAGCGGCCGACGATCGCCGTACGGCCGTCGCGGCCGATGGCCAGGCCCGCCGGGTACGACGGCTCCAGGCCCGGAACCGCCTCCTCGTCCGGGCCGCCGTGGAAGGGTTGGCGGCGCCAGACGCCGAACTCGTCCCCGTCCTTGTCGTCGAACCACCAGATCCACTCGCCGTCCGGCGAGAGCACACCGTCCGTCGTGCCGTTGGCCCTGTTCGTGGCCTGGCGCTGCTCGCCGGTGGCGCGGTCCCACGCGTAGAGCTCGTACGTGCCCGTGGCGTTGGAGACGAACAGCGAGCGGTGCGGCGCGTCCTCCGCCCAGTCCGGCAGGGACACCCTCGGTGCCCGGAACCTCTTCTCCCAGTCGGGCATGGAGCCGCTCTGCTGCTGCGGGGTGGACCCGTTGCTCTCAGTCATGGCCCCATATTGCCCCGACCGCACGACAATGTGCCGACGAGGTCCCCAGCCTGTGGATAACTTCGGCCGCCGCGGGTTCCGGGCCGGGCCGATTGTCAGTGGTCGGGTGCAGACTCGCCGCATGACCTCAACGACACCGGGGACGACCACGGGGACTACCGACAGAGCGACCTCGAGGACCGATCTCCGCGCGACCGTCGAGCGCTTCTGGGCCGGCGCCGAGCGGCGGGACTGGGCCGCGTTCGCCGAGACGCTGGCCTCGGACGTCGTGTACGAGCTGCCGCAGACGCGGGAGCGGATCCGCGGCCGGGAGCGGTACGTGGAGTTCAACCGGAAGTACCCGGGTGACTGGCACGCCCGGGTGGAGCGGATCGTCGCGGAGCCGCGAGAGCCTGGTCGGCCGGGGCAGGTGGTGAGCTGGACGCATGTCACGGTGGGGCTGGAGGAGATGTACGCGATCTCCTTCTTCACGGTGGACGAGGACGGCCTGATAGCCGCGGTCACCGACTTCTGGCCCGAGCCGTACGAGCCACCGGCCGGGCGTGAGCACCTCGTCGAGCGGTACTGAGGGGGCGACCCCGGGGCCGGGGGCCCCGCTCCGGCACCGTACGGTGGAGGGCGTGTACCGGTTCCTGCTGACGCCCCGATGGTGGGGGATCAACGTCTTCGTGCTGCTCGCCATCCCGTTCTGCGTGTTCATGGGGTCGTGGCAGCTGAGCCGGTTCGAGGACCGGATGCGGGACCACCGCGCGGCGACCGAGCGGATCGACCCGGCGGACCGGGCCCCGGCGCGCCCGCTGGACGAGCTGCTGCCCGTGGACAAGGAGACCTCCGGCGAACTGGCCACCGTGAGCGGGCGGTACGGCGAGCAACTCCTCGTGCCCAACCGTGAGGTGGACGGCAAGAGCGGGTTCTACGTGCTCACACTGCTGCGCACCGACGAGGGCAAGGCCCTGCCGGTCGTACGGGGCTGGCTGCCCGGCGCCGCGGACGCGGGCCGGGCCCCGGCGGCGCCCTCCGGCGAGGTCACCGTGACCGGTTCGCTGCAGGCGTCCGAGACCCCGGGGTCGAACGGGGTGCCCGTCCAGGGTGGGCTGCCCGCCGGGCAGACCTCGGCGATCAGCGCGGCGGCGCTGGTGAACCTCGTGCCGGAGGATCTGTACGACGCCTGGATCACCCTCGACAAGGGCGACTCGGGCATGAAGGCCGTCCCGGCGACCGCGCCGCAGGACACCGGGCTCGACCTCAAGGCCTTCCAGAACCTCGGCTACACCGGGGAGTGGTTCGTCTTCGCCGGCTTCGTCGTCTTCATGTGGTTCCGCCTGCTGCGCCGCGAGGTCGAGTTCATCCGCGACGCGGAACTGGGACTGCTGCCCGACACGGCCGAACCTGACGCCGACGAGCCGCCGGGCGGCGGCGACCACACCACCGAGCACCGCTCCCGCGAAGCCGAGCCGGCCCCGTAGGACCGCCGGGCCACGCGACCGCGCAACTGCTCCGCAGAGGCGTAGCCCCCCGCGCGCCGAGGCGAGCCATTCCGTCAGGTGCCCGTCGGCGGTTCTACCGTTCGTTCCCTCCGGAAGGCCCCGCCGCTCCCCGTCAGGTGGCTGCCAGCAGGCCCGTTCGGTAGATGACGCCGGCGCAGGCGTTGGAGACGGCTGTGGTGAAGCCGGCGATGCCGCCCTCGGTGGTGTGGGAGACGAGGACGCTGCCGTCGACGACGCCGTCCTCGGTGAAGAGCTGGGTGGAGACGGAGTTGGAGCCGTCGGTGGTGGTGCCGGGGGTCGCCTCGCCCGTCGGCGTCGGGTCCGGTGACGGATCCGTGCCGCCGGTGCCTCCGCCGGTCGTCCCGCCGGTGGTCGGGCAGGGCTCCGACGGCACCCACGCGAACCGCACCTCGTAGGCCGCTCCCGGCGCCAGCACCAGCTGGGTCAGGGACAGCGAGGGGTCGGGCAGGCCTGCCGCCGCGTCACCGGCGACATGGGTCGCCACGGTGATCTTCGACCCGTCCGCGGCACCCTGCGGGGTGGCGCTCACGGCGCCCCCGCCGGTGACCGTACAGCTCGTGCCGGAGATGTTGGAGACGCGGAACGAGCCGTAGACGGCTCCGCCGGAGTCCGGCGCGCCGACGCTCCCGCCCCCGCCGAGCTGGGCCGCCGTGCACAGGGTGGAGGCGGCAGCCGTCGGCATCGGCCGGGTGCCGCCCGTGGAGCTGCTGGTCTCGCCCTTGCCCTTGTCGCCCTTGTTCTTGTCCTTGTTCTTGCCGGGCGCCTTGGCCCCGCCGGAGGAGCTCCCCGACGAACCGTTCCCGCCGGTCTGACCCTTGGTCTGGCCCGTGGTCTCCTGCTTGTGCGAGCCGTTGCCCATGATGGAGGGGTTGACGTCGGAGCCGGTGGAGTTGGAGACGTGCACGAGGGCCGGGATCGCCGTGCCGATGAAGAGCGCGGCGGCGGCCATGCCGACGACGGCCTGGCGCTTGCGGGTCCGCCGCGCCGGTACCGCCCGCCGCAGATGGTCCAGGGTGCCGTCCCTGGGCTCGATCTCGGACACCGCCTGATGCAGCAGATTGCGCAGCGCCAGTTCGTCGGAGTCGAACCCGCCGATGCCCTTCGCGGCGGAGCCGTTCAGCTCGGTGCCCTTGCGCGCGGTGCCGTTCAGAGCCGGAAACTTCGCTGTCTGGCCGTTCGATGCCGAGGGGCTCGTACCCGTGTCGGCCGTGTCCGGGCCGGCCAAGTCCGGGTCTGCCGTGTCCGGGTCTGCCGTGTCCGCGTCGGCCGTGTCCGGGTCTGCCGTGTCCGCGTCGGCCGTGTCCGCGTCGGCCGAGTCCTGCGGAGCGTGGCCTTCGAGATCCTGGCCCTCGGGGTGGGGGCCTTGTTCTTCGGGGCCGTGATTCACAGTTCCGTTCCCAGGGTGCGATTGCGTTTCTTCGTGCTCCTCGAGCCCGCGCCCCCCGACGCGCCCGTCCTGACCGCGCTGTTCCGCGCGTTCGTCGCCGCGCTCCTCGGCGCGTTCGTCGTCGTCCCGGCGCCCCCAGGAGGCACGCCTCCGGGCACCGAGCTCGTCCCGGCCCTCACGGCCGCCCCGACCGTCGTGCCTGTCGGGTCCGTCGTGCCTGTCGGGTCCGTCGTGCCTGTCGGGTCCGTCGTGCCTGTCGGGTCCGTCCTTGCTGCCGTGCGTGCTCATGCGGGCGCCTCCATGGCGACGCGCAGTGCCGCGATACCCCGGGAGCCGTACGCCTTCACCGAGCCCAGCGATATGCCGAGCGTCTCGGCGACCTGGGCCTCGGTCATGTCGGCGAAGTAGCGCAGCACGAGGACCTCGCGCTGCCGCCGCTGGAGCCCCTTCATCGCCTTGATGAGGGAGTCGCGCTCCAGCTGGTCGTACGCGCCCTCCTCCGCGCTCGCCATGTCGGGCATCGGCTTCGACAGCAGCTTCAGGCCGAGGATGCGGCGGCGCAGGGCGGAGCGCGAGAGGTTCACGACCGTCTGGCGCAGATAGGCGAGCGTCTTCTCCGGGTCACGGACACGCTTGCGCGCCGAGTGCACCCGGATGAACGCCTCCTGCACGACGTCCTCGCAGGAGGCGGTGTCGTCGAGGAGGAGCGCCGCGAGACCCAGCAGCGACCGGTAGTGCGCGCGGTAGGTCTCGGTGAGGTGGTCGACCGTCGTACCGGAGGCCGGCACCGTCGACGTGTCGTCCGCGCCGTCGCGCTGGTTGGGTATGCGGGTCGGCCGCGCCGCGGGCATCGGCGCGATCACCGGCATGCCGCCGGCCGAACCGGGCATGCGGGGACGGCGGGGTGGACGGAGGGCGGTGCCCCTCGTCTGTACCGCGGTGAAATCGAGTACCTCTGCCACGCCTGTTGGACCCGCGTCCCCCCGTCGAGGTTGTACGGGACAGGCATCTCTTTTGCGTCAGACCGCACACGTCTCCGTAGGGAACGTGCGCGGGTCGGTACGGCGGACGCGTCCGTCGGCGCGCAGCGCGCAGCCATCGGTACGACCCACCGAACACCGGACAGCGCGTCGAACGCCCTCATGCGTACCAGCTCTTCCCCTATGCCCCAAGTGTTGGCGCCCAGCCCCGCCGAAGGGCGCCCGGTAAAGACGCTCCCCGTGCACCGCTCGGTTGCGGCGGACGGGGAGAAAAAACCCTCGATCACCGGGAGGCCTGAATCAACCCGGAGATCCAGCGACGGCGCGGCCGGAAATCCTCCGCGCGTGGTGCCGCCGACTCGAAGAACTTACACGCCACGACCGACAAGGGCCGAGGCGGTGGGGTTCCGGGGGTGCCGGGTGCGTGGTCGGTGCGGGTGCGTTGTCGGGTGCGGCTCCGGGGGGCTTCTCGCGCAGTTCCCCGCGCCCCTAAAAGACCACGCCCTGCGGGCCTGAAAGGCCATCCCCTGCAGGCCTGAAAGGCCACGGCCCTGCGGGCCTAAAAGACCAGTGCCTGCGGGCCTGAAAGACCATGGCCCTGCGGGCCTGAGAGGCGAAGGTCGGGTGGGCCCGAAAAGCACGGGGCGCAGCCCCTGCTTTTCAGGGGCGCGGGGAACTGCGCGAGAAGCCCCACCGGGCCGGCAGCCGCCGACGCACCCGCACCCCCGAGCTCACAGGCGCCCCCGCCAACCCCCTACGCCGCCTTCATCACCAGCTCCGCCACCTGCACCGCGTTCAAGGCGGAGCCCTTCCGCAGGTTGTCGCCGCAGACGAAGAGTTCCAGGGCCGTCGGATCGTCGAGGGCCCGCCGTACGCGCCCCACCCACGTGGGGTCCGTGCCGACCACGTCGGCCGGCGTCGGGAACTCCCCCGCGCCCGGATCGTCGTAGAGGACGACCCCGGGGGCGGTGGCGAGGATCTCCCGCGCCTTGGCGACGGTGACCTCGCCCTCGAAGCGAGCGTGCAGGGTGAGGGAGTGCGCGGTGACCACCGGCACCCGTACGCAGGTCACGGCCACCGGCAGCTTCGGCAGCCCGAGGATCTTGCGGGACTCGTCCCGAATCTTCATCTCCTCCGAGGACCAGCCGTCCGCGCGGAGGTCACCGGCCCACGGCACCACGTTGAGCGCCACCGGCTCCGGGAACGGCCCGGTGTCGTCGCCCACGGCCCGCCGTACGTCACCGGGGGTGGTCCCCAGTTCCGTACCGGCGACCAGGGAGATCTGCCGGCGCAGGATGTCCACGCCGGCCCGCCCCGCGCCGCTGACCGCCTGGTACGAGGAGGCCACCAGTGAGCGCAGCCCGAACTCGGCGTGCAGCGCGCCGAGCGCCACGATCATGGAGAGGGTCGTGCAGTGCGGGTTGGCGATGATCCCGCGCGGCCGGTTGCGGGCGGTGTGGGGGTTGACCTCGGGGACGACGAGGGGCACCTCCGGGTCCATCCGGAAGGCGCCCGAGTTGTCCACCACGACCGCGCCCTTGGCGGCCGCGATGGGCGCCCAGCGCTCCGCGATCTCGTCCGGCACGTCGAACAGCGCGACGTCGACCCCGTCGAAGACCTCCTCGGCGCCTTCGACCAGGGCCGTCACCTCGACCTGCTCCCCGCGCACGGCCAGCTTGCGGCCGGCCGAGCGCGGGGAGGCGATCAGACGGATCTCGCCCCAGATGTCCGCGCGGTGGGACAGGATCTGGAGCATGACGGTGCCGACGGCCCCGGTCGCGCCCACGACCGCCAGCGTCGGCCTGCCGGCGCGCCCGGCATCGACAGCCATCAACGACCGCCGCCTCCGTGGATGAGGGCCATCAGCGCCCGGTACCCCCGTAGACGACGGCCTCGTCGCTGTCGGAGTCGAGCCCGAAGGCGGTGTGCACGGCGCGCACGGCCTCGGGAACGTCGTCGGCGCGGGTGACGACCGAGATACGGATCTCGGAGGTCGAGATCAGCTCGATGTTCACACCCGCGTCGGACAGCGCCTCGAAGAAGGAGGCGGTGACGCCCGGGTTGGTCTTCATCCCCGCGCCGACCAGGGAGATCTTGCCGATCTGGTCGTCGTAGCGCAGCGAGTCGAAGCCGATGCCGGCCTTGTTCTTCTCCAGGGCGTCGATGGCCTTGCGGCCCTCGGTCTTGGGGAGGGTGAAGGAGATGTCCGTCAGGCCGGTCGTCACGGCGGAGACGTTCTGCACCACCATGTCGATGTTGACCTCGGCGTCCGCGATGGCGCGGAAGATCGCGGCGGCCTCGCCCGGCTTGTCCGGGACGCCGACGACCGTGACCTTGGCCTCGGAGACGTCGTGGGCGACTCCGGAGATGATGGCGTGCTCCACCTTGTGGTCCCCTTGCGACTCAGGCTTCTCGTTGCTGACCCAGGTGCCCGGCAGTCCGGAGAAGGACGAGCGGACGTGGATCGGGATGTTGTAGCGGCGGGCGTACTCGACACAGCGGTGCAGCAGCACCTTCGAACCGGACGCGGCCAGTTCGAGCATGTCCTCGGAGGAGATCCAGTCGATCTTCCGCGCCTTCTGCACGACCCGCGGGTCGGCGGTGAAGACGCCGTCGACGTCGGTGTAGATCTCACAGACCTCGGCGTCCAGCGCGGCGGCCAGCGCGACGGCGGTCGTGTCCGACCCACCGCGGCCGAGCGTGGTGATGTCCTTCTTGTCCGCGCTGACACCCTGGAACCCGGCGACGATGGCGATGTTGCCCTCGTCCAGCGCGGTCCGGATGCGGCCGGGCGTGACGTCGATGATCCGGGCTTTGTTGTGGACCGAGTCGGTGATGACGCCTGCCTGGCTGCCGGTGAACGACTGGGCCTCGTGGCCCAGGTTTTTGATCGCCATGGCCAGCAGCGCCATGGAGATACGCTCTCCGGCGGTCAGCAGCATGTCGAACTCACGCCCGGCAGGCATGGGTGACACCTGCTCGGCGAGATCGATCAGCTCGTCCGTCGTGTCGCCCATCGCGGAAACGACGACGACCACCTGGTGGCCGTTCTTCTTCGCTTCCACGATCCGCTTGGCGACGCGCTTGATGCCCTCGGCATCGGCTACGGAGGAGCCTCCGTACTTCTGCACGACAAGGCCCACGTGCGCTCCTCGCTCCGTTTCAGTCCCTTATCCGCACATGCGCACGCGCTCACACGTGCTGCGGCGGTCGGCTCAGTCTATCGAGCGGTCGAATATCGCTTCCCTGGTACCGCATGGTGAGATGTCCCGCTCACCCTTTGATCACCTGGGTTTTCTCCGGGCCTTCCACCGGTTTCACCCGGCTTCTCACCGCGGAGCCTCGACCGCTCCGGGAACGTCCCTGCCCAGGTCGCCGCCGAACAGTCGGCGCGGACGGCCAAAAGTGCCTGGGGTCACATCGCGGGGCCCCGCGACGACGGAACCCCAACTTTCAAGCACTAAGGTCATGGCCGTGCGCGTACTTCTGGTGGAAGACGACGAGCCGGTCGCCGAGTCCCTGCGACGAGGACTCCTGCGATACGGCTTCGAGGTGCAGTGGGTCAACACGGGCGGGGCGGCGCTGTCGTACGACGGCCCGTACGACGTCGTCCTCCTGGACCTCGGGCTGCCCGACACCGACGGCCTCGACGTCTGCAAAGCGCTGCGGGACCGCAGCCAGGTGCCGATCATCGTGATCAGCGCCCGCAGCGACGAGACGGACCGGGTGGTCGGGCTGGAGCTGGGCGCCGACGACTACGTCTCCAAGCCGTTCGGCGTCCGCGAGGTGATCGCCCGCATAAGGGCGGTGATGCGCCGCGTCCAGCCGCGCGCCGCCGACGCGCCCCCCGCCGGCCCCGACCGCTACGGCCCCCACCTGACCGTCGACCGCAAGGCCGCGCGCGTCCACCTCGACGGTACGGAGGTGTCGCTCGCGCCCAAGGAGTACGACCTCCTCGCCTTCCTCACCGAGGAGCCGGGCGCCCTGATGTCGCGCGAGCAGATCATGGAGGCGGTCTGGGACGCGAACTGGTTCGGCCCGACGAAGACGCTCGACGTCCATGTGGCCGCGCTGCGGCGCAAGCTCGCCGGGGCGATCACCATCGAGGCGGTACGGGGCGTGGGGTTCCGGCTCATCGTGAACGAGGGCGCGAGCGCAGTCGGCAGTGAGGGCCCGGGCACGTCATGATCCGTCAGCTCATCCGCAGCTACGTGCTCCTCGTGGCTGTGGCGATCGCCCTGTTCACCGTGCCCGTGGCGTTCACGCTCACGGATCAGCTGCGGGAGGACACCAGCGAGGCCGTGGAGCGCGAGGCCGAGACGATGGCCCGGCTGCTGGGTGTGGGCGACACGGCCTCCTGCGAGGCCCTGGCGCAGCTGGCCGGGGCGTACCCGAGCAAGGAGAAGGTCGAGGTCACCGCGACCGACAGGTGTGCGCCGGAGCGGCTGCGCGAACCGAAGGCGGACGCGGCGCTGGCCAAGGCTCTGGAGCACGGTGAGAACACGATCGACTGGGGCTCCGACTTCATCTGGGGCCGCAATCTGGTGGTCACCGTCCCCGCCTTCGAGCGTTCGCCGGACGGGAGGACCGACGCGGAGAAGGTCGTCGGCGCCGTCCGCGTCAAGTTCGCCACCGATGACCTCACGGCCCGGCTCTGGCAGATCTGGGGTTTCCGGGCGGGCCTGGCCGTACTCGTCCTCCTGGCCGCCGCGGGCATCGGTGTCTTCGCCGCCCGGCGCCTGACCGCCCCCCTCCGCCAGCTCAACGAGATGGCCAGCAAGATGAGCGACGGCGACCTGACGGCCCGCTCCCCTGTCACCGGTCCCCAGGAGACGCAGACCCTGGCGCGCACGCTGAACCAGGCAGGCGAACGCCTGGACACCCTGATCGCCTCGCAGCGCATCTTCGTCGCCGACGCCTCCCACCAACTCCGCACCCCCCTCACGGCGTTGCGGCTGTCGCTGGACAACATCGCGGACGGGGTGGACGACGAGTTCGTACGGGAGGACGTGGAGCAGGCGACGGCCGAGGTGGTCCGGATGAGCCGTCTGGTCAACGGTCTGCTGGTGCTGGCGCGGGCCGAGGCGAAGGTGACAGCGGCGGAACCGCTGTCCCTGCGGGACCTTATCCAGGAGCGCCTGGATGTGTGGAGACCGGCCGCCGACGAGCGCGGAGTCACCATCACGCTCAGGGGGAGTGCCGACGGCCGGCCGCTTGTGCTGGCCAGTCCCGGTCATCTGGACCAGGTCCTGGACAACGTGCTCTCCAACGCCCTGGAGGTCTCGCCGGACGGTGCGACGATCACGGTCTCGGTGGAGACCCGGGGCGACGAGGTGGTGCTGTCGGTGCTGGACGAGGGGCCCGGTATGTCGGACGCCGAGAAGTCCCGCGCCTTCGACCGCTTCTGGCGCGGTCAGGGCCTCACCGGGAAGTCCGGGTCGGGCCTCGGCCTCGCAGTCGTCAAGCAGCTCGTCACCGACGACAACGGGACCGTGGCCCTCAAGGACGCGCCCGGGGGCGGGTTGTGCGTCGCGCTCACGCTGCGCGCGGCGCGGCACGGGGGTGGCTGAGCCGGGGGGTGGCCCAGCCGGCCTTGGGGTGGCTGGGCCGGGGGGTATGGCCCAGCCACGACTGGGGATGGCTGCTGATCAGCCCTCGGGCATCGCCGACGAGTGGTGGTTCACGATCTTCCACACGCCGTTCCGCTTCTCGTACTCGTAGGTGTAGCGGGCGTCGACGCGCCGCTTCTCGCCGGTCTTGGGGTCGGTGAGGATGAAGTAGTAGGAGCCGGTGTCGATGGCGGAGTTGGCGTCCAGGACGTTGATGATCGTCTTGGTCTTCGTGCCGACCGGCTTGTTCTTCAGGAAGTGGTCGAAGTAGTCGACGAGGCCCGCGCGGTCCGTGCGGATCTTGTTGGAGACGGTCGGCAGGAGGACCGCGTCCTTCGCGTACCGGTCCGCGACCTTCTCGGAGCTACCGGTCTGCAGCGCCTTGTTCCAGCCGTCGAAGAGCGCCGCGATCTCCTTCTTGGAGGGCTTCTTCGGCGCGGCCTCGGCCCCGGCCATGCTGACACCGGCGGTGACCGTGCCGGCGGTGACCAGAGCGGTGGCGGTGACGATGGCGGCGCGTATCCGGTTCTTGCGGGTCATCGCGATCTCCCGTGCGAATGTGGGGTGTTACTGCCTCCGCTTCCTGTGCGGTGGAAGTGACTCAAGATTCGCGCGACGCCGGTTAGGGGCCGTGCAGGAGACGTACAGGGGGCGGCCAGGGCTCACCCAAAGCACGGAGGGTGACAGCAAGGTCACTCGGCGATACTGGCGAGCAGGGCTCGGGCCCGGCCGGTGAGGTCACGCAGCCGCACACTGACCGGCACGGACGCCAGGCGTGGTGTGGCACGCGTGGCTGCCGGGCGTGCAGCGGTTCGGGCTGGACTCGACGAACATGCGCAGGGTGACGTACGTCGGCATCCCGGCCCTCGACGGCAACACGTATCCGCTGCGCTGGTACTCCGAGCCGACGCCCCAAGTTCCGTACGTGGAACCGGAGTCACTGCTCACCGCTGTGACGACGGCGTTCCGTGGGGTAACCGACAGCCATGAGCGAAGTGCTGCTGACTGAGACTTTCCGTAGTGCGTCGGGGGCCGTGCGGTGGGGCACGATCGGGGAGGCCGGGCAGGAACCGGTCGTGCTCTGCCACGGCACCCCCTTCTCCTCCTACGTCTGGCGCGGCATCGCCCAGGCGCTGGCCGACACCGACCGGTACCAGGTGTACGTGTGGGACATGCCCGGGTACGGGGAGTCGGACATGCACACCGGTCAGGACGTGTCCCTGGCCGCGCAGGGACGGGTCTTCGCCGAGTTGCTGGCGCACTGGGGGCTGGACGAGCCCTTCGTGGTCGCGCACGACTTCGGTGGGGCGGTGTCCCTGCGGGCCCATCTGCTGCACGGGGCCCGCTACCGCGCGCTCGCCCTCGTCGACCCCGTGGCGCTCGCCCCGTGGGGTTCCCCCTCCTTCCGGCTGCTCGGCCGGCACGCGGAGGTGTTCGAGCAGCTGCCGCCCTCCCTGCACCGGGCCCTCGTACGGGAGTACGTCAGCTCCGCCAGCGGGCCGGGGCTGCACCCCACCGTGCTCGACCGGCTCGTCGAGCCGTGGCTCGGCGAGCACGGGCAGTCGGCCTTCTACCGGCAGATCGCCCAGGCGAACCAGGCCCACACCGACGAGATCCAGGACCGGTACGGGCAGATCGGCATCCCGGCGCTGGTGTGCTGGGGCGAGGACGACGGCTGGATCCCACTGGCGAAGGGACGCGAACTGGCCGACCGTATCCCGGGGGCGCGATTCGAGCCGATCTCGGGCGCGGGACACCTCGTCCAGGAGGACACCCCCGCCGAACTCACCGCCGTACTGATGGACTTCCTACAGGAACAGTCGGCCGACCAGTCGGACGGCTAGAGCGTTCCCAGCGCCGGGGCGAAGGCGATGAGGAGCGGGAGGAGGGCGAGGAGCGCGGCGGCGGTCGTGGTGGCCGCGCGGCGGGTGCGGTCCAGGCGGGGCGGGGGCTCCAGCAGGCGCTCCACCCGGTCGCCCAGCAGTCGGCGGGTGTTGGAGCAGCTCAACACGCCCCGGTGCTGGTTGAGTTCGATGAGGGCCAGGGCGGTGGTGAGGTGGCCGCAGCGACGGGAGGCCGTGTCGTCGGCGGCGAGTTCGACCAGGCGGTGGGTCTGGTCGGCGAAGTGGGCGAAGAGGGGGATGCGCGGGAAGCCCGTGGCGAGGGCGGTGGACAGGTGGAGCAGCCAGTCGTGGCGGGCGCGGGCGTGGCCGAGTTCATGGGCGAGCACGGCGTCCAGCTGACGGTCGCTCAGCTTGGCCAACGCGCCGGTGGTGACGACCAGTTGGGGCGGGGTGCCCGGCATGAGCCACGCGTCCGGGTACTCGTCCTCCAGGACCAGCAGCGGCCCGTTCGCCTGCGGCAGCCCGGCCGGGAGGTCGGGGGCGCGCTCCCGCAGATGCGCGCGGCGCAGCTGCCGCCGGCGCCGGGCCTCGACCAGCTCCCGCGCCAGCATCGCGCCGCTCCACGCCGCTCCGAGGGCCAGCGCCAGCGTCAGGACGGCCGTCCAGGGCGGGGCCGCCGTGAGGTCGTACGCGGCGGTCACGGCGGGGGGCGCGGGCGCGAAGGCATGCGTACGTACCGTCTCGAACACGGCCGCCGCCCCGAGCACGAGCGCCGCGAGACAGCTCAGCAGGGCCGCCGCCACCAGGCACTGCCACGCCCACAGCGCGACCACGGGTTCCCGCTCGGGCCACACGGACTTCACCAGGGCGCGGGGGCCCAGCACGGCGGCGGTCAGAGCCACGGCGACGAGGAGGAGCAGGAGAACGGTCACGTCATTGGTCCGGTTCCTGGTCGGGGGCGGGCGGGCCGTACACGGGACCGGCAGGTGGGACGCACCGATGGGTGGTGTCACGACCTCCACGGCCTCCGGGGCCGGGTGACACGCTACCGGTGAACGGCTCGCCTGCCATCCCCGAAGCCACCGGCTCCACACCGATCACGGGCCGGTCGACGCCGGTCAGGGGCCGGTCGACGCCGATCCGATGTCTCCGCCCGCCCCTCGCCTCGCCCGGAGGAGCCCGGCTACTTGACCTTCCTGCCCAGGCCCAGCGGGCCCGCGATCTCCTCCGCCATGACCTGGCCCGCCTCGAACTCCAGGGTCTCGTCGCCCATCAGTTCCTGGTCGGTGTCGAGGCCGTCCAGTTCGGCGAGGGGCTGGTTGAGGCGGACGTGGGCGACGAGGGACTGCAGGGCGCGCAGGGTCGCCGAGGCGGTGGAGCCCCAGTTGGAGAAGTAGGAGAACTGCCACCACCACAGGGCCTCGGTGGTGCGGCCCGCGCGGTAGTGGACCATGCCGTGGCGCAGGTCGGCGATGACGTCGGCGAGGTCGTCGGAGATCCGGGCCGGGACCGGCGCCTTGCGGGGCTCGTAGGGGTCGAAGACCTCGGAGTAGACGTCGACCGGGTCGAGCATCACGGCGAGGCGTTCGCGCAGCTCGTCCACGTCCGGCTCGAAACCCGGGTCGGGCTCGTAGCGCTCGTCCGGCACGATGTCCTCGTGCGCGCCGAGGCGACCGCCCGCCAGCAGCAGCTGGGAGACCTCCAGCAGGAGGAAGGGGACGGCCGAGTCCGGCTCGTCGCCCTTGGCGACCTCGGTGACGGCGACCAGGAAGCTCTCGATCTGGTCCGCGATCTGGACCGCGAAGTCGTCCGGGTCCAGGTCCGTCGCGTGCAGCGTGGCGTCAGACATCCAGCAATCGTCTCCCCTCGAAGGCGCGGCCGAGGGTCACCTCGTCCGCGTATTCCAGGTCGCCGCCCACCGGGAGGCCGCTGGCCAGGCGGGTGACCTTGAGGCCCATGGGTTTGATCATGCGGGCGAGGTACGTGGCCGTGGCCTCGCCCTCCAGATTCGGGTCCGTGGCGAGGATCAGCTCCGTCACCGTGCCGTCGGCCAGGCGGGCCAGCAGTTCTCGTATGCGCAGGTCGTCGGGGCCGACACCCTCGATCGGGCTGATCGCGCCGCCGAGGACGTGGTACTTGCCCCGGAACTCGCGGGTGCGCTCGATCGCGACGACGTCCTTCGGCTCCTCGACGACGCAGATGACGGACAGGTCGCGGCGCGGGTCGCGGCAGATGTTGCACAGCTCCTCCTGCGCCACGTTGCCGCAGGTCGCGCAGAAACGGACCTTCGCCTTCACTTCGAGGAGGGCCTGCGCGAGCCGCCGTACGTCCGTGGGCTCCGCCTGCAGGATGTGGAAGGCGATCCGCTGCGCGCTCTTGGGACCGACGCCGGGCAGCCGCCCCAGCTCGTCGATGAGGTCCTGGACCACGCCTTCGTACACGGACTGCCGTCCTTCCTGGTGTCTTTCAGTACGTACCGTAGTCGGCCGCCGCCGCTCCGAGGAAGGCGGTACCGGGCACGGATGGGCTCGCTCGGGGTTGCGGAGGAGTCCGGAGGGGGTTGCTGGAGGGAGCGGGGTCAGAAGGGCAGGCCCGGGATGCCCATGCCACCGCCGCCGAGGCCCTGGGCGAGGGGGCCCAGTTTCTGCTGCTGGAGGGTCTGGGCGTTCTCGTTGGCCGCCTGGACGGCCGCGACGATCAGGTCGGCGAGGGTCTCGGTGTCCTCCGGGTCCACCGCCTTGGGGTCGATCTTCAGGGCGCGCAGTTCGCCGGAGCCGTTGACAGTGGCCTGCACCAGGCCGCCGCCCGCCTGACCGTCGACCTCCGTGTGCGCGAGCTCCTCCTGGGCCCTCGCCAGGTCCTGCTGCATCTTCTGGGCCTGCTGGAGCAGCTGCTGCATGTTGGGCTGGCCACCACCGGGGATCACGTTCAGCTCCCTCGCACGAGTACTTGCGGAGGTCCGCGGGGACGGTTCTACGGACGCCCCCGTGGACGTTCTTGCGGTCGCAACGAGCCTACGTGGTCGGCACGGCCTCTGCCGCGCCACTCTTTCGAGTGAGTCGGCCGGGGATTCGTATATCCGATCAAGGGCATCTTCCAGGGGATAAGCGGCGAAAACACCATCTTCGCCACCCATTGGGCGGTAGGAAGGGTCCGGCCGCGTCAGGGTGTGGTGCGTGAGCGCCGTACGTACGTAGGGAGTGCCGGGTGAGCCAGCCGGAGATGCAGCCCGAGGGGGGACCCCAGGACGGGCGGGGTGAGGGGCCCGGGCTGTGGGCGGAGCCGTGGACGGCGGCGACCGGACCGTGGGTGGGGGATCTGGCCGGGCGGCCGTTCCCGCAGGGGGACTGGGGGGCGCCGGCGGAGCGGCTGGAGGAGTTGTACCACTGGGTCGAGCGGGCGGCGCTGGAGACCGCCGCGTGGTATCTCACGGACCGGGTGTGGAAACGGCTCGCGGCCCGGGTCTTGCGGATCGGGGCGGCCACGGGCGCGCTCGTCGGGGCGGCACTGCCGTTGCTCGACCTCACCGGGGCGGTGGGCGGGGTGGCTCCCTGGGGGTATCTCGCGCTGCTGACCTGTGTGGCGTGCGTGGCGGTGGATCGGTTCTTCGGTGTCACCTCCGGGTGGATGCGGGACGTCGCCACGGCCCAGGCGGTGCAGCGGCGGCTGCAGGTGCTGCGGTTCGACTGGGCGTCCGAGAGTGCGCGTGAGGTGCTGGGGCCGGCGGAGGGGACGGCCGGGGAGGCCGCCGAGCGGTGCCTCGGGGTGCTGCGGCGGTTCTCCGAGGACATCACGGAGTTGGTGCGGGCGGAGACGGCGGACTGGATGGTGGAGTTTCGGGCGGGGGCGGCGCCGGTGGGGTTGCGGGCGTTGGGGGGCGGTGCTCGGCCGGAGGGGGTGGTGAACGGGCGGGTGCCGTTGCCTCCGGGGGCTCGGCCTAACATGCCTCGGCAGCGGCCGCCGGAGGCTCGGTAGGGGTTTCTTCGCCCCCGCCGCCCCTACCCGTCCCATCCTGAAGGGGCTGCGCCCCTTTGAACCCCCAGGCGTCCGTCCGGTGGGGGCTGGTCGCGCAGTTCCCCGCGCCCCTGAAAAGCAGGGGCTGCGCCCCGTGCTTTCAGGCCCGCAGGGCCTGGCGCTTTTAGGGGCGCGGGGAACTGCGCGAGCGGCCACGGCCTACCCGCGGCCGCCTACGAAACCCGTACCCCCGAGTCGGTGGGCGCATGGCTCAGCCCGCCGTGTCCTCCCGCGCCCGCTCGTCGCACAGCCGTGCACCCGTCGCCGTCTCGCACGGCACGTGCCCGTGGTTGCGGATGACGCTCTGGGCAGTGCCGCGGCGGATGTGGGCGAGGAAGCTGTCGGCGAGGGAGTTGGCCAGGGGACGCAGGTAGGTGTAGGCGTACTCGGCGCCGTAGTACGGGTAGGTGGCGTCGCCCTTCTCCAGCGCCTCGACGGAGGCGGTGCGGCCGTCGAGGGCGAGGCGGCGCAGGCCGGGGCGGCGGGTCGTGAGGTTGAGTTCGCTGTAGCCGATGGCGCCGGGGAGCTCGGCGACCTTGGCGAGGATCTGCTCGGTGGAGTCGAGTTCGCAGCGGGTGACGCGGGCGGTCGAGAGGTCGTCCCGGCGGCAGTCGAGCGAGGTGCTGGCGACCTGCTCCCAGCCGCCCAGCACGGTCCGCTGGAACACCTGGCGGGTCCCGGAGTCGGCGTCCCGGCTGACGAGGACGACGGGGATGTCAGGGAGGGAGGGGTCCAACTGTCTCCAGCGGGTGATCTCGCCCCGGTAGACGCGCCGTACGTCATCGATCGTCAGGCTGTCTCCACGGGGACGGATGCCGTCGTTCACGACCAGGGTGAAGACGGACAACGCGACCCGGTGGCCGATGAGTTCGGCATCGGCGCTCGTGCTGGGGCCGTCGGAGAACGCGATGACCGCCGGTGAGCCCTTCTTGGACTCGGCGCCCAGCGTGGCGAGTTCGTTCACACCCGCCGAACTCCCCCGCGCGTCCACCCGGATCTCGGCGCCCGCGCAGTCCTTCTCGTACTCCTCCGCGAGCCCGCGCAGCACCGGCGCGAACGCGGTCGACCCAGTGAGCGTCAGCTCGCCCGTCGCGCACTCGATGGGCGGTGGGGTGTCGTCCCGTACGACGACGATCGCGGCCAGGGCGATCACGCACAGCGTCAGCATCACGGTGATCAGCCGGGCCGCGCGGCTGAACAACGGCGGCTTCTCGTCGGGCGTCGCGCTGCGGTTGGGGTGCACCTCGCCGTCCCGGATGCCGCCGATGAGCCGGATCGGACTGTCGACGTCACCGCCGGCGAGGAGCACGAGCAGCTTGAAGTGGTCGCCCCAGTTGAGCGGGACGCGGGGGATGCGGAGCACGCCGTCGCGGTAGCCGAAGCCGGCGGCCGGGGTGAAGTGGTCCATCAGATGGTCGGTGCCGGGCGGCTGGGTGACCGAGACGCCCCGGATGACGCGGCCGCTGAACACGGCGGTGAGGCCGTGCAGTTCACGTCCGGTGTAGTCGTTGTCGGCGATGCTCTGGGAGCCGTCGTTCTCGACGCGCAGCAGGACCAGGGTGGCGTCGGACATGTCCGGGGCCTCGTCGAACAGCCCGAGCCGGACGTTGGCCCGCCCCGAACGCACGTCGTGGCCTATGGGGTTGTCCATCTGCACCCGGTAGCCGATCCGCTTGCGTCTGGGCACCCTGCGCTCGTACCAGACCATCACGGCCGACGCCACGACACCGGCCACGGCGGTCGCCACCGCCACCACGTTCTCCGCGCTCAGCCAATCCTGCATCCGAGCCACTCCCCCGAGCCTCACGCTCCGCAGTCAAGCGGGGACACGGTACGGCCGGGTGCGGGAACGAGGCGCGGACAATCCGGGTACGGCGCCGGAAGTTCAGCGGAAATTCGCCGGGCGGCCCCGTCCGCTCAGTCGGCCTTCGCGTACGTCACCGACTTGCCCGTCGAGTCGACGCGGCGGAGTTGTCCGTCGGGCAGGAGGGTGACGGTGGTGGCGGCGCCGGGGGAACAGGACTCGGCCGGTTCACCGGTGGTGACGGTGGAGGGGCCGATGCTGAGCGGACCGCCGTCGTCCGGTTCGTCCGTCAGCGCCGCCTCGAACACGCAGTGGTACGTGCCGCCGCCTTCGAGCGGACCGTCCGCCGTGAGCGAGAGCACCGTGTCGCCGACCTCGCCCTGCTGGATGACGAGTTGACGGGTGTCCCCGCCGTCGGAGCCGTCGAGGGTGGCGTTCCAGGTGCCGAGGAAGTCCTCCGGGATCGTGCCGGCGTCGGGAGACTCGGTGGTCGGGTCCGGCGACGTCTCGGGGGTCGTGGGTCCGTCGGTCGTCGGCTCCAGCGTCTCGGGCGCGCTCGTCCTCGTACCGCCCTTCGCGTCGTTGTGCTCGCCGCCGTCGCCCCCTTTCTTCATCAGCGCGTACACCGAACCGCCCGCCCCGAGGGCGACCACCAGAGCGACGATGACCAGCAGCACGGACGAGCGCCGGCTTCCGCGCTCCGGGTCGGGGCGACCGCCGGGGCCCACGCCCGCCCCGGGGCCGTAGAGGGGCTCCGGCCCGTACGGCGGGGTCGCGCCCAGGCCCGCCCCGCCGGCACCTGCGGGCCCCTGCCCACCGGCGTACGGCCCCTGCCCGTACGCCCCGTACGACGCCTGGGGTCCGCTGTGCGGGTAGCCGTAAGCGGGGCCGGGGCCGGGGACCGCGCCGGGCTGCTGCCCGTAGCCGGGTGCGGATTGCTGGCCGTACCCACCGGCGGGCTGCTGGGTGTACGGCTGCGGGAAGCCGTACCCGGAGGGCGCGGGCGGCGTGTGCGGCGGGGCGCCCGGCGGAGGGGGCTGCGCTCCCGCCGACCCCGCGATCTGCGTCGGCATCCGGTCGAACGGCGCCCCCGGGGGAGGCGGTACGGCACCCCGGGGCGAGGCGGCGGGGTGCTCGACCGGGGAGCCGGGGGCACCGGGAGTCGTCGCCGGCTCCCCGGTCGCCCCGTCCGAGCCCGGGGCCCCGGAGCCACCGGAGCCACCGGAGCCACCGTACGGAGAATGGGGATCGCCCAGCGGATACACGGGCGGAGCCGACGGCGGCGGCCCCGCGGGACCGGCCGGAGGCGTGGACGCGGGACCGGCCGACGGCGGACCCTGGGCAGCGGCACCGGCCGCGATACCCGCGGCGGCGGCCCCCGACGGACTCACCGACGGAGGCGCCGAGGGCGGAGCGGCCGGCGGAGTCGAGGGCGGGGCCGAGGGCGGAGCCGGGAACTGGCCCGCCGCACCCGGGCTCTGCCCCGCTGCGGGCCCGGTCGAGGCCGAGGATGCCGTCGACCGACCGCCGCCCTCGGAACCTCCCGGCGCCTCGGGGCCGCCCCCCGCAGCCGCCGCACCCCCAGCGCTCCCCGGGTCCACCTCCCCACCAGGTTCTCCCGCGGCTCCCGAGCCCCCCGCAGCACCCGAGTCCGCTCCGGCACCCGGAACTCCCGTCGCCCCCGTCTCCTCCGGGTCCTCCGTGTCCAGCAAGCGCACCGCGTGCCGGCCCAGTTGGGCCACCAGGGCGCTCGGGAGCCACGGGTCGCGGGAGCGGCCGGCGAAGACCGTGTCCTCGGCGCCGGTGCGCTGGAGGATCTGGGCCAGGGTGGGGCGGGCGGCGGGGTCCTTGCGCAGGCAGTCGCGGACGAGGTCGTACAGCCCCTCCGGCACCCCCTCCAGATCCGGCTCCTCCTGGGCGATGCGGAACATCAGGGCGTGGACACCGGAGTTGGCCGCGCCGAACGGCAGGTTGCCGGTGGCCGCGTAGGCGAGGACGGAGCCGAGGCAGAAGACGTCGCAGGCGGGGGTGATGCGGTCACCGCGCACCTGCTCGGGCGCCATGAAACCCGGCGACCCGACGAGCGCGCCGGTGCGCGTCAGCCCGCCGTCCGTGACGGTCTCCAGCGCCCGCGCGATCCCGAAGTCGATGACGCGCGGCCCGTCGATGGTCACCAGCACGTTGGACGGCTTGAGGTCGCGGTGGATGAGCCCGGCCGCGTGGATGTCCTCCAGCGCGTGTGCGAGCCCCGCCGCGAGGATCCGTACCGAGCGCTCGGGCAGCGCCCCGTGGTCGCGGCCGACGACGGCATGGAGGGAGGGCCCGGCGACGTACCCGGTGGCGACCCACGGGATGCCGGCCTCGGTGTCCGCGTCCAGCACCGGCGCGGTCCAGTACCCGCCGACCTGCCGCGCGGCCCGCACCTCCTGCCGGAACCGCGCCCGGAACTCCTCCTGCTCCGCCAACTCCTGCCGGACCAGCTTGACGGCGACGGTACGGCCGCGCTCGGACCGGGCCAGGTACACGTTCCCCATGCCGCCGGCGCCCAGCCGCGCGAGCAGCCGGTACGCCCCGATCCGCTGTGGATCCCCAGGCCCGAGCTTCTCCATGGCCACCGTCCCCCTGATTCCCCGTGCCGCCCCGACGCGTCCGCGGACGCGTACGTATCCGTGTACATGTACGTACGGGTACGTCGCCTACGTCGGCAACCTCATCAACGTCGTCTACGTCGCGTACGTGCGCAACGGACCGATCGTAGTGCGGCCGTACGGGGAGGCGGATGGGGCGGTGTCTACGGTTCCGTAACAGCGTCCGGCGCCGCCGCGAGGTCGTCCAGGACGCCCGACAGCCGTTCGAGCGCCCGCACGGTCGCCGCGAACTCCTCCTCCCCCAGCGCCTGGGCGAGGCGAGCGGCCAGGTCCGCGTGGCCCGGGTCGATCCGCTCGATCGCCGCGCGGCCGGCGGGGGTCGGCGTGAGGAGCTTGGCGCGACGGTGGGCCGGGTTCGGCACGTACACGGCGAGCCCCCGGTCGACGAGGAGATCGGCGACCCGCTGGACGCTCTGCCGGGTGATGCCCATGGTCCGGGCGACCCCGGCGACGGGCAGCGGCTCGGGCAGCACCGCGCCGAGCACCTGCCACCAGGCGGCCGTGAGCCCCGCCGGGCGCGCCAGTTCGTCGGCGACGGAGAGGAACTGGCCGTTGAGGCGGAAGACGCCGAGGGCGGCGCGGCTGAGGAGGTCCTGCTGCGCTCGGCTCACCGTCCCGCCGCCTCCAGCACGGCGTACGCCTCCGCGTCGGAGTCGTGGAAGAGGCGGTACCAGGCGTCGAGGACCTCGCCCTCGTAGATGCCGAGGAGGCGGAGGACCTCGCGGGCGAAGGCGACGGGTTCGGTGGGACCGGCGGTGACGAGGAGCCCGGACGCGTCGGTGACGGCGTCCGCCTCCACGTACCGCTGGGCGCCCTCGTAGCCGGTGGCCGCCAGGTAGAAGGGGGCCGCGCTGGTGTGGGCGCGGTCGTCCAGCAGCCCTTCCCGGGCGAGCCCGGCGGTCGCGCCGCAGATCGCGGCGACGGGGACGCCGGCCGCGAGGAACTCGCGCGCCTTGCGGGCGAACGGGGCGAGTTCGTCGCCCGTGTCCCACAGATCGGCGCCGGTGAGGACGAGCAACGAGCTGTCCTCGGGCCGCAGCTGCCCCAGAACCTCGTCCGGCTGGATCCGCACCCCCGCGACGGTCCGCACGGCGTCGGTCCCCGCGGCGACCGTCCGGACCTCGTACCCACCCCGGGCGAGCCACGCGGTGGTGTGTCCCGTCTCCCAGTCGGCGTAGGTGTCGTACACGGCGAGATGAACAGGCTTCCGATTACTCATGACAGCATCCTGACATTACGACAGTTTACTGTCAATGGGAGGTGAGGTGAGGGACGGGCTGCGTGTCGGCTGCGGGTGAGTGGGGCTTCTCGCGCAGTTCCCACCGGACGGACAGCCGACGGTTCAAGCCGGGCGCAGCCCTCACGCGGGGCGACACACTGTCGCGCGTAACCGACCCCACACAGACACAAAGCCGATGTCCCCCGCCCACGCAACGCCCCTAGCCTCACCCCATGACCCCTCGCCCCAACCCCCAGGCCGGCGCCCAGGTGAAGGCCACGGACCGCGCACACGTGTTCCACTCCTGGTCCGCGCAGGAACTCATCGACCCCCTCCCCATCGCCGGCGCGGAGGGGTCCTACTTCTGGGACTACGACGGCAACCGCTACCTCGACTTCACCAGCGGCCTCGTCTACACCAACATCGGCTACCAGCACCCCAAGGTCGTCGCCGCCATCCAGCAGCAGGCCGCCACGATGACGACCTTCGCCCCGGCGTTCGCGATCGAGGCCCGCTCCGAGGCCGCCCGCCTCATCGCGGAACGCACCCCCGGCGACCTGGACAAGATCTTCTTCACCAACGGCGGCGCCGACGCGGTCGAGCACACCACCCGCATGGCCCGCCTGCACACCGGCCGCCCCAAGGTCCTCGCCGCGTACCGCTCGTACCACGGCGGCACCCAGCAGGCCGTGAACCTCACGGGCGACCCCCGCCGCTGGGCCTCCGACACCGGCACGGCGGGCGTGGTGCACTTCTGGGCCCCGTTCCTCTACCGCACCCGCTTCCACGCGGAGACGGAGGAGCAGGAGTGCGCCCGCGCGCTGGAGCACCTGGAGACGACGATCACCTTCGAGGGGCCGTCGACGATCGCCGCGATCATCCTGGAGACCGTCCCGGGCACGGCCGGGATCATGGTCCCGCCGCCGGGCTATCTGGCCGGGGTCAGGGAGCTGTGCGACAAGTACGGGATCGTGTTCGTCCTCGACGAGGTCATGGCCGGCTTCGGGCGGACCGGCACCTGGTTCGCGGCGGACCTCTTCGACGTCGTGCCGGACCTGATGACCTTCGCGAAGGGCGTGAACTCCGGCTACGTCCCCCTCGGCGGCGTCGCCATCTCCCCCGCGATCGCCGAGACCTTCGCCCGCCGCCCCTACCCCGGCGGCCTCACGTACTCCGGCCACCCGCTGGCCTGCGCCGCCGCCGTGGCGACGATCGGCGTCATGGCGGAGGAGGGCGTGGTCACGAACGCCGCCGCCCTCGGCGCCTCCCTCATCGGCCCGGCGCTGCGCGAACTGGCCGAGCGGCACCCCTCGGTGGGCGAGGTGCGCGGCACCGGCATGTTCTGGGCACTGGAGCTGGTGCGGAACAAGGAGACCCGCGAACCCCTCGTCCCCTACAACGCGACCGGCGAGGCCAACGCCCCCATGCTCGCCTTCGGCGCCGCCGCGAAGGCGAACGGCCTGTGGCCCTTCATCAACATGAACCGCACCCACGTGGTGCCCCCGTGCACCATCACGGAGGCCGAGGCCAAGGAGGGCCTCGCCGCCCTCGACGCGGCCCTGTCCGTGGCGGACGAACACACCGTGTGAGGCCGTGGCAGCCCTCGGTGCCGGGCAGAAGGGCGAAAACTCCTCCGCCGAACCCGAACGCGTAAGGTGACGTGCTCGTAAGAGAACTCGGAGAGCACGCACAGGATGCGTACGCGTACGCGGATGGGGGACCCAGACCACGATGCCCGGCACCGGCGGCGGCAATGGCGCCGTGACCCGCAGCACCCTGCGGCAGCAGCTCGCGGACGCGCTCCGTGACGAGGTGCTGGCCGGCAGACTCAAGCCCGGGCAGGAGTTCACGGTCAAGGAGATCGCCGAGCAGTACGGCGTCTCGGCGACGCCCGTGCGCGAGGCGCTGGTGGATCTGTCCGCGCAGGGGCTGCTGGACGCCGTGCAGCACCGGGGTTTCGAGGTCCACGCGTACTCGGTGGCCGACTACCGGAACATGGTCGAGGCCCGCATCCTGGTCACCGCCGGCATGTTCCGGCGGCTCGGCGACCGCGAGGTCGACCCCCGTACGGCCGCCGCGCTCGCCGGGATCAGACGACGCGGCGAGGAGGCGCGGCGGGCCGCGACCGCCGGGGACGTGGACATCCTCATCGGCTACGACCTGCGCTTCTGGCGTGAGTTGAGCGCCCTGTTCGGCAACCCGTACCTCACCGACTTCCTGCACCGGCTGCGCGTGCAGTCCTGGGCGTGCGCGGTCCAGTACCTGCGACAGGCGAGCCACGGGACGGACGACCTCAAGGGCCGACTGTGGGCCGACCACACCGATCTCGTCGACGCCCTCACCCGCCGGGACGGGCTGAGCGCGCAGGAGATCATCGCCGGTTACGACGAGCAGTCCCTGCGGCTGGTGGAACGACTGGCGGACGGATGAGCATCACCCCGAAGACGGGCGGCGGGCAGCTGAGCGTCGACCTCTCCGTGGTCGTCCCCGCCTACAACGAGCAGGACCGCCTCGCCCCCACCCTCGACGCGATCATCGGTCATCTCTCGGCCACCGAGGCCGCCGCCCGCTGGGAGATCATCGTCGTCGACGACGGGTCGACGGACGCGACGGCCGAGGTCGTGGCCGCCGTCACCGCCCGCGACGCACGGGTGCAGTTGGTCTCCGGCGGGGACCGCAACCGGGGCAAGGGCCACGCCCTGCGGCTCGGTGTCCTCGCCTCGCACGGCCGCCGGGTCCTGCTCACGGACGCCGATCTCTCCGCGCCCATCGACGAGTTGGAGCGGCTCGACAAGGCGCTCTCCGACGGCCACACAGCCGCGATTGGCTCACGCGAGGCGCCTGGCGCAAGCATCGAGCGCCATCAGCACCGGATGCGCGAGACGCTCGGCCGGGCTGGCAACTTCCTGATACGCGGCGTCGCGGTGCCCGGCATCCGCGACACCCAGTGCGGCTTCAAGCTGTTCGACGGCGACCGTGCCCGCGAGGCCTTCGCCGCGTCCCGACTCGACGGGTTCGGGATCGACGTGGAGATCCTGCGGTACTTCCACCGCAGCGGCTGGCCCGTCGCCGAGGTCCCCGTCCGCTGGTCCCACCAGCCCGGTTCGAAGATCCGCCCCAGCGACTACGCCCGGGTCCTCGGCGAACTCGCCGTCCTGCGGGCCCGTTCCGTCCGCCGGGCCGACGTCCTCGCGGTCCTGGGTTTCCTCCTGATGGCGGTGGCCCTCTACGGCGGCCGCTGGATCGATCCGAACGGCCGCTACCTCCCCGACTCCCTCCAGGACCAGAACCAGTGGGAGTGGTTCTTCGCGGTGACGGCCGACAACCTGGTCCACTTCCGCAACCCGCTCTTCACCACCTTCCAGGGCTTCCCCGACGGCGTGAACCTGATGGCCAACACGGTCATGCTGGGCCTGTCGGTGCCCTTCGCGCCTGTCACGCTCCTCCTCGGCCCGGCGGTCTCGCTCGCCCTGGTCATGACGCTGGGCCTCGCCGCCACGGCCGCCGCCTGGTACTGGCTGATCGTCAAACGGGTCGTACGGCACCGGGGCGCGGCCTTCGCCGGAGCGGCCCTCGCCGCGTTCGCGCCGCCGATGGTCAGCCACGCCAACGCGCACCCCAACTTCGTCGTCCTGTTCATGATCCCGCTGATCGTCGACCGGGCGCTGCGCCTGTGCACGGGCGCGCGGACCCGGCGGGACGGGATCGTCCTCGGCCTGATGGCCACCTACCAGATATTCCTCGGCGAGGAGCCCCTCCTCCTCGCCGCCATGGGCATGCTGCTGTTCGCCGGCGCCTACGGCCTGGTCCGCCGGGACGTGGCCCGCGACTCCTGGCGCCCGCTGCTGAAGGGCCTCGGCGTCGCGCTCCTCGTGGCCCTTCCCCTCGTCACCTTCCCGCTCTCCTGGCAGTTCTTCGGCCCGCAGAGCTACGGCAACATCGCGCACGGCGCGAACTCCGGCAACAGCCCGCTCGCGCTCCTCTCCTTCGCCGAACGTTCCCTCCTCGCGGGCGACCGCGACCGCGCGGACGCGCTCTCCCTCAACATCACCGAGCAGAACGCCTTCTACGGCTGGCCCCTGGTCCTGCTGGCCCTCGGCATCGTCGTACGGCTGTGGGAGCGCCCCCTGGTGAAGGCGCTGGCCTGGACGGCCTTATCCGCGGCCGTGCTCTCCCTCGGCCCCGAGATCCGCCTCCCGCAGACGGATCTCGTCCTGCCGGGCCCATGGGCGCTGCTGGCCGAGAAACCCCTCTTCGAGTCGGTCATCGAGGGCCGGGTGGCGATGATCTGCGCCCCGGTGCTGGGCATGCTGCTGGCGATCGCCTGCGCACGCCTCGCGGCGACCCCGGCCCTCGGCACGCGCTACGTCGGCTTCCTGGCGGTGACCCTCGCCCTGCTGCCGATCGTCCCGGCGCCGCTGAGGTCCGTGGAACGCGCCGAGGTCCCGGCGTTCATCACGGACGGCACGTGGCGGTCGTACGTCGACACCGGGGCCGGCGAGACCCTGGTGCCGGTGCCGCTGCCGGACCCGGGCAACGCGGAGGCGCTGCGCTGGCAGACCACGGCGGACTTCGGGTTCCGGATGCCCGGCGGCTACTTCAACGGCCCCTTCGGCGAGGACCGCGTCGGCATCTACGGCGCCGCCCCCCGCCACACCTCCAACCTGCTGCGTGACGTCCGCTACAGCGGCAAGGTCCCGGTGATCGGGGAGAACTGGCAGGCGCAGGCCCGCAGGGACTTCGCGTACTGGCACGCGGGCGCGCTGGTCCTGCGTCCGCAGCCGTACGACGATCAGTTGCGGGAGGCGGTGGACAAGCTCGTCGGCCGACCGGGGAGGTGGGTGGCCGGAGTGTGGGTATGGGACCTGCACGCAGGGGACTGAAGACGCGTCCAGCGACTACGCTTCCCTGACCACTGTGTGCCGTACGCGAACGTATCCCTACCGTGCGTGTGCGTGCCGGATGACCGAGGAGCTCTCTTTTGGCCTGTGACCTCTGGTTGGTCCCGCTCGTCGACGTGCTCTGCCACACGCCCGACAACCCCTTCGCCGAGGAACTCGCGCTCTACAACAAGCTGCTGGGCGAGGCCGGGCTGCCACCGGTACCGGTGTACCAGTACATGCCGGGGCTGACCGGGGAGGTCGCCCCCGTCGCGGGTTTCGACTACGACGCGCTGCATTTCCTGCGCCGCGCCTATCTGCTCCAGGTCTGCGGGCTCGCGGTGACGCCGGTGGACGCGCTGGGCGGCGACTACGAACAGCTCCTGGAGATGTTCGAGGGCACGGCCCAGCAGTCGCACCTGGTCTGGCACTACGACCACGCGGGCGCCTATGTCCCCGTCGACTTCCCGCAGCCTCTCTCCAGCGACGAGCTGCTCGCCGGGGGCGGCCCCCTGGGCTCCTCCCAGGGCCTGCTGAGGGAACTGGAGTTTGTCGCCCCGGCCATCGGCATCGACCCGGCGAACCCACCGGCGCCGCCCGAGGCACCGCTCGCGCCCACGGAGTTGGAGGAGCCGGCCGTCCCGGCGCCCTACGACCCGAGCCCGTTCGCCCGTGAACGGCACGTCTGGCTGGGCCTGCACGCGGCGACGACCCGCAGCCTGGCGCAGGGTTCGATGATCGTGTTCAGCTGAGGGCCTTCGCGCTCACAGTGCCTCAGTGTCCCAGTGCCGCGAGGCCCTTCTGCATGTCCTCCGCGTTCATGACCGGGGTGTACGTGACCTCGGCGCCCATTTCGAGGAAGAACGGCTCGGCGATGGCGGGCATCTGCGAGCTGTCCTGCATGTCGAAGACCAGGTAACAGGTGCGCTGCCCGCCGTCGGCGGTGAAGTACGCGGCCTCCGGCTTCACCTGCTCCATGGAGGCCTGCATCTGCTTCGCCAGCGTGCCGTTCCGAATGGCTTCGTTGGACTTCTCGGTGTCGAGCCGAGCCTTGAGCATCATGCGCATCGCAGTCACTTCCTCCGGTCGCCCGATATGCGCCATATGCACGATTGGCGCACTTCCCAGAATAGGCCCGGCCGGGCACGCCTGCGCGTGCCCGGCCGGTACGGACGCCTCGTGCGAGGAACGGGGGTGGCTAGATGAACGAGTTGATCTCGATCGTCTCGTCGCGGCCCGGGCCGACGCCGATCGCGGAGATCGGGGCGCCGGACATCTCCTCCAGTGCCTTGACGTACGCCTGGGCGTTCTTGGGCAGGTCGGAGAAGGACTTGGCCGAGGTGATGTCCTCGGACCAGCCCGGCAGGGTCTCGTAGACCGGCTTCGCGTGGTGGAAGTCGGACTGCGAGTACGGGAGTTCCTCGACACGCTTGCCGTCGATCTCGTAGGCGACGCAGACCGGGATCTGCTCCCAGCCCGTGAGGACGTCGAGCTTGGTGAGGAAGAAGTCCGTCAGGCCGTTCACGCGGGTCGCGTAGCGGGCGATGACCGCGTCGAACCAGCCGCAGCGGCGGTCGCGGCCGGTGGTCACACCCCGCTCGTGGCCGATGCGGCGCAACGCCTCGCCGTCCTCGTCGAACAGCTCGGTGGGGAACGGACCGGCGCCGACCCGGGTGGTGTACGCCTTGAGGATGCCGATGACCCGGCTGATCTTCGTCGGGCCCACGCCCGCGCCCGTGCAGGCGCCACCGGCGGTCGGGTTCGACGAGGTCACGAAGGGATACGTGCCGTGGTCGATGTCGAGGAGCGTGCCCTGGCCGCCCTCGAACAGGACGACCTTGTCCTCCTCCAGGGCCTGGTTCAGGACCAGCACCGTGTCGGC
Source organism: Streptomyces sp. SP18BB07 (assembly GCF_036322545.1). Classification (NCBI taxonomy): domain Bacteria; kingdom Bacillati; phylum Actinomycetota; class Actinomycetes; order Kitasatosporales; family Streptomycetaceae; genus Streptomyces; species Streptomyces sp. SP18BB07. Next base: position 401,637 of record NZ_JAQYWT010000342.1, read on the forward strand.
GACGAACGGGGCCAGCTTCTCGGCGTAGCCCAGCAGCTCCTCGACGACCTGGTCCACGGCGATCGCGCGGCGGTTGTAGAGCTTGGTGAGCAGCTGGTTCTTGACGTCGAGGGCCGCCTCGACCTTCTGCGTCAGGATCGACTCGTCGTACAGGTCCTGGACCCGGATGCCCACGCGGTTGATCTTGTCGGCGTAGGTCGGGCCGATGCCCCGCCCCGTCGTACCGATCTTGCGCTTACCGAGGAAACGTTCCGTGACCTTGTCCACGGTCACGTTGTACGGCGTGATGATGTGAGCGTTGCCGCTGATCAGGAGCTTGGACGTGTCGACGCCGCGCTCGTTCAGACCGCTCAGCTCGGAGAGCAGGACCGACGGGTCGACGACGACTCCGTTGCCGATGACCGGCGTGCAGCCGGGGGAGAGAATCCCGGAAGGGAGCAGGTGGAGGGCGTACTTCTGGTCACCCACGACTACCGTGTGGCCGGCGTTGTTGCCGCCCTGGTAGCGCACCACATAGTCGACGGACCCACCTAGCAGGTCCGTCGCCTTTCCCTTGCCTTCGTCACCCCACTGAGCACCGAGCAGCACAAGTGCGGGCACGCGCGTACACCCCTTCCGGGCGGGGCATGTCCAAGGTCGGGGGCGTACGCGATGGCTCATTACCGTCGCGTGCGCCGCGACCGTCGTTGGCCGCACACTGTGGACCCGGATGCCCCGGAATAGACGAAGCCCCTGGCGCAATAGCGCAAGGGGCTCTTGCACAAAGATGCTACCCGAGGAAGCGAGGCAGGACCGAGGTGGCGACTGACGACCAGCTCCTCGTGGTGATCGATCCTCTCGCCCGTCGCACGGACGGCGAGGCCGTACGGATCGCGAAAGACGTGCTCAGCGCGGGTGCGGCGAGCACGAAGGTGTGCCTTCCCGAAGGGCCCGAGGAATTCGCGCGGGCGCTCTCCCGGCGCGGTTCCCGGCGCCCGGTGGTGGTCGGCGACGACCGCGCGCTGCTGCGGGCGGTGGCTCATCTGCATCGCCGGCGGGAGCTGGGGGCGTGCGCTCTCTCCCTGGTTCCCGTGGGCTCCGCCCTGGGTCTCGCCCACTCCCTGGGTGTGCCCACCGGCGCGGTCGCGGCGGCCCGCGCCGCCCTCGACGGTGTCGAGCGGCGGCTGGATCTGCTCGTCGACGACAGCGACGGCGTGGTCCTGGGCGCCCTGCGCATCCCGGCCCTGCCGGGCGTGCCGCCACGGGACCCGCCGGGGGCGGGCGGGGCCACAACGGGCGGGCGGACCGCGGGTGGGGCGCGCGCAGGGGGCCCGGAGCCCGGCAGGAACGGGGACCCGGGATCCGGCAGGGAGGCGGACCCGGGGGCAGCCTCGCAAACGGGCTCGGGAACTGGTGGGGGTGCGGGAACGGGCGCGGGAACGGATGCGGGGGCGGGACCGGAGGCGGGCAGCGGCACGGGGTCGGGCCGGGGGTCGCGGTCCGGGGACGGATCGGCCGACGGGTGTGCGTCGCCGTCGTCCGGCCATCACTCCTGGCTGCGCGCCTGGCCGCAGTCCCTCGCCCGTACGTTGTCGACGCGGCCGGCGATACCCGCCCGGATGTCCCGTCCGCTGCGGCCCTCGCGCATACGGGTCGCCGCCGGGGGCGGGGCCGGGCCCGCGCGGCTGCGGGTGGAGGTGGACGGGGTGATCATCATCGACCTGGACCAGCCCGTGGAGGCCGTGTCCATCACGCCTTACGCCCACGGCGGCGCCGCCGTCGAGATCCGGCCGGTGTCGGTGGGCGCCGAGGCGGGCCCGCTGCACGCGACCGGCCACCGGGTGACCGTGTCCGGCGCGGACTTCCGCTACCGGGCGGATTCCCTGGTGGCGGGCCCGGTACGGACGCGGACGTGGACGGTACGGGAGGCGGCGTGGGGGCTGACGCTGCCGGGGTGAGGATCTGGAGGGGGCGCCCGGTGGGTGCCGGGCGCCCCCTGGGTCAGCGGGTCAGCGGGTCAGCGGGTCAGCGGGTCAGCGGGTCAGCGGGGCAGCAGCTCATCGCCCAGGTGTGGGAGTCGCCGTTGTCGTTCGCGGCGCCGTTGTAGCCGACCCAGGAGGAGTCCTCGTCGGCGATGTCGCTCTCCCACCAGCGGTCGTCGTCGGTCAGCCGCTGGGTCGCGGCCCTGATGACGTCGTCCGGGGAGAGCCGGGGCGGGGCGGGCGGCGGGGCGGTCGAGCAGGCGGTACCTGCCGTGAGGAGCAGCCCACAGACGAGGAGCGCGGCGAAGGGCGTGGCGGGAATGGGACGGGGGATGCCGGGTCGGCGCATGGGAGGGGGTTTCCGGAAACGGTCGTTCGGTCGACAGGGGCCAGCCACAGCGGACACGGCGACCTGCCCACCGCGCACACCGATATGCCCGTTTCCACCCGTACCGGCGAGCGCACGCGGGGCGCGTGTTGCCGACGTCGCGCCTTTCGCCGGAGGGCCGATGACGATATGCGCCGCGAGGCCCGTACGAGCACGCGACACGCCGCCGCGATCGCTTTTCGGCGATGAAGTTCACGCGGCAGGGCGCAGCGCCTTTTCCTGCACGGTCACGCACTTTTGAGGAGCCGTCAGGTATGGGCCACCGGGCGACCTGACGCGAAATCAGGGAACGGGGTACACCCCGGAGCCTCCAAGAGGGTGACGATATGTCAGCGCGCGCGGGTGTAGGCCGCACTCGGATTCGAAATACCAGCTCATTGCCATATTTTGACGGTACGTCAGGCACGCCGGTCGTCACTCGTCAGAGCGACAATTCATGCGGCCGTTCAGCCCCTTTTCCGACCCCACCTCGACCTCTCTCGAAATGACAGCCGAAATGGCCGTCATTACGTTCGTTCTCGTCGGCAGGTCCTGTCGACGAGAACGAAGAGAAGGGGAAGTGCATTGCGCACTCGTAAGATCACAGTGATCGCCGCCTCCGTCGGCGTGGCAGTCGCGGCCGCCACCGGTGTCACCTACGCCAGCTCCGCCCTGGAGTCGGCCCCCAAGTCCGCCTCGGCCATCACCGACGCCGCCCCGGCGCCGCGCGGCGGCAACGGCACGGGCACCAGCGCCGGCTCGAACGCGGCCACCGCCCCGGCCGACGCGGGTTCGTCGGACAACTACAACGGTCCCCGGAAGGGCAACGAAGGCCGCGTCGAGGGTCGGGGCGAAGGCCGTGGCGAGGGTCGCGGCGAGGGTCGCGGCGACCACCGTCGGGACGACGAGGGTCAGATCCAGATCAACGAACGCGTGTACGGCGCCGAGCCGGGGTCCTGCATCGCCGTGGTCAACGTGCGCGCCACGCAGGCGGGCGCCGACACCTTCAACATCCGCAACGACAGCGACAAGACCGTCGAATTCTTCAACGGGATCACCTGTGACAACGGGGCGCCCGTGGCCACGGTCGGCCCGCACAGCTCCAGCAGCGCGATCGAAGGGGACCGGGCGGGCAACCTCATCATCGGCAGCTTCCGCGTCTTCGAAAACGACCACCACTCGTGATAGCCGAGAGGGCAAGCGCACGCCCCGGAATACCCAGTATCGGAAGCCCCGGCTCGCCGTAATCGAGCCGGGGTTCCGGCACGGGGGTATCCCTACGGGATGACCTTGGCCATGTTAGTCAGCACGGCACGGCCGCCCCGGAGACGGCGCCGATAAAAGCGTGCCATCCGGTGCGCGAGATATGCAGGAGGGGGCCGCGGGGGTTCTTGCTGTCGCGGATGACTCGGCCGCCGGTGATTGTTGCGCCGACCTCGACGCAGTCACCTTGCTGTCCGGAGTACGAAGACTTCCGAAACGGGCCTATGAGCTCAGGAGTCACGACGCGTCGTCCTTGCTTCTCTGCAGTGCGCGCCGAATGAGCTGCGCGCTCGCGTCCGGTGTCAACGCGGCCGATCGTAGTTGGTCGAAGGCAAGGGTGTAAGCGGCGAGATCCTCGGGCGCTTCGAGGATCGACGTGCCCCGCAGGTTCTCCGGCCAGCGTTCCCGCACTCAAGGGAAGGACCTGAACGGTCACGTTCTTCCGCCGCCCGACCTCAAGGATCTGTTCGAGCTGCTCCCGGTGGATTTCGGCGCGCACCAAGGGGTGGATGACCACGGGCTCCCAAATGATGGCCGTGTACGCCGCTCCACCCTCCTGGATCTTCGCCTGCCGCGCCTCACGCACTTTGACCATCTGCCCGACGCGATCCGGCGCGACGTAACTGGGGCTGGCCGTGATGACGGCCTCCGCGTAGGCGGGCGTCTGCAACAAGCCCGGCACCAGCGCCTGCGCCCACACCCGGATGTGGGTCGCGTCGTCCTTCAGCGAGATGTGGTCGAGGTAGTCCGGGCGCAAGTGCGCCGCATGTTCGAGCCACCGACCCCGGTGCTTCGACCTCTTGGCCAAGTCCTCCAGCTTGCTGCGTACTTCCGGATCTTCCTCGCCGTAGGCATTCAGCAGCACGCGGATCTCCAGGATGCGCGCCGTGATGAGTCCGCTCTCTATGCGGCTGACGCGGGCCGGATCCACCCCGAGCACCTCGGCTGCCGCCAACTGGTCGAGCTTGGCGGCCTGTCGGTACCGCTTGAGCGCTGGTCGAGGTGTCGGACCCGGACAAGGGCAAGGTGCCGACCCAGCGGAGCGGGGACGTGGAACGGGACGGCGGGCGCGGCCTCGTACTCGTCGCCGCGCTCTCCGAGCGGTGGGGGCACGAGGCGCGGCCGTTCACCAAGTGCGTGTGGGCGTACTTCGTGCTGCCGGGGCGGGAAGGGTGAGCGCGGCGGCACTGAGCCCGTACCGCGGGCGGTGGCGGCGGTGGGCGGCCCGGGCGGAACGTTATCGGGCCATGTATGGCCGGTGGTTGCCGTTCCCGGCGCGCGAACCCTGCTGGGAAAGGCGGCCGATGAGAGCGGCGCCCGTGCGGGACGTACTCATGGATGGTCCATATGTGGGCGAAGAAGACGAGGGAGGCCTCGTGCGGGCGTATGTCACGGCGTACCTGAGTGAGGGGCGTACGGCATGACCGACGAAACGACGAACCGAGCAGGGGGCTCCGCCCCGCCCGCCGACCCCGTCCTGGCCACGTTCAGCGACTGGTTGGACCATGCCGTGGCCTGCGTGGACGCGTGCCGGAGGGACGGTGTGTCATGCCTGCACTCGATGCGGCTGGCCAAGCGGCACCGCGCGGCGAGGAAGGCGGCGGGAGCGGCGCGGCGGAACAGTACGGACTGAGCGCGTACGGCCCGCCGTCCGGTGCCCGTCGCCTCACCTCCCGATGGCGCGGGACAATAAAGCGTTGACAACAAGTTGTTTACCCTCGACGCTGGCTGCATGACGACGTCGTCGAACACTCCTCAACCCACCGACACCCCCGACCCCTTCACGCCGCCGAGCGCGGACGAGGCGCGGGCGCGGCGGGCCCCCGAGTCCCTGTTCCGTATCGCGGAGCGACACGCTGCGACGGACGGGCAGCGCCGGCGCCAGACCCATCCGCATGTGCTCGGGCCGCACGAGGCGATCCGGCTGGTGTCGTTCCTGCTCAGCGGCGCCGCGCTCCTCGACGACGGGGAGGAGGAGGTCGACCGCGCGGACATCACCGCCGCCCTCACCCTCATCCCCCTCGCCCGTGGCGAGATGGACGAACTGGAGGTCGGCCTGCTGGAGATGGCCCGGGGCAGGGGTATGACCTGGCCCGAGATCGCCTTCGGGCTGGGACTCCAGACCCCCCAGGCGGCACGGCAACGCTACGAACGCCTGGCCAGCCGTACGGAGAGGACGGACAGCCAGGACTTGTCCGGGTGATCGGAGGCAACGGCGCCCAACACCCGTGAATCTCGTTGTCGACCTCGCCGAGTGAGATAGAAGGGCGGCATGGATACCGCCGTACTCGAGCACATGCTGGACGAGACCTTCGATCACGCCGTCGTGCACCACGGATACACCAACTACATGCGCGACTACGAGGTCTTCGTCTACGCGGCAGCTGATCCCCGTACTGGCATCGCGCCGTCCCACCTGCGGTATCTCTTCCGGTATTGCGTCGAGGCCCGGTGCGAGACCTCAGTGCCGGCGGAGACCTGGCGGGTCTCCTTGGATGACCGGCTCATCGACCACGAAGCCGGTGCCGACCTCGACGGATACGTCTGGGGCGTGAAGTGGCACGCCCTGTACCCGGGAGCCAAACTCCTTCCCGAGTCGGAGGCGGCCCGCCGCTGGTCGGAGGCCCTCGGGATCGACTTTCACGAGGTGCTCATGGAAACCAACGCACACAACGTGACCTTGCTCTTCTCGGACCTTCAGGTGAGCGAGGTCCCGGTCGGACACGCACCCTTCGTCACGGAATAGGGATCAGGGTTCGCGTGACCTTGTGACTGCAGTCTGTCCGGGTGGGCACCGAGCCGTGGCCACCCGCTACGACAAGCGCCGGTACCTGGAGAACGGCCAGGTCCGCGCTGACATCTCCTCCGGTCGGTCGTCGGCCTCGTCCGTCAGTCCCGGCCGAATAGTTCGTCGCGGTGGGTGCGCCAGCGGTCCATCATCGCCTCGACCTCGGTCTCGATGAACTCGAAGAAGGCGAGGGTCTCGGAGAGTCGGCGGCCCGCCGGGCTGTCGGCCCCCAGGCTGGCGACCCCCTCGCGCAACGCCTCCTCCCAACGCTTGATGATGGCCTCGCGGTTGGTGAGGGCCTCGTACCACTGCTCGCTGTGGACGCGGTAGCGCTCGCGGCGCGAACCGGGCTCGCGTTCGCGTGAGACCAGGTGCACCTGGGCGAGGTAGCGGACCGCGCCGGAGACGGCGGCGGGGCTGATCCGCAGCTGTTCGCCCAGTTCGACCGAGGTCAGCGCGCCGGTGTCGGAGGCCAGGAGCGCGGCGAAGACCCGGGCCGGCATACGCGGCATCCCGGCCTCGACGAGCTGCGCCGCGAAGTGTTCGACGAACCGGGAGACCGACTCCGGGTCCCGCTCCGGCACGTCCACCTCGGCCTTCGACTCCACCATCCCTGGATCATCTCCCCTGGTCGGACAGCACTCCCAGCCTACCGGCGATTCATACGTTTCCTTAACTTCACAAATTTCTGAAGTAAGCGTACGTTCTGAAGCATGACGAAGGCCTACCCCGCCAATCCCGCCGTTCCCGCCCTGGAGGTCACCGGACTGCACAAGTCCTTCGGGCGCACCCACGCCCTGGCCGGCCTCGACCTGACCGTCGCGACCGGCGAGGTCCACGGCTTCCTCGGCCCCAACGGTGCCGGAAAGTCCACCGCCATCCGCGTCCTGCTCGGCCTGCTGCGCGCCGACTCGGGCGCCGCGCGGGTGCTGGGCCGCGACCCGTGGGCCGACGCGGTGGAGGTGCACCGCAGGATCGCGTACGTACCGGGTGACGTGACCTTGTGGCGAAATCTGTCCGGCGGCGAGGTCATCGACCTCTACGGACGGCTCCGGGGCGGGCTGGACGCCCGGCGTCGGGCCGACCTCGTCGAACGGTTCGAGCTCGACCCCACGAAGAAGGGGCGCACGTACTCCAAGGGCAACCGCCAGAAGGTCGCCCTCGTCGCCGCCTTCGCCTCCGACGTCGACCTCCTCATCCTGGACGAGCCGACCTCGGGCCTGGACCCCCTGATGGAGGAGGTCTTCCAGCGCTGTGTACGGGAGGAGCGCGACCGGGGCCGTACGGTGCTGCTGTCGTCCCACATCCTCAGCGAGGTCGAGGAGTTGTGCGACCGGGTGAGCATCATCCGCAAGGGCGTCACCGTCGAGAGCGGCTCGCTCGCCGACCTGCGCCATCTGACCCGGACCACCGTCACCGCCGAACTGGCCGGCCCCCCGAACGGCCTGGCGCACCTCCCCGGCGTCCACGACCTCGACGTCCAGGGCAACCGCGTCCGCCTCCAGGTCGACACCGCCGAACTCAACGCCGTCCTCCGCTCCCTGACCGAGTCCGGCGTACGGTCCCTGACCTCGACGCCGCCGACCCTCGAAGAGCTGTTTCTGCGGCACTACCAGGCGGAGGGGGCGGAAGAGGTGGCCGCGCGATGACCACGACCGCCAACAGTACGAGTGGCGCCGACAGCATGGGCGGCGCCGACACCACTCTCGCCGGGCCGCCCGCCGCACGGTCCCGCAGCGGGCGTCAACTCGCCGGTACGGGAACGCTGTTGCGGTTCGCCCTGCGCCGCGACCGCGTGATGGTGCCGGTCTGGGTCGCGGTGACCGGGCTGATGGTCCTCTCCATGCCGAACAGTCTCGACGCGCTCTACGGCACCGCCGCCGAACGCGCCGACCTCATGCGCCAGTTGGCCACCAACTCCTCGCTGCGCGCCCTGGTCGGCCCGGTCTTCGACGACTCCCTCGGCGCCCTGACCGCCTGGCGCGTCGGCGTCTACGCCGGTCTCCTCGCCGCCGTCATGAGCCTGCTCGTCGTCATCCGCCACACCCGCGACGAGGAGGAGAGCGGCCGCCAGGAGCTGATCGCCTCGGGCATGGTCGGCCGCCGGGCCTCGCTGACGGCCGCCCTGCTCACGGCGGCCGTCGCCAACGGTGGGCTCGCGCTGCTCGTCACGGTCGGGCTGGCCGGGCAGGGCGCGGCGGGGGCACTGGCCTTCGGGCTGGGGATCGCGGGCGTCGGGATGGTGTTCGCGACGATGGCGGCGGTCGTGGCGCAACTGACGGAGAGCGCGCGGCTGGCTCGGGGGCTGACGGCAGGTGTGCTGGGGGCGGCGTTCGTGCTGCGGGCGGCGGGCGACGCTTCCGAGAACGAAGGTTCGTCTTTCTTGACGTGGGTGTCGCCGCTGGGGTGGCTGGAAAACGAGCGTTCGTTCGCGGATGAGCGCTGGTGGGTGCTGCTGCTGTTTGTCGCGGCGGTGATGGTCCAGGGCGCGGTGGCGTACGGGCTCGCCGGGCGCCGCGACGTCGGCATGAGCTTCCTGCCGACCCGGCCGGGGCCGGCGAACGGCAGGCTGGGTACCGCCGGTGCGCTGGCCTGGCGGCTCCAGCGCGGCAGCGTCCTCGGCTGGAGCATCGGCTTCTTCCTCGCCGGCCTCGTCTACGGCGGGCTGACCGAGGGCACGGCCGAGTTCGTCGGCGACAACGAGGGGGCCCGCGAGATCTTCGAACGCATGGGCGGGCAGTCCGGTCTGACCAACGCGTTCCTCGCGTCGATGATCGGCATGCTCGGGCTGATCGCCGCGCTGTACATCGTCGGCGCGGTGCTCCGGCTGCACGGCGAGGAGACCTCCGGGCGCGCCGAACCGCTCCTCGCGAACCGGGTGAGCCGGGTCCGCTGGGCCGCCGGGCATCTGGTCGTCGCCTTCGGCGGAAGCGTCTGGATCATGCTCCTCGCCGGTCTCGGCTTCACCCTCGGCTACGGCAAGGAGGCCGGTCCGATCCTGGGCGCCTGCCTCGTCCAGGTCGCCGGGGTCTGGGTCGTCGGCGGCGCCGCCGTACTGCTCCACGGGCTCACTCCCCGGGCGGCGCCGGCGGCCTGGGTCCTCGCCGGCGCCGTCCTCCTCATCGGCTGGATCGGCCCCGCGCTCGACGCCCCCGACGTCCTCCTCGACCTCTCCCCCTTCGGCCACCTCCCGAAGCTGCCGGGCGCCGCGATGGCCTGGACACCGGTGCTGACCCTGACCGGGCTCGCGGTGGTATTGGTCGCGGGGGGTCTGGCGGGGTTGCGGCGACGGGATGTGAGCGGCTGAGGGGCGGGGGTGGCACGCGGCGCGGGCAGCGCGGCGGTGTGGGCGGCTGAGGGGCAGGGGCGGCGCGTGGTGCGAGGGCGCGCGCCGGTGGGCTGTTGCCCTCGGCCGGGACTGCGGCAGGCTGCGGGGCGGTTCGGGCCTGCGTGTCAGAGGCGGACCGCGTCGACGAGGGGGCCGGGGTGCCATGGCCGTGGCGGGTGCCGCCGTCGGCAGAACCGTGGCGGAGGGGGACGCGTCTTGCGGGGCGGCGGCCGACGGAGCGGGCCGGAGCGGAGCCGGGGCCGGGGCCAGGTGGGGCGAGGGGGGCGGGGTTGGATCGGCAGAGTGTTTTCGGGTGTGGTGGGTGTGCGTTGTCGGCGGTGGGTGCGGTGGCGGCGACCCTCGTCTGGGGGACGTCGGACCGGACGCGGCGGCATCTGGGCGGTGGCTTCGAGGGTGAGGACATGGACTACACCGTCCTCGCCACCGAACTCCCCTTCGTCGCCCTGGCCGGCGCCGCCCTCCCCGCCGCCGTCTGCCTACTGATCGCGCTCCTGCTGGCTCGACGACGGAGGTCGGGGGCCCGTGCCGGGCCAGAGTCCGGCACCGGGGCGCCCTCAGACCTCGACGGCTAGGCCGTCCAGGCCCCGGATCACGAAGTTCGGCTTGCGGGTCGGCTCGGTGGCGAGGGCGAGGGTCGGGGCCTGCTCCAGGAGGGCCGTCATCGAGGCCGCCAGTTCGATACGGGCGAGCGGCGCGCCGATGCAGTAGTGGATGCCCGCGCTGAACGAGATGTGCGGGTTCTCCCGGCGGGTGAGGTCCAGCTTCTCCGGGTCGGCGAACACGGCCGGGTCATGGTTCGCCGAGCCGAACAGCATCGCGATCTCCGCGCCCCGGGGGACCGTCGTCCCGTCGATCTCGATGTCGTCCAGCACCCAGCGCTCGAAGAGCTGGAGCGGGGTGTCGTACCGCATCAGCTCCTCCACCGCGGCCGGCACCAGCGAGTGGTCCGCGCGCAGGGCCGCCAGCTGCCCGGGGTTCCGGAACAACGCCCACCAGCCGTTCACCGTGGCGTTCACCGTTGCCTCGTGGCCCGCGTTCAGCAGCAGCACACAGGTCGAGATCATCTCCTGCTCGGTGAGCCGGTCGCCCTCGTCGTACGCGGCGATCAGACCCGAGATCAGGTCCTCGGCCGGCTCCGCCCTGCGGTGCGCGATCAGCTCCCGCAGGTACTCCGAGAACTCCACCGACGCCCGTACCGCCCGCTTCGCCGTCTCCTCCGACGGGCTCAGCTCGTACATCCCGCAGATGTCGGCCGACCAGGGCCGCAGCTGCGCCCGGTCCGACTCGGGGATGCCCAGCATCTCGGCGATCACCGCCACCGGCAGGGGTTCCGCGACGTCCGCCAGCAGGTCGCCCCCGCCGGCCTCCACCAGTCCGGCCACCAGCTCACCGGCCAGCTGCCGCACATACGGGTTCAGCTGCTCCACCGTGCGCGGGGTGAACGCCTTCGAGACCAGCCGCCGGATCCGGGTGTGGTCCGGGGGCTCCAGGTCGAGCATCCCGTGGTCGTTCAGGGTGTGGAACGGCTCGTGTTCCGCCGGCGGGGCGGTGCGGCCGAAGTCCTCGTGCGTGAACCGGTGCTGGTACGTCCGCCCGAGCCGCCGGTCCCGCAGCAGTGCCGATACGTCCGCGTGGTGCGGGACGAGCCACTGGTTCGTGGGCTCGAAGTACCGCACCCGGCCCGCGGCCCGCAGCTCCGCGTACGCCGGGTACGGGTCGGCCAGGAAGTCGGGGTCCCACGGGTCGAAAGCGAGGTCGGAAGCAGCTGCCATGGAGCGACGCTAGCCCGGTTCCCCCGTTCTGACCAGGGGTGTCCTGCCGACCAGGGTCGCTCAACCCGGCGTGACGAGTCTCGCCTCGTAGGCGAAGACCGCCGCCTGCGTCCGGTCGCGCAGGCCCAGCTTGACCAGGACCCGGCTCACATGGGTCTTGATCGTGGACTCGGCGACCACCAGACGCTCCGCGATCTCCAAGTTCGACAGGCCCTGGGCAATCAGGACCAGGACCTCCGTCTCGCGGTCCGTGAGTTCGCCGTACGCCAGCTGGGTGGCCGCCGAGGGGCGGGGGGCCTGGGCCAGCTTGGAGAACTCCGTGATCAGCCGCTTGGTGACGGACGGCGCGAGGAGGGCCTCCCCGGCGGCCACCACCCGTACCCCGTCGGCCAGTTGGCGGGCGGAGGCGTCCTTGAGGAGGAAGCCGGAGGCGCCCGCGCGCAGCGCCTGGTACACGTACTCGTCCAGGTCGAACGTCGTCAGCACCAGCACCTTCGCCCCGCCGTCCGACGCCACGATCTGCCGGGTGGCCTCGATGCCGTTCAGCTCGGGCATCCGGATGTCCATCAGGACGACGTCCGGCGACAGCTCCCGGACGCGGTCGACCGCGTCCCGGCCGTTCACCGCCTCGCCGACCACCTCGATGTCCGGCATCGCGCCGAGCAGCACGGAGAAGCCCTCGCGGACCATCATCTGGTCGTCGGCGATCAGCACGCGGATCGTCATGCGTCGGCCTCGCTCGCACCGGACACCGGCAGGAACACCGTCACCTCGTAGCCGCCGTCCTCCGTCTCGCCCGTCGTCATCTCGCCGTTCAGCATGGTGACGCGCTCCCGCATGCCGGTGAGGCCGTGACCCGTGCCGTGGGTGGACTTCACCAGGGTCACCTCGGGGGACGGACCGTTGACCACGCGCAGCCCGAGGCCGCCCAGGACATAGCCGATCTCCACCCGGGCCGACGCTCCCGGCGCGTGCCGCAGGGTGTTGCTGAGGGCCTCCTGCACGATGCGGTACGCCGACAGCTCCACGCCCTGCGGGAGTTCACGGACCGCGCCGGTGACCGCCTTGTCGACCGTGAGACCGGCCTCCCGCACATTGGCGAGCAGGTGGTCGAGGTCGGCGAGGGTGGGCTGGGGGGCGTCCGGGGCCTCGTAGTCCTCGGCGCGGACCACCCCGAGGACGCGGCGCAGCTCGGTGAGCGCGGCCACCGCGTTCTCCCGGATGGTGGCGAAGGCCTGCTCCAGCTCCGGCGGCGGGTTCTCCACGCGGTACGGCGCGGCCTCGGCCTGGATGGCGACCACGGACATGTGGTGGGCCACCACGTCGTGCAGCTCGCGGGCGATGGTGGTGCGCTCCTCCAGGAGGGTGCGCCGGGAGCGCTCGTGCTCGGTCACCGTCTGCTGGGCGGTCACCTCCCGCTGGGCCGACCGGCGTATGTTCACGACGGAAGCGGCCAGCAGTGCCATCGCGGAGATGACCAGGAACGGCCCTGTGTTCGACGAGTAGTGGCCCCCGCCGATGGTGCTTTCGAGGAGCATTCCGTACGCCGCGGTCAGGGCCCACATCCACGCGGCCGTGCGCGGCCGGGTGCGCAGCGCCACCACCGTCAGCACCACGAGATGGCAGGCGAAGCTACCGGCCACCCAGGGCCAGTCGCTCCACGAGTCGCTGAACGCCCCGGTGACGGCGGTGGCGGCCATGGACATCCAGAAGGCTCCGATGGGCCGGATCAGCGTCAGCAGCACCGGGCACAGCGCGAGGAGGGCGGACAGGATGATGGCGACCTCGCCGCCGCCCTGGCTGGCGGATGCCGAGATGGACAGCGACAGCAGACCGGCCGTCACCACCATCGCGTGCGGGGTCCACCGCGCGTACTCCCGTGAGTGGCCGGAGAGCCGGCTGGTGAGCAGGCCGTCCAACTTCAGGGGCGGCAGCGGTCGGTAGGCGAACGCGTCGTGGAACAGGTCCTGTCGCAGCCTGCGCCACGCGTCCATCGCCACCCGGAACTCCGGGCTGCTCGGCCTGCCCCCGCCGCGCGAGGGCATCGTCTGCGTCTGGGTCGTCTCGGTCACGGGGAAAACGGTAGGCGGAGGGCGGGTGCGCCGTCGTCAGCAGTGAGGAGGGTCTGTCCGGGTCCGTCTCAGGTACTACGGGCGGGTGCGGGGCCCCGCCGGACCCGTCGGGGCGGCTCTCACCAGGCCAGCTGGGCGATCTCCTCCACCACCACCGCGCAGGCGTCCGCCGCCGGGTCGATGAGGGGGAAGTGGCCCACGTCCTCCAGCAGGGTCAGGCCGACGACCTCGCCCGCCTTGGCCGCGGCGTCGGCGTACGCCTCGGCGACGGCCTGGGGGACGACGATGTCGGAGCGGCCCTGTACGAGGGTGGTGGCGATGCCGGTCGGGAGAAGGAGGGCCGGGTCGGCGTAGGGGCGGCGGTCGGTGAACTTGTCCTGGCCGCCGAGGAGTTGAGCGGGCGCGCCGCCGCAGACGTCGAGCTTCTCGGCCACGGCGAAGTCGGCGATGGGGGCGAGGGCGACGACGCCGCGCAGGGGGGCGGGGCGGGGGGTGCGCCACGGGGTGTCCGGCGGCAGTACGTGGCGGCCGGCGGCCCACAGGGCGAGGTGGCCGCCCGCGGAGTGGCCGGTGAGGACCGTGCGGCGGGGGTCCGCCTGGGGCAGGGCCTCGCGTACGAGGTCGGGGAGGGCGTCGAGGGCGGCGGCGATGTCGTCGAACGTCTCCGGCCAGCGGCCCGCGACGGGGGTGGGTGTGCCGGTGGGGCCGGTCTGGGCCGGGAGTGAACTGCCCCTTCTGTACTCGACGTTGGCCACCGCGAAACCGTGGCGGGCGAGGAAGTCCGCGAACGGGGTGATGTGGTGGCGGTCGTACGGGGCTCGCCATGCGCCGCCGTGCAGGATGACGACGAGGGGGGCGGTGGCTGTGGCCGCGTCGCCGGGGTCGGTGGGCGTGCGGGGGGCGTAGAAGTCGATCACCTGGTCCGGGTGGTCGCCGTAGGGGGCGGTGGCGTCGGGGGCGATCGGGGGGTGCGAGAAGGCGGATGCCTCTTCGGCGGCATCGCGGGCTGCGGCGTCGTCGTCCGGCATGCGGCAACCTCTCGGGGTGGACTGGATTTGGAAGGGTTTGGGTGGGCGGGTACCGGGGAATAGGCGCCTGCCGTTGGCGGGGACGGTATCAGGCCGGTGACGTGGGCGGACACGGGGATGTGACGGGGGGTCAGGGGGTCCGCCCCGGGGAGGGGGAGAGCGGGCGGGGTGGACTCCAGCGGGGTGGGATGGCGCCCGGGGTCGGGGCTGGGCGGGGGCGGGTTTCACTCACCGGCGCTCGCCGGGCGCCGCCTGCGCCCACCCTCCCCCACTCTCGGCTTCGCTCGAGCGGGAGGTGCCCCCATCGCCCCAGCGGCACGACTGCCCGCAGCCAATACAGGCTCCCCCTCCCCCCGCTCTACCCCACCCCCTCCAGCGTCTCCGCCAGTACCCGTGCTGCTCGTTCCACGTCCGTGAAGGTGACGTAGAGCGGGGTGAAGCCGAAGCGGAGGATGTCCGGGTGGCGGAAGTCGCCTATGACGTTCTGGGAGATGAGGCGCTTCATGATGTCGCCGGCGTCGTCGCAGCGGAGGGCGACCTGGCTGCCGCGTTCCGCGTGGGCGGTCGGCGTGAGGGACTCGACGCGGCCGTCGGGGACGTACGCCGCCACACAGCGCAGGAAGAAGTCCGTCAGGGCGAGGGACTTCGCGCGGACCGACTCGATCATCGCCGCGGCCTCACCGGCCGGGCACGCCTCACCCCCGCCGCCCCAGCCGTACCAGACGTCGAGCGCCGCCTCCAGAGCCAGCATCGACAGGATGTCCGGCGTGCCGACCCGCCCCCGTACCGCGCCCGGCGCTGGCTCGTGGGCCGGGCGCATGGCGAAGGGGGCGGCGTGGGAGGTCCAGCCGGGCAGAGGCGAGTCGAAGCGGGGCTGGAGGTCCCGGCGGACGTAGAGGTACGCCGGGGAGCCGGGGCCGCCGTTGAGGTACTTGTAGGTGCAGCCGACCGCCAGGTCGACCCTGTGTGCGTCGAGGCCGACGGGCAGCGCGCCCGCGCTGTGGCAGAGGTCCCAGACGGCGTAGGCGCCCACCTCGTGGATCGCCGCCGTCAGACCGGGGAGGTCGTGGAGGCGGCCCGTGCGGTAGTCCACGTGGTTGAGCAGGACCGCTGCCGTACGGTCGCTCAGCGCGGCCGGGACCTCCGCCGGGGTCACCGGACGGAGCGTGCGGCCGGTCATACGGGCCGCGGACTCGGCCATGTAGCCGTCGGTGGGGAACGTCGTCGCGTCGACCAGGATCTCGTCGCGCCGCCCCGCACCGTCCTCCTCGGCCATCCGTACCGCCGCCACGACCGCCTTGAAGACGTTGACGCTCGTGGAGTCGCCCACCACGATCTGGCCCGGCGCCGCGCCCACCAGCGGGGCGATACGGTCGCCTATGCGTTCGGGCGCGGTCCACCAGCCGCTCTCGTCCCAGGAACGGATGCGCAGCTCGCCCCACTCGCGGTACACGACGTCCGCGAGCCGGCCGGGAACCGACACCGGCAGCGCGCCGAGCGAGTTGCCGTCGAGGTACACCGCGTCGTCGAGAACGAAACGGCTGCGCAGGCACGCCAGTTCGTCGGCTTCGTCCAACTCCCTTGCTGCACCGATGAGTTCAGACATGGGAGCGCGCCGTCCACAGCTCGGGGAAGACGTTCTTGCGGGCGCGCTTCTCCAGCCAGGCCACCCCGGCGGAGCCGCCCGTGCCGGCCTTGGCGCCCATCGCGCGGCGCGTGGCGACGAGGTGGTCGTTGCGCCAGCGCCACACCAGTTCGGCGACATCGGTCAACGCCTCGCCGAGACGGGCGAGTTCATGGTCCGGGTCGCCGGAGTACAGCGCGGTCCACGCCTCCTCGACCTCGGGGGACGGCTCGTAGCGCTGGGAGACGTCACGGCGTACGACGGACTCGGGGATCGCGTGACCGCGCCGGGCCAGCAGCCGCAGGACCTCGTCGTAGAGGCTCGGCTCGTGCAGCGCCTTCTCCAACTCGGCGTGGACGCGCGGGGCGCCCCGGTGCGGGACGAGCATGGAGGCGGACTTCTCGCCGAGCAGGAACTCCATCCGGCGGTACATCGCCGACTGGAAGCCGGAGCCCTCTCCGAGGGCGGCGCGGTAGGAGTTGAACTGCGCGGGGGTGAGCTGGGAGAGCGGGCGCCAGGAGGCGTTCAGCGCCTCCAGTTCGCGCACGGAACGCTTCAGCGCGTCCCTGGCCCGCGCCACGTCGTCGTTCCGGATCGCGCTGGTCGCGGTCTCCCACTCGTGCACGATGACGGTGAACCACAACTCCATGACCTGGGTCGTCACCAGGAAGACCATCTCGCCGGGGTCGTCGGAGAGGGGATGCTGGAGGTGGGTGAGGACGTCCGCCTGGACGTAGTCCTCGTACGGCGTCGTGCCCTGGAAGTCGAGATGCGGAGTCTCGGGCTCCGAAGCCTCATGGGGCTGAGCCTGCTGGGACATCGCTGTCTCCTGATGTGTACTCCGGGTAGCGGTCCGCCCCTGCCGAATTCCGACACGGGGGCCCCGGTCCCCACCGGCATGTTCGGCGATAGCGCCGCGCACCGCAAGGTCCGCCTGGTCACACCGGGCGGACCTGCGGGAATGTGCCGCTGCGGGTCAGCTCAGCGTCTGCGCCGCCGTCGGCGAGGAGTCCTTCAGGAACTGGGAGCAGCGCTCATACTCCTCCTGCTCACCGATGTCACCCGCGGCGCGGGCGAGGGCGTGCAGGGCGCGCAGGAAGCCACGGTTGGGCTCGTGCTCCCACGGGACGGGGCCGTGGCCCTTCCAGCCGCTGCGGCGCAGGGCGTCCAGGCCGCGGTGGTAGCCCGTACGGGCGTAGGCGTACGACTCCACGACACTGCCCCGCTCGTAGGCCTCGTCGGCGAGCTGGGCCCAGGCGAGGGAGGAGGTGGGGTACTTGGCGGCGACGTCGGCCGGGGGTGCGCCGTTCGCGAGGAGTTCGCGGGGCTCCGGGTCGTCGGGGAGGTGCGTCGGGGGCGGGCCCCCGAGGAGGTTCTCGTGAATCGTCATGGGTTCCAGTCTGGCTCATGAGGGGGTGGGGAGTGGCACGGGCCGGGGGTAGTTCAGTGACCCGATCCGAGGTCGCCCGGTCCCCTGTCCCCCGCCTCCAGTGGCGGCGACACCACCCCGCAGTGCGTCCGGCACTCGGGATGGCGGCAGTCCGGCTGCGGCCGGCGGATCGTGGCGAAGGACAGCGCCGCGCCCACCACCAGCGTCGCCGCGCAGACGATCATCGCCGTGCCGAACGCGTCGTCGAACTGGCTCGCCGACCGGTACGACTCCGGTCCCATCCCCGCGATCAGCGGCAACGCGGCCACGGCGACCAGGCCGGCCGCGCGGGCCGCCGCGTTGTTGATGCCGCTCGCCAGGCCCGCGTGCTCGGTGTCCACGGAGGCCAGGACCGTCGCGGTCAGGGGCGCGACCAGGGTGACCATGCCCAGGCCGAGCACGAGCAGCGCGGGCAGGACGTCGAGGACGTACGACGCGTCCGGACCCACCCGCAGGGCCAGCAGCATGCCCGCCGCGCACAGCAGCGGGCCGACGGTGAGCGGGATCCGGGGGCCGATCCGTTCGCCGAGCGCGCCCGCGCGGGAGGAGAGCAGGAGCATCAGGACCGTGATGGGGAGCAGGGCCGTGCCCGCGCCCAGTGCGGAGTATCCCGACACCACCTGGAGCTGGAGCGCGGCGAGGAAGAAGAAGCCGCCGAAGGCCGCGTACACGCACAGCGTGACCAGGTTGACCGTCGTGAACTGGCGGGAGGCGAAGATCTCCGGCGGCATCATCGGGTCCGGGCGAGCTCGTTCGACGTACACGAAGGCGACGCCCGCCGCGACACCGGCGACGGCCGAGACGGTCACCACCACCGAGCCCTCCGCCGCCTCGATCAGGGCGTACGTCACCAGCGCCAGCGACGACGCGCCGAGGAACGCGCCGAGCACGTCGAAGCGGTTCTCGTGGGCCCGACCGTCCCCCGACTCGGGCACGTGCCGGGTGGCCACGGGCACACAGACCAGCGCGAGGGGGACGTTCAGCAGGAAGACCCAGCGCCAGCCGGGGCCGTCCACCAGCCAGCCGCCCAGGAACGGGCCGACGGCCGCGCCGATGCCGCCGAAGCCGGACCACAGGCCGACGGCCCGCGCCCGGTCGTCGGGGTGGAACGAGGCCTGGATGAGCGCGAGCGAGCCCGGGGTGAGCAGTGCCCCGCCCACGCCCTGCAGCGCGCGGGCCGCGATCAGGACGCCGACGTTCGGCGCGAGACCGCACAGCAGGGACGCCACGGCGAACCACACCACGCCGATCACGAACACCTTGCGCCGGCCGAAGCGGTCGCCGAGCGCGCCGCCCAGCAGGATCAGACCGGCGAGGGTGAGCATGTACGCGTTGACGGTCCACTGCAGGGCCGCGAGGTCCGCGTCCAGGTCGTCGCCCATCCGGGGCAGGGCGACATTGACGACCGTGGAGTCCAGCAGCGCCATGCTGGAGCCGAGGATCGTGGTGAACAGGATCCACTTGCCCTGGGGCGAGGCGAGCCGGATGTCGGGCATGGACCAGGTATACAGCCGCCCCCGCACGCACGGCGAGCCCGCCCCCGCACGCACGGCGAGCGCGTCCCGCACGCACGGCGAGCCCGGCGCCGTCGTGGCACCGGGCTCGCCGCACGCGACAGGACGTACGGGCTGGGCTTACTTGATCTTCTGGCCCGCCGAGCGCAGGTTCTGCGTCGCCTCGACGACACGCGCGGCCATGCTCGCCTCGGCCAGCTTGCCCCAGGTGCGGGGGTCGTAGGTCTTCTTGTTGCCGACCTCGCCGTCGACCTTCAGGACGCCGTCGTAGTTCTGGAACATGTGGGCCGCCACCGGACGCGTGAACGCGTACTGGGTGTCGGTGTCGATGTTCATCTTGACGACGCCGTTCTCCAGGGCCGTACGGATCTCGTCCTCCGTCGAGCCCGAGCCGCCGTGGAAGACGAAGTCGAACGGGGACTCCTTGCCGAAGCGGGCGGCCACGCCCTCGTTCAGCTCCTTGAGGAGGTCGGGGCGCAGGACGACGTTGCCCGGCTTGTAGACGCCGTGGACGTTGCCGAAGGACGCGGCGAGCAGGTAGCGGCCCTTCTCGCCGAGACCGAGCGCTTCGGCGGTGCGGATCGCGTCGTCGACCGTGGTGTAGAGGGAGTCGTTGATCTCGTGGGAGACGCCGTCCTCCTCGCCACCGGTCGGGGTGATCTCGACCTCCAGGATGATCTTCGCGGCGGCGGCGCGGGCGAGGAGCTCCTGGGCGATGGAGAGGTTGTCGGCGAGGGTCTCCGCCGAGCCGTCCCACATGTGGGACTGGAACAGCGGGTTGCGACCGGCCTTGACCCGCTCCTCCGACACGGCCAGCAGCGGACGTACGTACCCGTCGAGCTTGTCCTTCGGGCAGTGGTCGGTGTGCAGGGCGACCGTGACGGGGTACTTCTCGGCCACGATGTGCGCGAACTCGGCGAGGGCGACGGATCCCGTCACCATGTCCTTGCTGTACTGACCGCCCAGGAACTCGGCTCCGCCGGTCGAGATCTGGACGATGCCGTCGCTCTCCGCCTCCGCGAAGCCCCGCAGCGCGGCGTGCAGCGTCTGGGTCGAGGTCACGTTGATGGCCGGGTAGGCGAACTTGCCTGCCTTCGCCCGGTCGAGCATCTCGTTGTAGACCTCGGGGGTTGCGATGGGCATGGTCCGCTCCTTGTATGTGCGGGTGGCGTTGTGCTTACGGTCCCTGACCTAGGGTTGCGACGTCATCGTCGGCCCCATCCTTCCAGACGGGACCCGATGCTCCGGCCAGGGTGTCCGGAACTGGTCGGTAACCGCTGACCTTGGTGTTCTCGACCGTGCCGACAGTCGTACGAACGTCGGCCGGGACCTCAGTCGAGGCCCAACTCGTCCTTCGAGAACGCGAACCGGTACGGGACGCCGGCGCCCGCCTCGATCTTCTCGGCGGCGCCGGTGGCGCGGTCGACGATGGTGGCGACGGCGACGACCTCGGCGCCCGCCTCGCGGACGGCCTCGACGGCGGTGAGCGGGGAGCCACCGGTGGTGGAGGTGTCCTCGACGACGAGGACCCGACGGCCGCTGATGTCCGGCCCCTCCACCCGGCGCTGCATCCCGTGTGCCTTGGCCGCCTTGCGGACGACGAACGCGTCCAGCCTGCGGCCCCGGGCGGCGGCCGCGTGCAGCATCGCGCCGGCGACCGGGTCGGCGCCCATCGTGAGACCGCCGACCGCGTCGAAGTCGAGGTCGGCGGTCAGGTCGAGGAGCACCTGCCCGACCAGCGGGGCGGCCTCGCCGTCGAGGGTGACGCGGCGCAGGTCGACGTAGTAGTCCGCCTCCAGACCCGACGACAGGGTCACCTTGCCGTGCACCACGGCCTTGTCCTTGATCTGCTGCAGCAGGGATCCACGTACGTCCACGTCAGTCATGGCAGTCAGCTTAAGGGGGCCCTTATGTCCGCTTACAGGCGTGTCCGCTTACAGGCGACGCCAGGTCCAGCTCGTGGACGCCTCCAGCGGGTCGATGGGGGTGACCAGGCGGGGGTGCGTGTTGAGGCCGTTGGGCGGGCCGGTCTGCGGTTCGACGCACACGGCTTCGGCCTGCTCGTCGTAGACCACGACCCACTCCTCGCGCGAGGCCACCTTCAACTCCAGCCGGTCGGGCCAGGTGAGGGTGACGTCGACGCCGTCGGGCATGCCGAAGCAGTCGTCCCAGGGGCCGGGGCGGGGATCGACGCGGTTGCCGGTGGGGAGGTGGTCCGCGCCGCGCTCCTCCTGCCAGGCGGGCCGGAAGTCGATGCGTACGTCCTCGCCGCCGTCCGTCAGGGTGCGGTTGAACCAGGGGTGCCAGCCGACCTGCGCCGGGAAGGAGGAGTCGTGCGCCTCCACGGACATGGTGAGGGTGAGGGCGTCCGGGGTGAGGCTGAACACCTGGGTGACGCGGCCGGGGTAGGGCCAGGGCTCGACCAGGTCGTACGTGAGGACGGCCTCGGTGGCGTCGTGGCGGGCGACGCGCCAGGCGCCCTCACGGGTGGTGCCGTGGATGGCGTGGGGCGGGGCGTTGAGGGGCATCTGCTGCACGCTGCCGCCGCTGAGGAACTGTCCGTCGCGGACACGTCCGCACCACGGCACCATCGGGAAGCAGCCGAACCGCTCGCCCTGCCGCAGCAGTTCGACCCCACCGACCCGCAGCCCCGCGACCCGGCCACCGTTCCCCGGCGCCAACACGACCTCCGCGTCACCCGCGGCCAACCCGATCTCTTCACTACTCACCCCTCGACCCTACTGGTCGACCCCACGGGGGAGTTAGAGGACAGCCCCGGGGGGTGGGGGTGAGTGCCGACCGGGGGGCGGGGGTTGGGGCTGGAGCGGGACAGCCGGGGACGCGAGCACGGTGGCGGGAGTGGGGCCGGGCGCGGGGGCGTGTCGGGTCAGCGGCGTTTGCGTAGGGCTCGGCTGACGATGATGGCCGAGGCGACGGCCAAGGCCGCTGCCGGGGCCGCCCAGCGGAGCGTGGCGCTCGCGGAGACCGGTTCGGGCGCCGGGACGGGGGCGTACCGGCCGCGGGGCGGGGCGTGGTCGACCTCCTCCGCGCTGCGGCCGATCATCGTCCGGCGTGCGTGCGCCGCCTCGGCCGGTGGTTCCTCCCCGGCGACGAGGCCGCCCTCGCCGAAGGGGTCCAGCGCCGACGGCGGGACCTCGGTCTCGAAGACGGAGGCGGACGGCTCGTCCTCACCCGAAGTCGAAGCCGAAGGCGAAGCCGACGTCGAGGGTTCCTCGTCAGCGGCAGCCTCGGGCTCGGTGGGGGCCTGGGGTTCGGTCCTCGAGGGAGCCGTCGGTTTTGGTTCGGGGTCCGGTCCGGTCGGCAGGTTCTCCGCGAACCTGCTCAGCAGGCGGGTGGCGGCCGAGGTCACCTGGTCGGCGGGGAGTTCGGTGATGCGGCCGGTGGCCGTGGCCGTGCCGGAGCAGGCCAGCGTCGTGCCCTCGGCGCCCGGGAGAAGGCGGAGGGTGAGCGTGAGTTTCACGGTCCCGGAGCCCCGCGCCTCGGCGGCGTCCCCCTCCACGAGGTAGGAACCGTCCTCCTGGGGGGCCACACGCAGGGTGCCCCGGTAGGTGATGGTGTGCCCAGCGACCCGTACCTTCAGACGCCCCGCGACCGGCGGCGTACCCGCGTCCTGCTGGAGCCCGGGGACCGCTCGGGCCACCCGCTCAGGGTCGGCGAGCGCCTCCCGAAGGCGGCCGACGGGAACCGGAACGAACACCTCATGCTCCATGGCAGTGGAGCCTACCCACGAGGCACCGCACCGCACCCGTACATACGCGTTATCGCTCGTGTTCCGCCCACGCGGCCCCACACGCCCCCACCCCACCACCTACGGGGCACCCGCCCGGCCACCGCTCAGCCCCCGTACCTCGGGTGCACCAGCGTCGACGGCGGCAGGTCCCGCACCCCGCCGCCGGCGCTGAGCCGGGTGGCCCCGGCGCCGAGCGCCGGCGCTGGGCGACGGCCGCCGTCGGGTCGGGTCGCCAGGACGAAACCCCAGTCGTGGGGCGCACGGGAGGTGCGGGCCGTACGGTCGGGTCCGGTGACGAAACCGGGGTCGGCGGCGCTCACACCGTAGGGCGTGGTGCGCAGCCCGGCGGCGCGGACGGTCGCGTCGACCGTCCAGAACACCTGCCGCCGGGACGCCACCGGCCCGGCGTGCACCACCATGCGGCCGTCGACCGCGAGGACCTCACGGGCCAGCCCGTAGAACTCCTGCGAGTAGAGCTTCGTGCTCGCCGTGATCCCGGGGTCGGGAAGGTTCGAGATCACGACGTCGTACGGCTCGGCCGGCCGCGCGCCGCGCAGCCAGGCGAAGGAGTCCTCCGTGTGGACGCGGACCCGGGCGTCGTCGTGGGCGTGCCCGTTGAGCGCGGAGAGCGCCGTATCGGTGCGGGCCAGGCGCACCACACCCGGGTCGATCTCGACGATGTCCACCTGCCGTACGCCGTCGTGGCGGAGCACCTCGCGGGCGGCGAGGCCGTCACCGCCGCCGAGGACGAGGACGCGGGCGTGCGGTCCGGCGTCCATGGCGGGGTGGACGAGGGCCCGGTGGTAGCGCTGTTCGTCGCTGCCGCTGATCCGCAGCCGGCCGTCGAGGAAGAGGGAGAGCGGACGGCCGTCCCGGCCGCCGGTCAGGACGACCTCCTGCCGGCCGGTCTGCAACGCGACCCGTACGTCCTGGCCGTACACCGCGCGCCGGGCGGCGCGCTCGAAGTCGTCGACGTGTACGGCGGCGGTGGCGAGGAGGGCGAGGACGGCGAGGTTGGTGACCAGCAGCAGCCAGCGGGCGCGGCGGGTCAGGTCGCGGTGGAACAGGCCGAGGACGAGGGCACCGCCGACGAGGGCGTTGACCGTGCCGGTGAGCAGGGCGCCGGTCAACTGGCCCAGCCAGGGCAGCAGGAGGAAGGGGAAGGCGAGGCCGCCGACGAGCGCGCCCACGTAGTCGGCCGCGAACAGGTCGGCGACCGCGCCGCCCGCGTCCTGGCGGCGGATGCGCTGGATCAGCTCCATCAGCAGGGGGACCTCGGCGCCGATGAGCAGGCCGATGGCCAGGGAGAAGGCGACGAGGAGATAGCGGGAGCCGCTCGCCCACATACCGCCCCAGTCGCCGGTCCAGGCGAACGCCGCGTACAGCGCGAGGGCGCTGCAGCCGCCGACGAGGGCGAGGGCGGCCTCGATGGCGCCGAAACCGAGGGCCGCGCGGGGGCGGAGGCGTTTGGCGGCAAGGGAACCGATGCCCATGGCGAAGACCATGACGGAGAGGACCACGGAGGCCTGGGTGACGGAGTCGCCGATCAAGTACGAGGCGAGGGCGACGAGTTCGAGTTCGTACACGAGTCCGCAGGCGGCGCAGACGAAGACGCCGGCGAGGACGAGGAACCGGCCGATCCCCGGGCGGACCGGGAGCCACGCGTGGGCGCCGGGGCCGCCATGGCCGCCGGGACCGCCAGGACCGCCGGGGCCGCGCCAGGGGGGAGGGGCGCCGGGGGGTGCGGGGGCGTGCGGCTCGATCACTCCTGGCACGCTACCGTCACGGTCACGCTGCGCTGGGTCACCCACACGGGTGGTCTGCGACGCTTGGCCGGGTGCCTAATAGCTCGGGGGTTCGGGTGGTTGGGCGGCTGCGGGTGCGTGGGGCTTCTCGCGCAGTTCCCCGCGCCCCTGAAAAGCCGGGGCTACGCCCCATGCTTTCAGGCCCGCAGGGCCCTGAAGCTTTTAGGGGCGCGGGGAACTGCGCGAGAAGCCCTACCGGGCCCGCACCCGCCCACTCACCACAGCCACCCCACCCCTGACCACACCCACATACCCAAACCGCCCCCGCTCCCCCCACTCCGCCCCGAGTCACAACCGCACCGACACCCGCACCCCCACCCTCGTTCTCGTGGCCACCAGTTGCCCGTCCTGCGGATACGCGTGCCAGGTACGCCAGTGCACTTGTCCCTCGTACCGCTGCGCGAGCATCGCCGTGAAGGCGTGCGGGCTGCCGGGGAACACCCCGGCCAGCCCATGCGGATGGTCGGACACGAGCGCCAGCAGTTCCTGCGCACGCCCCGCGAAGGACCCCGGCGACAACACCTCGACGCGCGCGGCGAATTCGTACTCCCAGTCGCCCACACGTTTGGCCACCCCGAGCGGGAGAGGCGTGCTGGATCCCGGGATGCACGCGACCGTCTCCGAACAGTGGCTCCCCCGCTCCTCCTCCAGGAGCACCTGGTGGGACGCGCCGAGCAGCCTCAACTGCAGCTTCGCACCGTCGAGTTCGAGGTCGAGCGTGGCGAGCGCGGGCAGCGGCTCGCGCCCCAGGGCCCAGGCGAGGTCTGCCGCGCGCGTGTCGGTGTAGGCGGTGTTCAGGGTCGTGAGCATGGATCGGCTCCGCAGCGACGCAAAGAGAAAGAGAAGAGGAGTGGGTCCGGCGCACCCCGGTCGGCACCGGGAGTTGTGGCCCGGTCAGCCAGGTCGCGTGAGGACGACGTCCCGGTCGGTCCGGTCAGCCAGGTCAGGCCTGCCGGGAGGGACGTCCGGGGGCTGCGTTGGCGATTTATAGGGAATCATGAACTGTGGCGTAACCACAGCGTTTTTACCCAACTTGACGTGCTTTCCATCCCCCCGAGGGCAGCCCAGCTCAACTGTTCAACCAGGCGTACGCCCCGTCGGCCGACGCGCTCCCCGCGCGCCCACCGAGCCGGGCGCGCGAACTACGGGGAGCGCCTGCCGGACAACCGGGCCCACCCGGCGTACTCAGGCGTGAAGACGCACCACACCGGTGCGCCTGCCCCGTCACGGCGGAGCTACACACGCGAACTGCACACGCGCGAACTACACACGCGAGCGCCCGCCGGGAACTCCGTCCCGGCGGGCGCTCGTGTCGTGGAGCTCGGCTGCCCCGTGTCAGCTGCCTCCACCGCATCCGCCCCCGCCGCCGCAGGAGGACCCGCCACCGCAGGACGAGCCACTGCTGCTGCCGCACGAGGATCCACTGCCGCTGCCGCAGGACGAGCCCCCGCCGCCGGACGACGAACCGCGGTCGTCGTTCGACGAGGAGTGGGACGATCCCGAGTCGCCGACGGCCGCCGCCCCGATCACCCACCAGCTGTTGTCGGAGCCGCTGTTGCCGGCACCGCTGTCGCCCCGGCTGCTGCGGTACGCGCTGCCGCCCCGGCCGGCCGGCTGACGGCGCCGTGCAGCCGCGCGCGCCGCGTTCGCCCTGCCGCGGTTGACGGCCACGACGACCACCGTCACCACACAGACCACCGCCAGGATGATGCCGATCACCGCGATCGCGTTCATGACGTCACCCCTCCCCTCTTGTCCTGAGTCCCCCGAAGCGACCCCCCGTGGGTGCCTCGTTCACTTGTGTGTCGCGAGGATGCCCCCGCCGATGACCACGGTCACTGCGTGCGTGCGGTCAGCTGCCGCCGCCGCAGCCGCCTCCCCCACCGCAGGAGGACCCGCCGCCGCACGACGAGCCGCTCCCGCAGGACGAATTGCTGGACGCCGAACCGCTGGACGACGAACCCCCGCCCGCCCACCAGCTGCCGCGCCGGCCGCGTCGCCTGGAACTCCTGACGACCGCGACGACGATGGCCAGACCTATGACGCCGAGCACCAGGATGAAGCCGACTTCCGCCATGGCCCACCCTCCCCTCTTCCTTGCGCGTGTCCCCCGAAGCGACCCCCCGTGGGTGCCTCGCTCACTTGCGTGTCGCGGGGATGCCCCCGCCGATGACCGCTCAAAGCCGAGTTGAGCAAGTCCAGAGCTTCGTTCGCGGACGCGCGACCTCAGCTGCCCCCGCCGCAACCGCCGCCACCGCAGGAGGACCCGCCGCCGCACGACGAGCCACCGCCGCAGGAGAACCAACCGCCGCCCCCGTGGGACGACCTGTGGGACGACCCACCGTCCGCCCACCAACTGCGCCGACGCCTCCGCCGCGAGCCTCGGCCGAGCGACGACAGCACACCGATCAGGGCCACCGCGCCCAGGAAGAGAATGAAGAAGCCATCCATGACGGCACCCGCCTTTCGTTCCCCCGTGCAGACCCCCCGTGGGCCGTACGTGACGTGGGGATGCCCTGGCGTCTCATCGGTCAAAGCGGAGTTGAGCAAGTTCAGAGGGTTCTCTGCGGTCAACACCTCCTGACCTGTACGAACATGCAGGTCGGCGCCGCCCGAAACCCACCGGGCCGGCTGTGGGCCGGGGGTTTCGGCGCGACGGACGGGGGCCGCCTCCTGCCGCCGGGACCCCGACTTGCGATTCCGTGTGGCCACACGAACGCTGGATCCGAGGGGAGGGCCGTGAACGCCTGTCCGGGCGTTGGAGAAGGAGACGGATCACATGTCTGTTCGAAGCATGGCATCGGCGCGGCTCACGGACGGTCGTCCGCAGGTGTTCGCGGGGAGCAACCACGGGTTGTTCACCCGCTGGAAGGTCAGCGAGCACCCGGATGCCGACTGGACCGACTGGCAACAGTTCGACTTCGACCACGGCCGCGTGGTGTCACTCGCCGCGGCCCCGCTCACGGACGAACGGCCGCAGATCTTCGCCGTGTCCGAAGGCGGCGAGCTGTGGAGCACCTGGAAGGTGAGCACCGACCCGAGCGCCGCCTGGGCCGACTGGACGAAGTTCAACGGCCTGCCGGGATCGGCCCGCAGTGTGGGTGTGGCCACCCTGACGGACGGCCGCCCGCAGATCGTGGTCGGCACCGACAACGGTTCGGTGTCCTCGTGGAAGGTGAGTACCCACCCCGACGACGCCTGGTCCGAGTGGTCCTCCTTCGACGGTCCGCCCGCCTGATCCCGGGGCGGACGGCGCCCGGCCGGGCTTTCCCGGCCGGGCGGCGCATGGGACGGCACCTCCGCCGCCACACTCCGAACGCGGGTTGAGGAAGTCCGGAGCTTCGGCGCAGGATGACGGCCATGACCTCCAGCGCAAGCCCCGACCGCACCCCTCGTCCCGCGCTCAACCGGCGGCTCGCCGAGTTCGGGACGACGATCTTCGCCGAGATGTCGGCGCTCGCCCTGCAGACCGGCTCGATCAACCTCGGGCAGGGCTTCCCGGACACGGACGGCCCCGAGGAGATCCGCGAGGCCGCCGTACGGGCGCTGCGCGACGGCCGGGGCAATCAGTACCCGCCGGGTCCCGGTGTGCCCGAGCTGCGCGCCGCGATCGTCGACCACCAGCGGCGACGGTACGGACTGACGTTCGACCCGGATAGCGAGGTGCTGGTCACGGCCGGTGCCACGGAGGCCATCGCGGCGGCCCTGCTCGGGCTGCTGGAGCCGGGCGACGAGGTGGTGGCCCTGGAGCCGTACTACGACTCGTACGCGGCCTGCATCGCGATGGCGGGCGGCACGCGCGTACCGGTGACGCTGCGGCCGTCCGAGGGCTCGGGCGACGCGGGCGGGGACCGGCGGTTCCGGCTGGACCTGGACGAGCTGCGGGACGCGGTCACCGACCGGACGCGGCTGCTGCTGATCAACACACCGCACAACCCGACCGGCACGGTCCTCACCCGCGAGGAGCTGACGGCGATCGCCGAGCTGGCGGTGGAGCGGGACCTGCTGGTGGTGACGGACGAGGTCTACGAGCACCTGGTCTTCGACGACGCCGAGCATCTGCCGCTGGCGTCGTTCCCGGGGATGCGGGAGCGGACGGTCACCATCGGGTCCGCGGGCAAGACGTTCTCGTTCACCGGGTGGAAGGTGGGCTGGGTGACGGCCGCGCCCGCGCTGGTGACGGCGGTGCGCTCGGCGAAGCAGTACCTCACCTATGTGGCGTCGGGGCCGTTCCAGTACGCGGTCGCCGAGGCCCTCGCGCTGCCGGACAGCTACTTCGAGGCGTTCCGCGCGGACATGCTGGCCAAGCGGGACCTGCTGGCGGCGGGCCTGAAGGACGCCGGCTTCGGGGTGTTCCGCACGGCGGGCACGTACTTCCTCACCACCGACATCCGCCCGCTCGGCGAGACCGACGGCTTCGCCTTCTGCCGCGCCCTGCCCGAGCGCGCGGGGGTGGTGGCCATCCCCAACGCCGTCTTCTACGACCACCGCGAGGCCGGCGCCCCGTTCGTACGGTTCGCGTTCTGCAAGCGCCTCGACGTCCTCGCCGAGGCGACCGAGCGCCTGCGCAACCTGAGCTGACCCACCACCAGGGGCACCCGCTGTCACCGCCTCCGACCAGAGCTTCGCCCAGCGCCTGGACGGCCTCCGCGTTCCAGGCCGTCGTCGTCCCGGTCCGTGACAGCAAGGTCCCGCACGGTCCGGCGCTGTGCTTCGACGCGGCCTCCTGGGCCGTCTTCACAGGCGAGTCGAAGGCCGGGCAGCACCACCGCCGCTGAG
The DNA here is from genome assembly GCF_036322545.1 of Streptomyces sp. SP18BB07. Lineage (NCBI taxonomy): Bacteria > Bacillati > Actinomycetota > Actinomycetes > Kitasatosporales > Streptomycetaceae > Streptomyces > Streptomyces sp. SP18BB07. Next base: position 431,139 of record NZ_JAQYWT010000342.1, read on the forward strand.
GCGGCCGGGCCCCGGCCGCCGTCCGTCTTCCGGGCTCACCGAGCCCTTGTCCACGAGGGTCCGGCGGGCCGCTGACCTCCTGAAAGAACCGGGGGAAAGAAAAGGCGGCCCGGCGGTCTACGCCGTGCGGTACGACCGCATCGAGCGCACCTGGCCGTGAGGGGCCGGCGATGCCGGCCACATGTCACCTTGGATCACGGCGGATTGGTCGAACCACAAGACCTGTGGTTCCCGCGCCACCCTGCGTCGCAGCACCCTCGCCCCGGACGACGAGAGCCCGGCAGGAGCGCGCCGCTGTGGTGGCAGGCGCTTCGGCCGGGCTCTTGTGGGTCTGTCTGCGGGCTTGTCTGCGGGGCTGTCCGGCCGTCGTGGGCCAGGCCTCCCCTCGTCCCCGGGGTGGATGGCCACCGGGGGCCGCGGAGGGGTGCGGAGCGGTTACACGTCGCCCTGGTCGCCCTCGTCGTCCTTGGGCTTTTCGGCCTCGTCGACGTCCTCGGCCAGGCCGAGCTGCTCGACGAGCCACTTGTCGAACTCGATGGCCGCGCGTACCCAGCTCACCGTCGACGAGACGAAGTGCTCCAGGCTGACGCCGGTGCCGATCAGCAGCTGGGCCTCGCCGATGAGACGGACCGTGCCGTCGTCGTGGGTGTGGCTGTAGACCTTGGGCCACAGCGTGCGGCGGTTCCAGTCGTCGATGGTCTCCAGCAGGGCCGGCTTCTCGTCGATCTGGTGCGGGCGGTCGTAGAACGTACGCACCGAGAAGACCTGCTGGTCACCCTCGCCACGGAACATGAAGTACGTACGGAATTCCTCCCACGGCGCCGCGAGGTCACCCTCGTCGTCGACGACGTACTTCAGCTCCATCTGGTCCAGGAGCTGCTTCACGAGGTCCTGATCCGGGACCACGGGGCCGGGCGGCGGGCCGGGCTGCGGCTCGGGCTGGCCCCCGAAGTTCGGAATCGAGGACGGGTCGATGCTCACCGTGATTTTCCCTTCGTACGGATTCCGCCATCCTCCCCCATGCGGGGGCGGGAGTGGCAACCCCCGCCCCGCGTGGTTCGTCGCCCTTGGCCGGATCCGGGAGGGGATTCAGCTACGAGCGTGGCCGGGAACCTTTCGGGTACCCCCGGTCCATCACTTTCTGCCCTGCATGAGGAGAATCGGCGGGTGCGGCGCGGTCAGCCTTCCTCCATACGTGCCACCAGCCGCCATACGCCCGTCGACGGGTTCCGCATGTGGGCTTCACCGGTCGGATCGAGCTTCCGCGCATGCTCCACCGCATGGGCGCGACCTTCGCGGTAGACCGCGAAGTCGACCCGTGTCTTGTCGTATCCCGGCACATGTTTCTGGAGCAGTGGCAGCAGCTTCTTGTACGTCGCCACGTGCGCTGTCTGCGATGCGAAGTGCAGCAGCAGCCACAATTCGAAGCACGGGTTGGAGACCGCCACCATGATGCCCGCCTTGCGCGCGGCCGCGGCCGCCTCGGCGACATCCACGAACTGATCCACGTCGAAGACGCACCACACCTCGTCGAAGCTGCCCTTGCTGAGGCCGCGCTGTTTCTTGGCGTAGTCGACGAGCTGGGTCGGCGAGCAGGCCTTGCCGCGGACGACGACGGAGACGGCGGGGTTGCGGAGGTGTTCCCTCAGCCCCTGGAGGTACTGACGTTCGGTCTCCTTGCTGCCGCAGACGACGAGCATCGTCCGCGCGGACCTGCGGGTGGGGCCACGCCTGCGGCCCGACCCCTCACGCGGAAACGGCCTTGCCATGAGCCCCCCAGTACGCCCTGACCACGTCCTCCAGTGCCGTGTCCGGCAGGACGGGCACCGCGCCGTAGCTGCCGGCCAGATACCGGCGCTCGAAGTTCTCCCCCTTGCGGGGCTTGAAGTCGCTGAGCGGATACAGCTCGGACGCGCCGGTCTCCGCGCTCTTCTCGACGAACCAGATCTGGTCCCGGCGCAGGACCTCCTCGCCGAGCATGGTGCCGAGGAGTGTGGCGCTGTGCGTGGTGAAGATCAGCTGTGCGCCGCGGGGGTTGAGTTCCGGGCTCTGGAAGAGCTTCAGGAGCTTCGCGGTGAGGAGGGGATGCAGGCTGACGTCCACCTCGTCGATCCACAGCTGCTGGCCTTGGTGCACCGCCATCAACGCCCAGCTCATCAGGTTCAACCAGGTCTTGGTGCCCGCCGACTCGTCCTGCGCCGGGAGCAGGAACTCCTCGTCCCCCACGGTGTGCACGAACGCCATCTTCTTGCCAATGGCAGCCCTGGTGTCGGTCGACAAGTTCTCCCAGTCCTGGTGACGCCGGAGGATCTTGCTGATCGGGTCCTCGTCGCTGGTCTCGCGCACCCCCTGCACCCCGAGGTCGGCCGCCGTGAGCACGTCGGCCCCTCGTGCGAGTCCCGCCTCCTCGAAGACGGCGAGAACCCTGGCGAGCAAGGCACCTCCCTGAGTGATCGCGTGCCGAATGTCGTCCGAGACGACCGCGGCCCCCTTGATGGCCCGCCAAACCCTGCTCAGCTCCACGTGCGCGTTCTGCGCGGCGGCGGAGAGGTACAAGCTGTTCGGTCGCATCACGCGCTCGGCGGCGACCCGCTCACCGGACAGTGTCGTCCCGAAGGTCACGTCCATCGCCCGGCGTTCGAAGAGGACGCGCTTGCGGCCCCTGGGATAGGAGTAGAGCCACTCCTCCTCGACGCTGCGGTCCGAGACCGCGAACCCGTACACGTAGCGGACCTGGTCCACCAGCACGTCCACGGCGTACCTGGAGGGTTCGCGCCTGCTGTCGTGGTCCAGAAGGAACGGCCGCCGCTCGACAGGAGCATCGGGAAGCCACTGCGCCTGCGATTCCTCCACGGCTGCCAGGAAGAACCGGTACGCGTCCAGCACCGTCGACTTCCCCGACGCGTTCGCCCCGTAGATCGCCGCCACCGTCAGCGCGGGCCGCTCGTCCTCGTAGACGGGTACGAGATTCAGCTCCTGCGGCTCGCGCAGTGAGCCGTGATTGGCCACCCGGAAGCTGAGCAGCACGGCGGGTACACCTCACTTCCCGAGCTTGTGAACAAGTGATTCGCGCGATTGACCCTGTGTTCCCCATGCTAGTCCTCGTTCGCGAACGGATATAGGCCCGCCACCCACGAGGGTGACGGGCCTGCTTCGGCACAGGCGACTACAGCGTCTTGCCCGAAGTCTGCGCCGGTACCGGACCCACGATCAGGCCCTCTCCCTCGCCGAACGTGTCCACGCGGACCGTGTCGCCGTCCTTGATCTCGCCGGAGAGGATCTCCTTGGCGAGGCGGTCGCCGATGGCGGTCTGGACGAGGCGGCGCAGGGGGCGGGCGCCGTAGGCCGGATCGTTGCCCTCGTCGGCGAGCCAGGCCAGGGCCGCGGGGGTGATCTCCAGGGTGAGGCGGCGCTCGGCGAGACGCTTGGCGAGGCGGTCGATCTGGAGCTTCGCGATGCGCTCCAGCTCCGCCTTGTCCAGCGCGGAGAAGACGACCAGGTCGTCCAGGCGGTTGAGGAACTCCGGCTTGAAGGAGGCCCGCACCACGTCCATGACCTGCTGCTTCTTCACCACCTCGGTGGTGAGCGGGTCGACCAGGTACTGGCTGCCCAGGTTCGAGGTGAGGATCAGGATGGTGTTGCGGAAGTCGACCGTGCGGCCCTGGCCGTCGGTGAGGCGGCCGTCGTCGAGGACCTGGAGGAGGATGTCGAAGACCTCCGGGTGGGCCTTCTCCACCTCGTCGAGCAGGACCACGGAGTACGGGCGCCTGCGGACGGACTCCGTCAGCTGGCCGCCCTCCTCGTAGCCGATGTAGCCGGGGGGCGCGCCGACCAGCCGGGCCACGCTGTGCTTCTCGCTGTACTCCGACATGTCGATGCGGATCATGGCCCGCTCGTCGTCGAAGAGGAAGTCGGCCAGCGCCTTCGCCAGCTCCGTCTTGCCGACGCCCGTCGGGCCCAGGAAGACGAAGGAGCCGGTCGGGCGGTCCGGGTCGGCGATACCGGCCCGGCTGCGGCGTACGGCGTCGGACACCGCGCGTACGGCCTCGGTCTGGCCGATGAGGCGGCGGCCCAGCTCGTCCTCCATGCGGAGCAGCTTCTGGGTCTCGCCCTCCAGCAGCCGGCCCGCCGGGATGCCGGTCCAGGAGGCGACGACGTCCGCGATGTCGTCGGCGCCGACCTCGTCCTTGACCATGGTGTTCTTGGACGCGGCGGCCTCCTCCTCGGCCTCGGATGCCTCCTCCAACGCCCGCTCCAGCGTGGGGATCTCGCCGTAGAGGAGCTTGGAGGCGGTGTCGAAGTCGCCGTCGCGCTGGGCGCGTTCGGCCTGGCCGCGCAACTCGTCCAGTTTCTCCTTGAGTTCACCGACGGCGTTGAGGGACTGCTTCTCCTTCTCCCAGCGGGCGGTGAGGCCGCGCAGCTCCTCCTCCTTGTCGGCGAGGTCGCGGCGCAGGCGCTCCAGGCGCTCGCGGGAGGCGGCGTCGGTCTCCTTGTCGAGGGCCATCTCCTCCATGCGCAGCCGGTCCACGGACCGCTGGAGCTCGTCGATCTCGACGGGCGAGGAGTCGATCTCCATCCGGAGCCGTGAGGCGGACTCGTCGACGAGGTCGATGGCCTTGTCGGGGAGGAAGCGGGAGGTGATGTAGCGGTCGGAGAGGGTGGCGGCGGCGACCAGCGCCGCGTCCGCGATGACGACCTTGTGGTGGGCCTCGTAGCGGCCCTTGAGTCCGCGCAGGATGGCGATGGTGTCCTCGACGGTCGGCTCGGCGACCAGCACCTGCTGGAAGCGGCGCTCCAGCGCCGGGTCCTTCTCGATGCGCTCGCGGTACTCGTCGAGGGTGGTGGCGCCGACCATGCGCAGCTCACCGCGGGCCAGCATCGGCTTCAGCATGTTGCCGGCGTCCATCGCGGAGTCGCCGCCGGCGCCCGCGCCGACGACTGTGTGCAGCTCGTCGATGAAGGTGATGATCTGCCCGTCGGAGTCCTTGATCTCCGCGAGCACGGTCTTCAGTCGCTCCTCGAACTCGCCTCGGTACTTCGCGCCGGCGACCATCGCGCCCAGGTCGAGCGCGACCAGGCGCTTGTTCTTCAGCGACTCGGGCACGTCGCCCTTGACGATCCGCTGGGCGAGCCCCTCGACGACGGCGGTCTTGCCGACACCGGGCTCACCGATCAGCACCGGGTTGTTCTTCGTACGGCGGCTGAGCACCTGGACGACCCGCCGGATCTCCTGGTCCCGGCCGATGACGGGATCGAGCTTGCCCTCCCGCGCGGCGGCAGTGAAGTCGGTCCCGAACTTCTCCAGGGCCTTGTACTGGCCCTCCGGATCGGCGGTGGTCACCCGGCGTCCTCCCCTTGCCTTCTGGAACGCCTCCTGCAACTTCCTGGCGTTCGCCCCCTGCCGGGAGAGTACGTCCCCGGCCTGGCCGCCCTTCTCCGCGATCCCGATCAGGAGGTGCTCGGTGGAGACGTACTCGTCGCCCAGTTCCTTCGCCTTGGCCTGGGCCTCGGCGACGACGCTCAGCAGCTCGCGGTTGGGCTGGGGCGGCGAGACGGTGGAGCCGGTCACGCTGGGCAGGCCGGCCAGGATCTTCTCGGCGCCCGCGCGCACGGCCGCCTGATCGGCGTCGACGGCGGCGAGCAGGTCCGTGATGTTCTCGTTGTCCTGGCCCTGGAGCAGAGCCAGCAGCAGGTGGGCGGGGGTGAAGTCGGGGTGTCCCTCGGACACGGCCCGGTTGCTGGCCGCGTTGATCGCGTCCCGGCTCCTGTTGGTCAGCTCGGCGTCCACGTTCGCGTTTCCCTCCTTGCGTCAGCCGTTGCGTCGGTCGTCGGTGACAGTGACAGTGACAGTGACTTGGGCAACGTACACAAAGTTGAGTCTATTCCACTCAAGGTGGAGCCGGGAGTGTTCCCGCTAGATTCCAGGACGTGAGCACATACCGAGTGGATCCGGGTGATCCCGACGCCGCGTATCTCGCCTTCTGGCAGGAGCGCCATCTCTGCACCCTCACCACCCTCCGCGCCGACGGCAGCCCCCACGTGGTGCCGGTCGGGGTTACATACGAGCCCGGGGCGCGCCTCGCTCGGGTGATCACCAGCTCGACGAGCGCGAAGGCGCGGCATGTGCGCCTGGCCGGGGAGGAGGGCGCCCGGGTCGCCGTGTGCCAGATGGAGGGCAAGCGCTGGGCCACGCTGGAGGGGCGCGCGTTCGTCCGTACGGACCGCGAGCGGATCGCGGACGCCGAGCGGCGCTACGCCGAGCGGTACGGCAGGCAGCCGCGGGAGAACCCGCTGCGCGTGGTGATCGAGATCGAGCTGACGAGGGCGCTGGGGCGCGGCTGACGGGCGGCGGACGGACGGTGACCGCCCGCTTCCGGTTGGCCTTTTTCAGGACAGCTGAGCGGGCGGCGGGCCTGTGCCGATATCCGGGGACATCCTGAAATGTCCCCCGAACCTGCAGCGGCGTCACCGTGTTCAGGTCACGGTGACGCCGCTGCTGGGGGGAAGCGCCTGAGCGATTTGAAACGACGGGGGAATCGCTTCAGGCACTGCGGGGGGTGGCTGAGACGGCCGTGGAGGCCGGGGCCTCCGGCTCGGCGAGCCGGTGGTCGCGCTGGTCGAGATTGACGAAGACCATCCCGTACCGAACGGCACACCGTACTGGCTGCGGCGCGCCGCGCGGTCGCCGCAGACACCGGTACGCCCGGATGTCCTCGTCCTCGTCCCGGGTCACCACCACCGGTTCGCCGAACACGGTCACCATCAACGAGTCACCGCTGTGGGGGATGGCGGTGGCCAGGTCGATGAAGTGCCAGCCGGAGCGATAGGCGGTCGCCATCTCGCGCCGGAAGGAACGGTCGTCGGGAGGAGTCGTCATCGGTCAGCCCCAGCTACTGTCGGCCGGCAGCGCGGGCGTCACACCCCAGCTGCTGTCGCTCTCGTCGCTGGCAGCAGCGGAAATGTGCACCGAACCCCGGCTACCGTCGGTCCGGTCATCACCCTTCGCACCAGCAAGGCCACTCAGAGTCCCGAAGGCCACAACGGCGGAGAAGGCGGCGACAAGCACCGAGCGAAGCATTCTGTTACGCATAGTCGGCTTCGTCCTCACTTGAAGGTCCCCTCTTCCCCCGTCGGATACGACGATGGCGCATTCGGGCACGTCATGGCCACACAATCGATGCATCATGTTCCTGCATGTTCAGGACCCTGGGGGGTGGAGATTTGGTGATAAATGGGATTAACGCGACACATCCCCATGCGGTGACCGAACTGTGCGAGGAGGGCAGCCGTGTCTACTCCACCGCCCTGCGCGCAGGGCGCATAGCGCGCGTCGATGTCGAAGCCGCCCCCTGTCTGATGGAGTTCGGACTGCTGCACCCCGACATCGACGACGTGAATTGGCTACGTCCCGTTCCACCCTCGGTCGCACTGGCTCAACGGCTCAACCCCATCGAGCAGGAGATCACCGACCGCAGACGGCTCTCCATCCAGTTGGCCGACGCATTCGAGCCGTTCATGGCCATGAGCGCCCAGGCGACCGCCGCCACCCACGCGATCACGGTGCTGGAGGGGCTCGACCGCATCAACGCGGCCCTCGACCTGGCCACGGTCCAATGCCGGGTGGAAATGCTCACGGTGCAACCGAGCGGGCGTCGCCTCGAACACATCCTCAAACAAGGACTCGAACGCGACAGAGCCCTGACGGATCGAGGCGTGCGGATCCGGACCCTCTACCAGCACACGGCCCGGTACAGCCCCGAGACACAGGCCTACGTAGATCAGTTCTCCAACGACAAGGTGGAGTACCGCACCATCGACGAACTCGTCGAGAGACTCATCATCTGCGACGAGACCGTGGCCTTCATCCCGACTCGTGACGACCGGCAAGTGGCGCTGGAACTGCGCCATCCCGGCCTCGTCCGCTACCTGATCAAGGTCTTCGAGTTCATGTGGGGTCGCTCGATCCCACTGAACGCCGGCGCCCCCTATGAGACAGCGCCCGACGGCATCACGGACATCCAGCACTCCATCGCCAAGCTGCTCGTCGAAGGCCACGTGGACGAGGCCATAGCCCGCCGCCTGGGCATGAACGTCCGCACCTGCCGGGCCCACATTGCCAAGCTGGCGACGGCGTTGGGCAGCGGGAGCAGGGCGCAACTCGGCTATCTGATAGCGCAGTCGGGGATTTTGGAGCAGGAGAACTGAACAACATGGGACAGGGGTTGCACAACGTCACCGAGGGGCACGATCACGGGCCGGCGGAGCTGTGTGAGGCGGGTCTGGCCCTGTACGGGCGGGCGCTACGCGAAGAGAGGGTCCCGGTGGAGGACTCCGCTCACTCTCCCTGCCTGCTCCGCTTAGGGCTCCTGCGTCCGGATGACCACGATCCCCGGTGGCTACGTCCGCTGGCGCCGGCCCTGGCACTCCCTCGGCTGCTGCAAGAAAGCGCCCGGGACATCGCCAGGCGACGGCTCGAGGAGGCTCGACTGACAGAGGCGTTCGAACCGTTGCTGGCTCTCGACAGCCATTCCGCATCGGTTGCGGACGTTCCTGGCATCGGCCTGCTCACCGGCTTCGACCGGATCAACGAGGCTATCGGCCTGGCCATGGACGAAGCCCATGAAGAACTGCTCACCATCCAGCCCGGGGGCAGACGCTCCGCCGTGCGTCTGCGCGATGTGGGCCTCCCCCGCGAACAGCGGATGCTCGCCCGGGGCTGCCGCATCCGCACGCTCTACCAGGACACCACACGCCACGACCTCGAAGTCGTCGCCCACTTCGAACGGCTGGTGGGCGATGTCCAGGTCCGTACCCTCAGCGAGGTCACGAAGCGCCTTCTGATCGTCGACAGGGCCGTGGCCTTCGTCCCCGCCGGTGAGGACCGGACACACGCTCTGGAGATCCGCCACCCCGGCTTGGTCTCCTTCCTCGCCACGGTCTTCGACCGCTTCTGGAACCTGGCCACCCCCATGTACCCCGAAGCCGTCCGGATCCCGCCCACCGACGGCATCACCCCGCGCCAGCGCGCCATAGCCCATCTGCTCGTAGACGGCCACACCGACACCGTCATCGCCCAACGCCTCGGCCTCAACATCCGAACCGCCCGCACCCATATCGCCAGGCTCGCCGCCACCCTCGGCAGCGAGAGCCGCGCCCAACTCGGCTATCGCATAGCCGAGTCGGGCATTCTCAAGCAGGAGGACACGGACCAGTGAGCACGGAAGGACACCGGGCCCACACGGTGGACGACCCGTGCGAGGCCGGCGCTGACCGTGCGAGGCCGGCGCCGAGGTGTACGCGCGCGCCCTGCGGGAGGGACGGGTGCGCGATGCGGATGCCGAGGCCGTGCCCTGTCTGATCGATAACGGACTGCTGCACCCCGTGATCGGGGACCCGTCCTGGCTGGAGCCGGCAGCCCCAGCGACCGCCCTGCACAGACTGCTGCGCGACATCGAGGACAGGGTTGCTGAGGAACGGCGCCGTGAGGCGCGGTTGGTGACAGCCTTCGAGCCACCGCTGCGAATCGCGGAGCGGCTGACCGCCCCGGGGGGGCAGCCCCCTGTAATCAGCGCCCGTATCCGCACCCTCCATCCGCACACGCTCCGCCACGCTCCCATGGCCATCGCCCGCTACGAACAGTCGCGGGGCGACGTCAAGGCCCGCACCCTCGACGAAGTCACCCGAGTCACCCCTCGGCAACGCGCCATTGCCCGCCTCCTCGTCCTGGGTCACACCGACACCGCCATAGCAGACCGTCTCGGTCGCAACGTCCGTACCGCCCGCCTCGACATCGCCAGGCTCGCCGCCCAGCTCGGCAGTGAGAGCCGGGCGCAACTGGGCTATCTCATCGGGCAGTCGGGGATTCTGGAGCGGGGAGAGGAACCGTAGGGGAGGGCATGGCGGGAAGGTCGTCCGGGGCCGAGCGTGGGGGGCCGTCGAGGCCCGCCTCCGCGATGCGGACGCCCAGTTGCGTGCGGCTGGCTGCGCCGAGGCGTTCGGAGAGGCGGGCAATGTGGGCGCGGCAGGTGCGCACGCTGATGCCGAGCCGCTCCGCGACCACCGCGTCCTGGTGGCCCTCCGCCAGCAGCGCGGCGATGGACCGTTCCCGGTGGGTGATGCCGGCGACACCGGTCGAGGGGAGGGACGCGGCCAGCGGCACCCCGAGGCGCCACAGGCGTTCGAAGACCGTGACCAGGTACTCCACCAGCGCGGGGTGGCGGATCTCCAGGGCCATGGTGCGGTCGGAGTTCGCGGGGATGAAGGCGACCGTGCGGTCGAAGACGATGAGGCGTTCCACGACCTCGTCGAGGGTGCGGGCCTCCGCCGACTCCCCCATCAGCTCCATGTAGTTGTGCAGGCCCTGCCCGTGCCGGGCCACATGCGTGTACAGGTCCCGCATCCGCACACCCCGCCGGCACATCGCCAGCGCCCGGTGCAGCCCCTCGCGCAGCTCGTCCTCGCGCCGGATGCCGCCGGGCTGCACGGTCAGCACCTCGGTCGTACAGCGGTCGGTGGCCTCGTCGATCGCCGCGCGGATCCGGGACAGTCCGTCGAGCACCCGGATCGCCGTGCTCTCCGCCGCGTGCCGGGCCCGGGAGCCACCGAGGCCCGCGTACCACTCGACGGCGTCCACCGCCGCGCCCATCCGGGCCTGACTGGCGCTGACCTCGGCGTGGACACTGCGCAGCAGCCGGGTCATGACCTCCTGCGGCGAGGTGGGCACCAGCCAGCCCATGTCGTCGGGGTCGGGGTGCAGCAGGGCGAGTTCGAGCAGACAGGGAACGGGGTCGGCGTCCGCGCGCGGGACCCGGCCCCGCCGTACGGCTCGGGAGTACACGCGGTCCCCGGCCGCGCAGAGCCGGTCGGCACCGTGCGGATGCTCCTCGGTCGCGTGCCCGGCCATCGCCCAATTCACCCCCGGTTCCAGCCCCCCTCGCAGCGCAACTATGCGCGGCCCGCACCGGCTCCGCAACACGGCTGCGTCATGGTTATGCCCCCTTGGGAGGGGTTGTGTTCGTGTTTCTCCACCCCTCAGGCAGTGCGCTCTGCAACAAACTGAAGTCGACGACGGAAGCACCCCGCGCACGACTCGGTCCGGCACGCCCGCGCTGCGCCGGGTCCGTCACGCCCGCGCTGCGCCGGGCCTGTTGCGCCCCCGCGCGGCCGCACCGCGCATCCCCCGCCCGGCCGTACTTCAAACCCTCCGTTTCCGCAGGTCGTGGCCGTCTCCGCAAGACGGCGGAAACGCTCCGGTGATCGCGGCGTTACGGAGCGCGCTTACCGTCGGGCCATGGCGGACATATTTGACGCGTACGCGTTGGCCGACGCGTGGGACGAGATGTTCGAGCGGCCGGGTGAGGTCAGGGCCGCCTACGAACCGGTGCTGGCGGCGCTCCAGCCGATCGAGCCGGCCGAACTGCGGTTCAGGGCGGACCAGATGGCCCGCGCGTTCACCGACCGGGGCGTCACGTACGCCTTCGCGGGCGAGGAGAGACCCTGGCCGCTGGATCTGGTGCCGCGCATCCTGGACGCCCTGGAGTGGGATCTGATCCAGCGCGGAGTGGCCCAGCGTGTACGCGCGCTGGAGGCGTACCTCGCCGACGCGTACGGGCCCTGCCGGGCCTTCGAGGACGGCGTGGTGCCCTGGCGGCTGCTCCTCAACTCCGCCCATTTCCACCGGGCCGCGCACGGCGTGGAGCCCCCGGGAGGGGTCCGTATCCATGTCGCCGGCATCGACCTCGTACGGGACGAGGCGGGCGACTTCCGGGTGCTGGAGGACAACGTCCGGGTGCCGTCCGGGGTCTCGTATGTCATCGAGAACCGGCGCGCGATGACCCGGGTCTTCCCGTCGCTCTTCGCCGAGCAGCACGTGGTGCCGGTGGACGGGTACGCGCAGCGGCTGCTCGCCGCGCTGCGGGCCGCCGCGCCCGGCGGGATCGGCGACCCGCGCGTCGTCGTCCTCACCCCCGGCCCCAGCAACGCCGCCTACTTCGAACACGCCCTGCTGGCCCGGCTGATGGGCGTGCAGTTGGTGGAGGGACACGATCTCGTCTGCCGGGGCAATCGGGTGTGGATGCGGACGACCCGCGGGGAGATGCCGGTCCATGTCGTATACCGGCGCCTGGACGACGACTTCCTCGATCCCCTCCACTTCCGGCCCGACTCGGTGATCGGCTGCCCCGGCATCATGGGCGCCGCGATGGCGGGGAACGTGACGCTGGCGAACGCGGTCGGCAACGGCATCGCGGACGACAAGCTCCTCTACACCTACGTCCCGGACCTCATCCGCTACTACCTCTCCGAGGAACCGATTCTCCCGAATGTGGAGTCCTTCCGACCGGACGAGCCCGGACAGCTGGAGGCGGTCCTCGACCAGCTCGACCAGCTGGTGATCAAGCCGGTCGACGGGGCCGGCGGGCAGGGCATCGTCATCGGGCCGAAGGCGGACCGGGAGACGCTGGAGCGCACCCGGCAGGCCGTGGCGGCCGATCCGCGCGGCTGGATCGCGCAGCGGCCGGTCGCCCTGTCCACCTCCCCCACCCTCGCCGGTGAACGGATGGCCCCGCGCCACATCGACCTGCGGCCCTTCGCCGTCAACGACGGAAACGACGTGTGGGTCCTGCCGGGCGGGCTGACCCGGGTCGCCCTCCAGGAGGGCAACCTCATCGTCAACTCCAGCCAGGGCGGCGGCTCCAAGGACACCTGGGTGCTCACCGAGGGCCCCGCCGAGCAGCGCCCCGAGGAGCCCGGCGGCCCGCTCCCGCAGAAGGCACCGCGCCAGCTCGGACCCGACGGCAGGCATGTGGTCGCCCAGGAAGGGGCGCAGCAGCAGTGAACGACGTGATCCTCTCCCGGATAGCCGAGGCCCTGACCTGGACGGGACGGTACGTGGAACGGGCCGACGCGACCGGCCGCATCCTCGACGCCTACCTCCACCGCCTCCTCGAAGACCCCTGGCGCGACGAGGACGCGGCCTGCCGCTCGCTCTACGCGATCCTCGGCGTCGACGCGCCCGACCACCACTGCGACATGCAGCAGGTGCTGGACCGGCTGGCCTTCGACGCCCGCTCGACGGGGTCGATCGAGGGTGCGCTCGGGGCGGCGCGGCTGAACGCCCGCAGCGCCCGCGAGGCGGTGTCGTCGGAGATGTGGGAGTGCCTGAACTCCACCTGGCACGCGCTCGCCGACCAGCGCACGGCCGCGCGCCGCACGGGCGGCCCGTACGCGTATCTGGAGCTGGTACGGCGTCGCGCGGCGCTCTTCTTCGGGCTCGCGGACTCCACGATGAGCCGGGACGACAGCTGGCGTTTCGTGGTCCTCGGCCGCAGCCTGGAGCGGGTGGACATGACGGTGCGGCTGCTGTCGGTACGGGTGCTGGACGCGGCGCACGCGCCGGACTGGCCGACCCTGCTGAGCGCGAGCGGCGCCGACGAGGCGTACGCGCGGCTGCACGGCGGCTTCGGCGACAGCCCCAAGGTGGCGGAGTTCCTGCTCCTGGACCGCGACTTCCCGCGCTCGGCGCTGCACGCCCTCACCACGGCGGAGGAGTGCCTGTCGGCGCTCGGCCGCCCCCGCCAGGACCCGGCCCGGCGTCCGATCGGCGCCCTGCGCACCCACCTCGAATACCTCGACTCCGAGTCGCTGGAGGCCGGGCTGCCGGCGCTGCTGCGCGACCTCCAGCAGGCGTGCATGGCCTCGGCGGAGGCGGTCGCCGAGAAGTTCTTCCCGTACCAGGGCCCCGTCGAGTGGGCCCAGGAAGGCGCGTGAGCACGATGAACCCGCCCGCAACGGCTCCCCGGGCGACCCGGCGCCTGCGCATCCGGCACACCACCCGCGTCGCGTACGCCCAGCCCGCGGCCTCCTCCCACAACGAGGTCCGCATGACGCCGCTGACGCTGCCCGGCCAGACGACCCTGGACGCCCGGGTCCTGGTCAACCCCTCCACGCCCACCTGGTCGTACTGGGACTACTGGGGCACCCAGGTCACCGGCTTCGACCTCATCGAGCCGCACTCCGATCTGACGATCACCGCGACGAGCCTGGTGGAGACGTCCCCGCCCGAGCCGCTGCCGGACGCGCCGGATTGGGCGGAGATCCGCCGGGCGAGCGCCGACTCCCGGCTCCTGGAGTACCTGACGGCGACGGGCCGTACGACGCTGCCGCGGGACCTGGTGGACCGGGCCCGGGAGGCGTCGGAGGGGCTCTCCGCGCACGGGACGGCGGTGGCGGTCTCGGCCCTGGTCGCCGACCGTGTCGCGTACGTGCCGGGCGCGACCGGTGTGCACACCAGCGCGGCCGAGGCGTGGGAGCAGGGGGCCGGCGTCTGCCAGGACATCGCCCACCTCACCCTCGGCATGCTCCGCGCCCTCGGCCTGCCCACCCGCTATGTCTCCGGCTACCTCCACCCGGAACGCGAGGCCGAACTCCACCGCCCCGTCGCCGGCCAGAGCCACGCCTGGATCGAGTACTGGGCAGGCGACTGGACCGGCTACGACCCCACCAACCGCGTCCCCGCCGACGAGTCCCACGTCATCGTCGGCCGAGGCCGCGACTACGACGACGTGACCCCTCACAAGGGCATCTACCGGGGGGTGGCAGGAGGCCCTCCGGAGGTGACGATCGAGTTCACGCGGGTGGCTTGAGGGGGGACGGGGGCGGGTGCGTGGGGGCTGCGGGCGACCGCCGGAGGAGTGAGTGGCGGAGAGGCTCGACGAGGCGGCTCAGTACTCCTCCTCCGGCTCCTCGCGGGCGTAGTCGGTCAGGACGCAGCCGGCCTCGCCCTCGTCCTGTCGGTAGGTGCTCGGTATCTCGACGCCCGGATCGCAGACGAGGTAGAGCAGGCCCGCGTCGAGGAGGGTCTTGGCGGTCTCGTCGTCGTCGGCGTCGACGGCGAAGTTCATGCCGACCATCAGGCCGGCGTCATTCACGATGTCGGACTTCACCACGTCCTTCTGGAAGTCACCCATGCTGCCGAAGTGCACGAAGTCCATGTCGGTGTTCTCGCTGACGTCGCACTCGCCCGCGCTGTCGACCGCATAGCTGATCTCGGCACGGAATTCCTGCAGGTCGTCACCCACGTAGTAGTCGGTGTCCTCACACCCG
Organism: Streptomyces sp. SP18BB07; assembly: GCF_036322545.1. Taxonomy (NCBI): domain Bacteria; kingdom Bacillati; phylum Actinomycetota; class Actinomycetes; order Kitasatosporales; family Streptomycetaceae; genus Streptomyces; species Streptomyces sp. SP18BB07. The sequence continues at coordinate 446,241 of NZ_JAQYWT010000342.1, forward strand.
ACGTGCTCGTCCAGGAAGCCCGCGACCGCCGTCGCGTCCTTGGCCATGGGAAGCATCTCGCCGTCCCCACCACAGGCGGAGACCGTGAGGGTGAGCAGCAGGGCACAGGCGGACGCGGCCAGGACGGCAGGCGTACGGGGGGTGGGTGCGTGGGTGCGCAAGGAAGGTCCTCTGAGGATCTGAGTGAGCGGAGCGTGGGGGTGGGGGGGACGGCGCTCAGGAGACCGGCGAGGGCGTGGAGGCCCTGCCGGTGGGCCGCGTGGCGACAGGCGCCGTAGCGGCGCGGCCCGCGGCGGCGGTGCGCTCACGTGGCATGCGGGTGTTCCCGTTGCTCTGAGGCATGCGACAGTCGTCCCCCGTGATCACGACATGACAAGGCGTAACCCTAGACCATGGAGATCATCCGCCCGCCACAGTGGTGCGGCCCGGCGGGTCCACCGCGCGGCCGAGTGCCGACGGTGGCCCTGCCGGGCCGTGGGAGTGCGGGGGAGCCCCGCAGGGCTCGGTCGTTACTTCAGGTTGACCGCGTCGCACTCGGACTTGTAGGCGGCGGTGCAGATCTGCTTGACGGTGTAGATGTCGTCGGCGACGACCGTGTCCTGGATGTTGTTCTTGGTGAGCGCGACCGGGGGCACCAGCTGGGCCGGGATGTTCTTGGTGGTCGGTGAGTCGACGCTGTCCTTGGCGAGGGCGTCGAACTCGATGGAGCGGCCCTGGACCTTGGCGACGGCCATCTCGGCGGCGGCCGCCGCCTGCGTCGGGAACGACTTGTACACGGTCATGTACTGGTCGCCCGCGAGGATCCGCTGCACCGCGTCCAGGTCCGCGTCCTGCCCGGTGACCGGCGGCACCTTGGCCACACCGGCGGTCTTCAGCACGTCGATGACGGCGCCGGCGATACCGTCGTTGGCCGCGTAGACGGCGTCGATGTTGTCGACACCGAGCTTGGCGACCGCCTGCTCCATGTTGACCTTGGCGACCTTCGGGTCCCAGTCCTTGGTGTCGTACGACTCGGAGATCGTCACCTTGTCCTGGAGCTCGGAGAGCGCGCCGTCCTTGAACATGGCCGCGTTCGGGTCGGCGGGCGACCCGTTCATCATGACGATCTTGTTGGCGGCGCTGTCACCCAGGTTCTCGACCAGCGAGCGGCCCTGCACCTGCCCGACGAGCTCGTTGTCGAAGGAGACGTAGCCGTCGATCGGTCCCTCGGCCAGCCGGTCGTAGGCGATGACGGGGATACCCGCGTCGTCCGCCTTCTGCACGGCGGGCGCGACGGCCTTGGAGTCCACGGCGTCGACGATGATGATGTCGACCTTGTCCGCGACCATCTGCTCGATCTGGCTGTTCTGGGTCTCCGGGTCCTTGTCCGCGTTGGCGTACCGGGTCACGCCCTTGTTGTCGGTCAGCTCGGCGATCTTCTTCTTGATGTTCGGGTAGTCGAACTGCTCGTACCGCTTGGTCTCCTTGTCGGGGAACAGCACACCCACCGTGATGTCGTCGCCCTTCGTGGGGCTCGCCTCCGCGCTGTCGCCGATGTCCGAGACCCCGCAGGAGGCGAGGGAGACGGCCGCCGCCGAGGCGACGAGGGCGGTGGCGGTACGGCGCAGAGCGGCGGTACGACGACGTATACGGGTGCTGGGGGTGGTGCTGGTGGTACGGGCGTTCACATCAAGGGCCTTCCGGGCGTGGGTGCATCAAAGCGACCCAGGTGGCTGAAAGCCAACGCGGTGATCACCTCAGCGTCAAGGACCAATCACTTAACGAGATGACAACAGCCTTGTGTGGTCTCGGTGTGAAGAGGGTAAAGCAAGGGGCCCTCGGTGTCGCCGCGCGCCCTTTACCCAACGCGGGCCGACGGCTCCCGCGGGACGCCCTTGATCGCCAATGTCCGGCGTGCGGACCGGTGTTGGGGGAGCCGGGGTTGCGCGGAGGGCGGGGCGAGGGTGGCTGCGGAGGGCGGCAGGTCAGGGCGGTGGGTGCGTGGGGCGGGGGTGGGCGTGGTGGGGGGCTGGTGCGACGGGGATCACGACCGGCGTCCGCTGCGGTGGTCCGCTTCGCGCGGCGGCGGGGTGCGGGGGAGGGTGGCGGACCTCACGGGGAGGGGACGGGCCCCGGGGACGGGCTCCAGGGACGCACCTCGTGGGGGCCGTCCCCCTACCTTCCGTTACCTGCCGTCACCTGCCGCGCCGATTGGGGTCGGGGCCGGGCGGCCCCTGCGGGGGCGTCACCGCCCGACCGGAGGCCGGCCGGGGCCCCTGCCCCGGGGGCTGGGCCTGTCCCGGGATGGCGGGGCCGCCGGAGCGGGGCGTGCTGCGGGAGCGCGCGGCGGCGGCCGAGGGTGAGGGTGGGGGTGAGGGGGAGGTGCCGGGAGAGGTGGCCGTCGGCTGGGTCGCCTGCGGAGATGGCGGAGGTGTCGGCGGGGTCGGCGGTGTCGGCGGTGTCGGCGACGGTGCCGATGGTGGCGTGGAGGGCAGCTGGGCCGCGGCGGTCGGGGGCAGGAGGGGGCGGGCCTGGTCCTCGATGCGGGTGAGTCGGTCCGGCCATTCCGGGCCCAGGGCCCGGGCGCTCTCGCGCAGCCGCAGCTGCGTGGTGACGAAGGAGTCGCTCTCGGCCGCCGTCCATGGGCGGGCCCGTTCCGTGGCGAGGGCCTGGCGCAGCTCCGGCGGGCCGGCCCAGTTGCCGGTGCCGTCGAGGGAGTTGCTGTAACGGGGCTTGCTCTCGCCCCGCCGGTAGACGCTCGCGAGGTCGGCGAGGGCGCCCCGGTCGACACGGTCGGCGAGTTCGAGGATGCCGGCGTAGGACTCGTCGGCGTTGGACTGCACGGTCAGCCGCCCCTGCCCCCGGTCGGCGAGCTGCTCGAAGTACCGGTTGACGATGCCCTGGTTGCTCATCGCCTGCGGCACGCCCATGAAGAGGGCCTCGACGCGCGCGCCGGCGTCGCGGTAGGCCCGCATCTTCTCCTCCACGGCCGCCGCGTTCTGCGAGGTCTCCTGGATGATCGCGTGCAGGCCGTGCTCGCGGACGTACGCCTCGGCCTGGGCCATCCAGGCCCGACCGTCGGCGCGGGTGTAGGCGGCCATCAGGGTGTCGTCCTCGGCCATGAGCCGGGCGTACGCGGGGTGGTACGGCTTGTAGAGGTCGCTGTCGACGTCCGCGAAGCCGCCGTGCCGGTTGAGGGCGCCGGCGACCATCTCGGTGACCCGGCTCTTGCCGGCGCCGGGCTGGCCGACCAGGAACACCACGGTGGGCGTCTCCTGCCCGACGCGGCCCGCGAGGAGGTCGGGGACGATCCGCTCACGGAAGATCCGCCGGTTCTCGGCGTCGGAGAGCCGGTGCCGCTCCACTTCGGCGGGGTCGATCGCGCGCGTGGGTGGGCTGGGTGGACTGGGTGGACTGGGTGGGCCGGGCCGGGGTGATGACGCGCCGGGCTGCTGGGGAGAGGCCGGGTCGGTCACGTGAGGTCCGCCAGGACCTCACGGGCCAGCTGGGCGTAGCGCGAGCGGGCTGCGGCGATCTGCTCCCGGTCGGCCGAACGCAGCCGCTCCCGCTCCTTCGCCAGCCGCCCCTGCGCGGCGCGCGCGGCCTCGATGACGGCGGGGTCGGGGGCGTCCTTGGCCTCCTCGGCCGCGATCCTCGCGCTGTACGCGCCGACCGCGCCGTTCACGGCCTCGATCGCCGCCTCGTACGCCGCGGTCTCCTCGTTGGACCAGTCGTGCGGCTCCAGATCGTGGGTGACCGAAATGCCTTTGCCGCGTGCGGTGTTCCGTGGAGCGGGGTTCTGCGGAGTGTCCTGTGGGGTGTCCCGTGCGGTCATGCGTCCCTCCGGTGTCCCGGTGTCCAGTGGTCATTGTGGGGGACGGCGGACGAGGGCGACCGGGTTCCCGGGAGCTGGGAGACGGAAGACGGAAGACGGGGGCGGCGCAAGGGACACAGGTCCGCCCCCGGCGGCTCAGTCCTCGGGCGCCGCCCACGCCCGCAGCAGGGCCTCGCGCTGCTCGCGTCGCGGCGTGCCCTCGGCGGCGTGGGCGCGGCCCCAGCGCGCGAGGGTCTCGACGTCCGCCGTGCCCGCCACGAGGCGGTCCAGCAGGGCGACGGAGAGGTCGTACTCGGACTGCACGTATCCGCCGAGGGCCGCGGCCGACTGCGCGTTGAGCTCGACGGTCCTGTCGACGGTCTCCAGGTGCACCTCGAACGCGGCCGCGGCCTCCCCGTAGCCCGCGACGGCGTTGGTCACGAGGTCGACGGCCGTGGTGGCGAGCAGCCGGGCGCTGGACCGGATCCGTACGTACCGCACGGTGGCCGACCGGATCTCCGACCAGCCCCACACCGCGCTCTGCCCGGTCCCCAGCCCTTCCACCCAGTCCCGCGTCAGCCGCACCCCGGGCCCGAACCCCTCCGGCTGCGCCCCCACGTACACGCCACCGTCCTCGGCGATCCAGAACAGCCCGACCATGGCCATGAGTTCCTCCCCAACCGGCGACGTACGCGTTTCCCCTGGTGAGACGTCGCCCCACGGCAAACGGTTCAGCGGCCGAGGGCGGTCCGCAGCGTCACCCCGTGACGGACGCGCAGACGCCGTACCTCCCACACGGACAGGGCGGTCACGGTGAGGGGGCCGCCGAGGAGGAAGGAGTAGATCACGGCGGGCGGGGCGGCCACGTCGGGGGTGTCGGAGTAGCTGAGGGCGAAGAGCGACCAGACCAGCAGGGGCGACAGGAGAGCGGGCAGCAGTTCGTGCACGTCGGCGGTGCGGAAGCAGGTGTTCAGCGCCATGAACGTGACCAGCAGCGTGGTGACGAGGGAGACGAGCAGGACGATGACACAGGCGATGGCGCCCACGACCAGCAGTGCCAGCATGATCAGACCGGTGATCGCCGTGCCGGCCAGCTCACCGAAGAGCCCGAGCGTGAGATCGAACCGGCCGATGTCGGCGCTGGAGACGATGTCACCGCGCAGCCCCAGGACCGCGAGCCAGCACAGGCCGATCCCGCCGACGATGAGCCCGATCACGGTCAACGGCCCGACGAGGCGCCGCGTGTAGAGACCCCCCAGCGGTGGCCGTGCCGCGAGGATGAAGATCGTGACTCCGACGGCCCCGGCGCCCAGCATGATGGCGCAGCCCAGCGCCAGGTTCCCCAGCTTGTCCAGGACGAACTCCTCACGCCCCTTCCGCAGCGGATAGGCCATCACCAGCCACACGCCGGCCAGCAGCCCCAGCACCGTACGGGCGCGCTGGAGCCAGGTGATGACCGGGTCCCTGATGAGGTCGGGCCGGTTCGGAACGGTCAGCGCGAGCGCACCGCCCAAGGCGATGCCCACGACCTCCCCCATCAGCGCGCCCCGGGGTCGTACTTGCGCAGCGACTCCTGGACCTCGCGGGCGTACGGGCCCTCCCACCACGGGATGGTCTCGACGAGGACGGGCTTGGTGCCGGAGGCGAGGACGAGGGCGCGGCCCGGGGGCATGGCGCCCAGGTCGGAGACGCCGAGGACGCGTTGGCGGCTGACGGACTCGCTGACCGTGCGGTTGCCGCTCCAGCCGCCGAACTCCGACTCCCGGCTCGCCTGGTACTCGCGCTGGTCGTACTCACCGGCCAGCTCGCTGAGGTCGCCCAGGAAGCGGGTGTCGGAGACGCCGCCGCCGTAGACGCGGATGTTGGCGGCCGACCACAGCTTCTCCATGCCGCGCTCGCCCCACACCTCGATGCCCTGCGCCCAGGACTGGAGGATGGTCATGAGGATGATGCCGCGCGAGCCGTAGTGGGAGTACAGGTCGGGCAGGGTGCGCCAGCGGCAGACGTTCGCGGCCTCGTCGAGGACGCCGACGAGGGGCAGCGGGAGGCGGCCGCCGCGCTGGGTGGTGGCGTACTCCTCGGCCGCCTCGACGACGGCGACGGTGAGCGCGGTGACGAGCGGCCCGGCGGAGTCGCGGCCCTCGCGGGAGAGGGAGTACAGGGTGCCGCCGGTGCGGACGAAGGCGTGCGGGTCGAACTCGGGCGCGTTCGGGTCGGTCGGCGGGGTCACCCAGCGGTTGACCTCGGGGTTGATCAGGCAGGACGCCATCTGCTGGGCGACGCCGTAGATGCCGCTGCGCTGCTTGTCGGGGGCGGTGAGGACGCCGCTCAGGCCGTCGGCGGCCATGGTGTGGCCCGAGCCGCGCAGGATCCGCTCCGGGGTGTCGTCCTTGGGGTTGGACAGCCAGGTGTAGATCTGGGTGATCGGCATCTTGCCGCAGGCGGCGGCGAGGAGGAGGTTGGCGAGGAGGTCCTGGCCGGCCGGGTCGAAGAAGGCGTCCGTGGAGGCGTTGGCGTCCCGGGAGCCGCTGGCGAAGTGGTCGGCCATCTTGCGGGCCTTGGCCACGTCGGTGACGTACGACAGCGGGTTCCACCACCAGCTCGGCGTCTCGGCGGCGACCTGCTGCGGGTCGAAGACCCAGACGGGGCCGCGTGCGGAACGGGGGCCCCGGGTGGAGTCCACGATGTCCCGCTTGTTGGAGGTGACGAGGACCGCGCCGGGGCCGTCGAGGATGGCGGGGACGGCGCGTCGGGTCGTCTTGCCGGTCCGCGGGCCCCAGATGTCGACGTGCATGTCCTCGTACGAACCGAACAGCGGCTGACGGCCCTTGACGGACCGTCCGATGAAGACACCGGGGGTCTTCGCCTTCACGCCGAGCCGTTCGGCGATGGCGGCCGCGCCCTTCATGGTGAGCTTGCCCAACTCCTCGCCCTTGGCCAGGTGTTGAGCCGCCCCGTCCACCTTGGGCTTCTTCTTGAACCGCTGGACCACGCGGTACGCGGCGGTGCCCAGGATGCCGAGCAGCACGGCCTCACCGGCGGCCACGGCGCTGGCCGGGGACCCCGGCCAGCTGTAGTCGCCCTTGACCATGGCGACGAGGAACGTCAGCGGGTTCGAGGCCGGCGCGGGGGCGTCGGCGAAGGGCGCGCCGATCTTCGCCGCGAGCCAGGCCCCGACGACCCCCAGGAGCACGATCGCGACCACGATGACGATCTCGATCGTCCAGTCGTCCTCGGCGCGGGGCTTCTTCTGCTGTTCTGCGGTCACCCGCGGGTCCGTCCTTTCTGGGGGTGAGGGGCGACGACTGCGGTCGCCCCTGCGCGTTCCGCGTCTACTGCTTCTCTTCCGGGGCGAAGACGAAGAGGTCCGCTCCCGTCAGCACCGCATAACCGTCCGTGGTGAACTGGAGGGGCTCTGCGTCCCCGGTCAGTGGGACACCCTGGTACTCGACGAGGTCAGAGGCCAGGACCTTCTTGGTCTTCAGCTCCAGCGCGGTGATCCCCATGGTGTCGACGGAGGCGTAGAGGACGCCCCCGGCGGTGAGCCCCAGGGGCGTGATGGTGTGCTCGTCCGCCTCCTGCCGCCACAGCTCGGCGCCCGTCTCCGTGTTCCAGGCGACCGCGCCGCCACCGAACTGGGTGACCACGGTGCCGCCGTCCGGAGACAGGACGGTGCTGCCCCAGCCGCGGGAGAGCTCGTCGAGGTCCTGCTCAGGCCCTTCGGCGATCAGCCGGCCGGTCCCGAGATCGACGACGGTCAGGATCTCCTCGTCCACGTCGTCGCCCGGCTGTTCCCAGGCGAGGATGCCCTTGTCGTCGGTGAGCGGCAGGAGACGGGCCTCCAGGTCGCCGGAGTCCTCGACATCGGCGAGGGCGGCCGGGCGGTCGACGTCCCGGAGGTTCCACAACTCCTTGCCGGTGAGGCGGTCGCTGACGGACAGCCGGCTGCCGCTGCCGTCGATCACGGACCAGGTCGAGACGACGCGGTAGCCGAACCCGGCACCCAGCGGTGCCTGTTCGAGGCCCCGGTCACGGACCTCGACGGGAGTGCCGCCGCCGATGGGGGTGTACGTGTCTTTCTTGTACTCCTCCTTCGTGAGCAGATGGCCCGCCTCGACGGTCAGACGGGAGCCGTCCTCACCGCTGAGGGTGGAGCTGCCCAGCTCCTTCCCGGACGGCGCGTACATGGTGTACGTCGTGGTGATCGACGCCTTCTTCAGACCGTCGCCCTCGACCACGTCACCGGACACGACCAGCAGGGCCGGGGAGCCGTCCTTCCACTCGGAGACCTGCATGAACTGGTCCAGGGAAAGGTCGCGGTCGCCCTGCCACTCGGCCGGGACCGTGACGTCGACGGTCCGGCGGACCTCGCCGGTCGCGGGGTCGTAGAGGCGGGCCCGGAAGCGGCTGTCCGTCGCCTCGCCCTCGGAGTGCTCCGACAGGTCCTCGGTCAGGACGACGGCGTCCCCCAGCACACAGGTCTGCGCGTCGAAGTTGACGACCTCGGTCGCGGCGGCCTTGGCCGGGTCGTCGGCGCAGCCCTTGAGGCCGGCACCCTTCAGACTCCATGCCGGTTCCGCGGACAGGCCGGGCAGTTCGTCGCCCTCGTAGGCGGGGCTCGTCCCCTTCGTGGCGGAGGGGGATGCCTTGGGCTTCGCCCTGCCGGTCGCGTCCGTGTCCTGGGGGTCGCCGTCCCCGCCACAGGCGGTGAGAAGGCCGAGGGTCAGAACGGTTCCGACGACCAGACCCGTGCGTATCTTCATCAACTTCCTTGCTCATACGGTGATGGGGAGACCCGGGGCGGAATCCGAGGGCCGCCCCGGGCCCTATGCCTCGGCGTGGCCGTCGCCCTCGACCGGGTTCGTGCCGGCCGGGATCGGTACGCGGTAGACGCCCGTGATCTTGTCCTGGACGTCCCAGGTGCTGAAGGAGACGTTCTTGCCCGGGCGCGGGGCATGGATGATCTTCTTGCTCTTGGGGTCCCAGACGATGCCCACGTGCCCGGACAGGTTGTCGCCCTCCGGCCGGAAGAAGATCAGGTCGCCGGGTTGCGCCTCGGAGAGCGACACCTCGTACTTCTCCAGGCGGGGCTCCTGCACATAGGTGGTGCCACCGATGTCGATCTTCCCGCCGCTGGCCATGTAGTAGGCCCACTGCGTGAAGCTGGAACAGTCGAAGCTGGTGGGGTTCTGCCCCTGCAGCCGCGCCGCACCGAACACGTACGGGACGCCGATGCCACGCTGCGCCCAGCCGAGGACCGCGCGGATCACGGGGTCGTCGGAGTCGGGGAGAACACCGGAGACGCCGGCGCCGTCGGGGGCGACGGCCGTGCCGCTGCCGCCCTTGGCGCAGTCGGCGTACTCGGCGTCGCGGGGTTTGTCGTCGGAGTCCGAGCCGGGGACCGTGCCGTAGTCCGGTTTGGCGGTGACCCGCCCCGCCAGCCACTCCTCGGGGTCGACCATGCCGGGACCCTGGTCCTGGCCGCCGACGAACGGGTTGTCGACGCCCGGGACGAGGACCTCCCAGTGCAGGTGAGGGCCGGTGACGTTGCCGGTCGCGCCGACGGTGCCTATCTGCTGGCCGCGCTTGACGGAGTCGCCGACGGACACGTTGAACGAGGTCTGGTGGGCGTAGAGCGTGATGACACCACCCTCGTGCCGCAGCTTCGTCATGTTCCCGTACGCCCCGCCGGGACCGGCGGCCACGACCTTGCCGTCCGCCGGGGCGTAGATCGGGGTGCCGCTGCGAGCCACCAGGTCGAGGCCGGTGTGGTAGCCGAGGCTCCACATGCCGCCGCTCTTGTGGTACGGCGTGCCGATCGTGTAGGTGCCCCGCTTCATGGGCCACTGCCAGTCCTTGCCGGTGGTGGTCGGCGGCTTGGCGCCGGGGAAGGAGACCGGCGTGACGTTCGTGCCGCTCATGCTGCTCGCGCCGCTCATGCTGCTCGCGACCGTGTGCGCGACCGGCGCCATGGCGGTGACGACTTCCTCGGTCTCGCCCTTCAGCGGCGGGGTCGACCAGGACCGGGGCGAGGTGGCGGCGATGCTGAGGGCCCGGTCCGGCTGGGCGTCGTTGCCGACCGGCTCCGGGATGTCCGACTGCTTGCCCAGGGTGGGGAAGTCGGGGTTCTTCTCGATGGTCTCCTTCAGATGGACGTACCAGCGCTTGATGAGGTCCTTGTCGCCGGTGAGCGCACCCCGGTAGCGGGCGGCCTGGGTGAGAACGACGCGAGGATAGATGGTGTTGGAGGCCAACGAACCGGAGTAGATCTGCAGAGCCTTGAACGGCTGGGTCTCCGCCTTCTTCGCGTGCAGGAAGTTGGCCGCGGCGTACGCCGCGTCGTCGATGTTGTACAGATCCTCTTTGCCGTCGTCGTTGCCGTCGTCGCCGTAGTCCGTCCAGGCGGGCTTGCCGAACTGCAGGATGCCCATGTAACCCAGGGAGTTGGCGCCGCCGGGCGCGGCCGAGGGGTCCTGGCCGTACTTGGTCTCCTGGTACATCTGCCCGGCGATGAGCGTCCAGTCGAGACCGTCGTAGCGGGCGGCGGCGCGCATCGAGGCGAGGATCATCTTCGGCGGTATCTCATTGCGCGCGGTCTCGCTCGGCATGTACATCTTGCCGGCCGGCATGACCGGGTTGGTGGCGGCGGCGTCTCCGGTGTTACCGGCTTCGGCGTTGTCGGCGTAGTCGCCGCAGGCGGCGTTCGTGGCACCGTTGCCGACTCCGCCGAGCATGCTGCCGATGAGCAGCAGGGCGAGACAGATGCCCGCGATGGCGAGGCCTCCGCCGCCGCCGAGGAAGATCCACCACTTGAAGGTGTTCTTCTTCTTGCCCCCGCCGCCCCCGCCGCCGCCCTTCGAGCCACGGGCACTGGCGGCCAACTGGCCGGCTGCCTTGGCGGTCTTGGCTACCTTCGCGGCTTTCGCAGCGGCCGCCAGTACGGCAGGTGCCACCATGGCAGGCTCACTCCCCCGATTCTTCGGAGGCGCCGACGTCCCCGAGGCCGAAGATGTCGAACCCTGAGACCACCCACCTGCCGCGGTCCTCCTGGACGGTCACGAGCCATTCGTTGGACTCCGTGGTCGACTTCCCGCCCGCGGTGACCGTGGAGGTCGCCTTGACCAGGCTGGAGATCGTACGGCCGCTGCCGCGCACCAGATCGTCGGCGATCACCGCGTCACGTACGACGACGGCCGTGCCCTTGGACTCGCACTGCTCCGCCTCGCAGGTCGCCCACGACTTGCCGGAGGGCAACGTGGTCAGCTGCTTCATCCGCGTGTCGTTGGTGGTGAGTTCGAGCAGCGGGGGAACCCAGGTGACCGCGTTGCTGTTGTGGTCGTAGGTGGCGATGCCGGCCATGTACTTCGCCATGACCGTGTGGGCCTCGTCCACTTCGGAGAGCGCGACGATGGGTGTCGCGTCGCCGTCGCCCGGTTCGTCCGAGCCGGAGTCGGCGTCCGCACCGCCGGATCCCGACTTCCCCGCGGACGGCGCCGCGGATGCCGCGTTCTGCCCGCCCGGGTCCTCGTCGTCCCCGTCGAGGAAGATGAACACCGTCAGCGCGGCGACCAGCAGAGCGCCGAGCACCGCCAGTGCCAGCAGTGCCGTGCGCTTGTTCTCGGCAGGCGACTCCACGGTTCCCGCGTCTCCCTCGTGCTGTGCCGGTACGGCGGTCGGGCGCTGACCGGCACACGGTAGGGGGAGGTGGGGGCGGGAGAGGCTCGGCTTTTCCCGGCGGGGAATGCACCGGGAAAGCGCGGCGAGCGTGGGGAAAGGCGGAGGGCTGTCACTCCGGGCGCGGATCCACCGGCAGGGGGTCGAACGGGTACGCCGTGTGCCCGTCCTTGGGCGAACAAGCCGCGAACGGGCCCGAGTCGGCGTCCATCAACACCCGCAGATGAGGGTCGGCGTGATGCAGCCACCACGTCGACATACCGAGGGCCGGGTCCTGGCGCAGGTGTTCCCAGGCCAGCCAGAGCGCGGAGAGGCGGGCGCCGGCCTCGGGGTGCTCCCACCACTTGGGGCACCACGTCGCCGACGAGCCGTTGACACGGCGGCGCACCATCTGGGCGAGGTAGTCGGAGACGAAGACGTAGACGTCCGCGAAGTAGAACTCCGGCTCTCTCGAGTCGGCTTGGACAGCGGTCATCGTTCGACTCCTGCGGGTTGGGCGATCAGGACAGGACGATACCGAGCAGCAACAGCACCACGACGATCGCGCCCATCACGATCCGCGCTGTCGGATCCTCGCGTTCCCACAGGTCGTGGACGAGGGCCCAGCCGGTCAGCCGCGCGGCGCGGCCACCGTGGAGATTGCCGGACTGGTCCTGCTCGTCCTCGTCGCCGTCCTCGGCGTTCGCCGGTGCCGTACCGGGCTCGGCGTCGGGTTCGGGCTCGGCGTCGAACCCGACCGGCAGGCCCTGCTGTTCCTGAGCCACCAGGACGATGGGCTCCAGCAGTTCGGGAATCGTGTTGGGGGTCAGGGGATAGGCGAAGGTGCCGTACGGCGTCTCGACGCACAGCCGTGCCTGCCAGGGGTTGCCCGGCTCGTAGCCGTCGACCCAGGCACGGTCGGCGGGGAAGACCTGAGGCACCGGTACGGCGGCGGGAACGGGTGCCTGCTGGACCGGCGGGGACTGCTGGGGAGTGCCCCAGGTGCCCGGGCCGGGCTGCGGCGGCTGGGGGTGGCCGTTGTGGTCGGTCAACTGTCGTCCTTCGCCGGTCCGTCGGGTCCAGGTAATGCCGGGAACGTCGTGCGTGCGGCGGACGCGCCCAGCGCATTGTGGGCCCAGTGCGGTTCGGGACGACCGAGCGACTTCCCGGCGTGTCCCTGACACTTTTCCCGAACACTTTCCCGAACTCCGCCCTCGCGGGAATTCCCGTCTCCCGGCGAGGAATTCGGCGGCGGCCCGGTGACAGGTCTTTGTCACACTGCCTGCGCACCTGGCTGGGCCAGGGCCCGTCGTGCGGTGCGGTCGTGCCCGCCGAGGCGGACGGGGAACCGACTCGCTGGAGTAACCGACTCGATGACAGACCACAACAGCCCTGCTGGCGCGGTCGGCGGAGGCCAGCCTTCCGGCCAGCCCGGGTCCTTCGGTCCTCCCCAACAACCCCAGCAGCCCCAACAGCAGGCGTGGCAGGCGCAGGGCAACGGTCAGCCCTCGGCCCCGCACCAGGCCCAGCCCCCCGCCCTGCAGCCCTCCCACCCCCAACCGCAGCAGCTTCCCTCCGACGCGGCCCGCGCGCAGGTCGCCGCCGCCTGGGTACGCAACACACCCCAGGCCGGGCAGGCCGCCGTACCGGCGCTGCCGCCGCGCGAGACGCGCCCCGCGAGCGAGTCGAAGAAGGAGAAGCGCGAGCGGGAGCGGGCGGCCCGCAAGGCCGCGTACGAGCAGAAGAAGGCGGCGAAGGAGCAGCGCAAGAAGGGCGGCGCGCCAACTGCCCCCCTCGCGACCGCATCCGCCCCTCCCACGGCTTCGACCGTCGCCCACGCGCCGCAGGCACCCGCCGCCGGCAACCAGACCCTCACCCTCGGAACCCGCTCAGGCGCCCCGGCCACTCCCGCCCCGGCCACCGTCGGCGGAACCACCCCGAGCGCCGCAGGGTCCCGCCCCGCCCGCGACTTCGACGTCCCCAAGCCCGGAGGCCGAGCCCCCGCCGGCGGACGCCGCACGCACGTCGCGCTGCGCGCCACCCTGCTGATCACCACGTGTGTGTTCGCGCTGGGCTCGTGCGGAGTGATGGGGATGGTGGTCGGCGCGTCGTCGGGTTCCGTCACGGCGGGCCTCGACTCCGACGACGCCGCCAAGTACCGCCTCACCGAGTTCCCGACGCAACAGGCGGCGACCTTCGCCGAGCAGTACGCGCTGCTGTGCATGACGTACTCGCCGGAGACGGAGGCGGACCGCCGCGAGAACCTGGCCCGCTACGCCTCCTCCGGCGTCGACTCCGAGTGCGGCTGGAGCGGTGAGGGGTCCAACACCGCCCTGTCCGCCGTCTGGGACGGCACCCTCGAAGAGCTTCCCGAGTACGGCGACCGCGGCCGCTACCTCGGGATCCAGGTCCGTAGCGAGGACGGCTCCCTGACCACGCTCACCGTGCCCGTGTACGTGAAGGACCTCGCGACGGGCGAAGGTCTGCGCGTGGCCGGCGACGTCGGCCAGATGCCGCTGCCCGCCCGCGCCGACGTGCCCGAGATCAGCAAGGACGAGGTCGTCGACGACGAGCTCGCGGCACAGCTCCAGGAGAAGGTGCTGCCGGGCTACTTCGAGGCATGGGGCGCCTCCGACTCCACGGCCATGGCCCGCTTCGCCGCCCCCGGCGCCACACAGGTGGCCACCGCCGGCCTGGCCGGCCGGCTGACGGACCCGACGGTCGACGACGTGGTCGCGCTGGTGCCCAAGAACCTCCAGGGCGCCGATTCGTACAGCTACGGCAACGACCAGGCCGTGCAGCTCCGTGTGAGCGTCACCTGGGCCGACGCCGAGGGCGCGACCGTGCGCCGCGCGTACCGGATGACCGTCGTGAACACGGCGCAGGGCTGGTTCATCAAGGACATCCGCGGCGGTGTGCTCGACGCGGAGGGCGGCCGGGCCGACTCCGCCGAGCAGACCGTGCCGGAGGAGGGCACCGGCGGACCGTCGGCGTCGCCCTCGGGTTCGGCGTCGCCTTCCGGCTCGTCCAAGCCGTCCGGGGACGACAAGCCCCAGAAGCCCTGATCCTCCACGCCCCACCTACATCGCTCGCTCTTCACCACCCGAGAGGAACCACCATGTACCTGGCCGCCGACGGCGATGGAACCAACAAGATGAAGGAGATGTTCGGCGAGGTGCAGTCCATCCTCACCAGCGCCGGCACTCTGGTCGCCGTCATCGCCCTTCTCGTCCTCGGCATCCGCATGCTGATGTCGATGAAGCGGGGCGACGGCATGCGCGAGGCCTTCCAGGGCTTCGGCATGATCGCGCTCGCCGCTCTGGTCATCGGTGGTGCCAGTGGTCTCGCCGGTCTCCTCATCTCGCTCGGCGACCAGATCGGCAACGGTAGCTGACGACCCGTCAGTAGCGCTGTCAACGGGAGGAGTTGGTCGCCATGGCGCAGGAAGCGCCCGAGCCGCTGGTCGCCTACGACCACACCGATCTGGTCAACCGGCCGAAGCGGATCTGGAACTGGGGCAACATTCCCCTCCCGGGCCTGCTGCTGCCGGCGCTGGGTGCGGCCTTCGGCTTCGGGCTGGTGTGGCTCATCGTCATGTTCACCCTGTCCGCGTTCCTCCCCTTCCTCGGCATGTCGATGCTCACGTCGGTCCTCTACTTCGGGCCGCCGTTCGCCGTCTACTTCGTCTGGGGTCGGCCCCTGCCCTCGGCACTCACGCTGAGCCAGCAGCTGGTGGTGTGGACCGACTGGTGGTTCCAGCCCAAGCGGCTGCAGGGGCTCTCCGCCGATCAGGAACCGGAGGAACTGCACTGGCAGGTCATCCTCTGGAACCCCGGAGCACCGCGCTGGCAGGCCCGCTACGAAGACGCCCGCCGGGCCGCCGCCGAACGCGGTACGGCCTTCTCGGCACCCCGCTGAACAGGCCGTACTCCCCCGCTGACCCAACCCCGTACCAAGCCGACTACCGCAGGATGACTCCTCCATGTCCATGTTCCTGTTGATCCTTCTGGGCGGGGCTGCCGCCTTCTTCGTGGTCGCCATGATCATGGCCGCCACGTCGAGCAAGAAGCCGGGCCAGGGCGGTGGCGGTGGTCGGGCGAACTCGTCGGCCGGCCGTTCCAGGTCGTCCTCCGGAGCCGGTGCCTCGGCACGGCGTGAGGACCTCCGGCTGCCGTACCGCTACGCGGACGACATGATCTTCGTCCACGGCGATTCGGTGTGGACCGGCCTCGTCCTGCCCAACGCCATCGACGAGTACCTGAACGCCCAGGAACTCCAGGCGATGGCCGAGGGTCCGCCGCGCGGTCTGCTCAACCTGGCCCGCGGTGACCGCAACGTCGAGTGTCACTACCGCAAGGTGTACCAGCCGATCACCGCGCTGACCTGGGCGGAGGACCTGAACGCGATCGCCTGGGACCCGACGGACAACTACAAGGCCTACAACCTCCGCAAGGCCGAGTACCAGGAGCGCATCGGTGCCAACCGGGAGCGCAACGTCCTGCTGGTGAAGCTGGGTTCGCTCAAGCGCAACAGCGGCGGCTCCGGCGTGATGTCCGAGGACGACGAACCGTACGACGAGCCGGGCCTGCTCCGCGGTGTGCGGGGTGCCGCCGACCACGTGGCCGCGACCGCGACCGGGGTCGCCGACGAGTACCTGTCGCCCTCCGTCGTCGCGGAATGGACACAGGTGGCGATCGAGGTCCACGAAAGCCTGGACACCCTCCGGGGCACCCCGCTCACCCGCGAGGAACTCGTCTGGCTGATCCGCAAGCCCCTCCACGGCGACCTCCCGGTCCCGCCCGAGCCGGTGCTCGGCTCGCGCGCCTGGGGCCCCAACGCCTTCGACCTGGTCGTCGACTTCTCGGGCGAGAACCGCAAGACGCACATCGTCCTGAACCAGTACGACGAGGTCACCGGCGAGCAGCAGACCAGCTACACCACGACCCTGGTCGCCGCCAACTGGCCCGCCGAGACCCGCTTCCGGCAGTCGACGGCGTGGGCGCGATACGCCGCGCAGCACGTGGACTTCCCAGTCGAGATCGACATGCGGTTCACGCTCATCCCGTACCTGAAGTTCAAGGACCGCGCCGACAAGATCCGCGGCAACCTCGTCGACGAGATGAACGACATGGCCAACTCCGGCCGCAGTCCCGACACCAAGCTGGCCCACCAGGTCACCCGCGCCCAGGAGCTCGTCGACGACATCGAGGAGCACAAGATGCCGGGGATGGAGGCGCAGATCCGCTTCACGATCTCGGCTCCGAGCGTGAAGGAGCTGGAGCGCCGCCGCCGGGTCCTGGAGATGCAGTTCAAGCAGGACCTGAAGGTCACGCTGCTGCGCCCGACGCGCCAGCAGTGGCGTCTGCTCCAGTCGCAACTCCCGGGTGACGCGCCGAAGCTCCCCATCGCTCCGTATCTCCGGCTCCAGGAAGTCGAGCAGCTCGGGGCCGGACTCCCCACCGCAGGAACGGAGTTGGGCGACAACCCCGAGCACCGTTCCGGCAAGCGCCTCGGCTGGGTCGGCAACCTGGTCGGCTGGGCGGGCAAGATGCCGGTCCACTACTCGCTGCACGTCGGCCCGGCGCGAAACGACGGCGGTGGCCTGGCGATCGTAGGCGCGTCCGGCGGTGGCAAGTCGTCGTTGGCCCTGCAGAAGTTCTACGAGGAGTCGGAGTCCGGCGTCCGCTGCCTGGTCATCGACCCCAAGACCGACTTCGCCCAGCTCTGCTACTACCTGGCCTTCGGCTCCCAGGTGAACGACCCTGCGTTCTCCGGCGACGCGGAGGCGGGCCTCCTCGGCACCCCGCAGAGCCGGTTCCAGCCGGTGAACCCGGAGTTCTGGGCGGAGACGGAGGTCGTCGACCTCCTCAAGGGCCAGGCGGGCGTCCTGGACCCGTGGGTGATCGCCCGCGACGTCCCGGCCGGCCGTCTGCTGGCCGAGTCGATGCTGCGGGGCTTCCTCGGCGACGAGGACTACCAGCGCGTACGCCTCCCCGTCATCGAGGCGATGGCCACGGTCGTCGGCCGCTACAACTCGGCCATGCGCCAGGCGGTCGACCAGGGCCTGACGGCCCGGGACGCCGACGCGCAGGTCCCCCGCCCGACGCTGTGGCAGGTGGTCGACGAGGTCGTGACGGCGTACGAGCAGGCGCTCGCCTCGGGCGATCGGGAGGCGACGAAGGACCTGAAGCTCGCGCAGATGCTCCTCACCGAGCTGCGCACCCTTCCCTACGCCCGTCTCGCCTTCTCCGAGCAGCCCCAGCCGCTCTCGGCGATGCGCAAGCGCCGTACGGTCATCACCCTGCGCGGCTTCCAGTCCCCCGCGGCTTCCGACCCGCGCAGCTGGAACCCGGCGGAGCGCCTGGCGGCGACGGCCCTGATGGCGGTCGTGGAGCTGGGCAGCCAGATGCTGGACGTCGGCTACGAGAAGAACCCGGTGACCGGCGAGATCGGTCTGCGCCCGAAGGCACTGTTCGTGGACGAGGCGTACGTCGTGACGGCCACGGAGTCGGGCCGCGACCTGATGCGCCGCGCCCTGAAGCAGGGCCGTTCGTACATGGCCGTGACCGTCCTGATCACCCAGCAGGCCATCGACCTCGTCCAGATCGAGGACTCCGAGGCCCGCAGCGGTGGCGCCAACCAGATCCACACGGTCTTCGCCTTCAAGCAGAAGTCGGCACAGGAGGCGTCCCTGGTGGCTCCGCTGCTCGGCCGCCCCGAGGACGACCCGAAGGTCGTGGCCGCGCTCCAGGAACTCCGCACCGGTGTCTGCCTCCAGCGCGACGCCGACAAGCGCGTCGGCACGGTCGCCGTCGACCTGGTCTTCAAGGAGATCCTGGCCGCCACGGACACCAACGGCACGACCCGCCCGGCCCGCCAGGGCGTCAATCCGCCGCTGAGTGTGTGGGATTGGACGTTCCTGCAGGAGGTGGAGGAGGACCCGGCGACGGCGGCACGGTCCGCCACGCCGGAACCGTCGGCGGCATGACGTCTTCCCGAACCACCATCACCCCAGGAGGCCACACCTTCATGTTCCGGTCCAAGACCCTCACCACGAGCGTCGTGTCCCTCGCCCTGCTCACCTCGCTCACCGCGTGCGGATCCGACTCCGAAGAGAGCGACGGCGGTTCGTTCTTCTCCCGCGCCAGCGGTTCGCCCTCCCCCGAGGCCGAGAAAGCGAGCCGCCCCAGCGCCAAGACGCTGAGGGACGTCCAGGAATTCATCACCGGGGCGGGGCTTCCTTGCGACAACCTCACCGATGACGAGTCAGCGAACGGAACACCGCTGGAAGGGTTCCTCGGCCCGGCGGAACAGACCATCAACCCCGATGAGGAGGCCGACCCGTGGGCCATCCGCAAGGCGGGATTCTGCGGGAACACCCGATCCGACATGGGCGGCTGGCTCATCTACCTGCCGAAGGACATGAAGGCGTTCCAGGAGAACTACCGCAAACTGGCCCGAGAGGAGGCGAAGGAGGAAGGCTGGACGAAGGAGAGTCTGGCGGGCGGAAGCTACTTCTTCGGCGCTGACTTCATCATCGACCCCACGAATGAAGTGGCGAGCAGGACTCTGCTCGAAGCGGGCATGTTGCTGGAGAACTGCGATCCGAGCTTCAAAGCTCCCGAGGGATATCAAACGGAGAAAGCGTTGGCGAACGGCTGCGTGCTGACCAACTATCTCCTCGACCCATTGGACCAGTAGGCAGACATATGCGAATCAAGCGAATACTCACAGCAGGCACGGCCGCCCTCACCGCTCTGGTCCTTCTCACCGCCTGCGGCGACGAGGACGACCCCCTGGCAGACCTCGGGCTGCCCTCCGCGTCGGACATGGCTTCCCTAGCCTCCCTCATCAATGAGCACGCAGCCTGTCAGAACCTGGAGGCGGACCCTGCGGACTGGGACTACATGAAGGACGAGGCCAAGGATCCCTCGTGGGGCATCAAGGAACGTGCCCACTGCTTCGACGAGGGCGGTGACGACATCACGCTGTTGCTCCTCGACGACATGCAGAAGTTCCAGAATCAGAGCGCGAAGGCCGAAAAGCAGTTGCTGATCGGGAGGGACTTCGCCGTGGTCCCGGTGAGTGACGAGACGGGCCAGGCACTGGCCCCCAGCAAGATGATGTTCCTGAGCTGTCGACCGGGCTTCACCACTCCCAGCGGTTACAAGAAGATCGACGGGCTCGCCGACGGATGCGTCATGAGCAACTACATCCCGCTTGTCTGACGGCCACAGAACCCACCGCTTTCGCCGTTGACCTCATCCGTCTCCGTTAGGACTTCCGATGCCCCCGCGCAACGCGCTGAGCCGCCGCATTCGAAAAGTCGGCGCAGCCGTCCGTGCCGGCCTCTTCCTGGTGCTGGCACTGATCGCCCTGACCTTGGCCGCGCCGACGTCCGCGTCCGCGGACTTCGCCTGCGACTTCACCGGGGACGAGAGCTATCACAAGGACTCGCCCGGCAGTAACGGCGAGAGCTTCATTCCCGCGGTCAGGCAATGGGAGAACACCGAGTCGGACTGGTTCAAAGAGCAGGAAGAGGATCCCAAGGGGCTCGAAGACGAGTCCAACACCGTCTCCGAAGGTTTCACGGTGCTGGAAAAGGACGCCGCGCGCTACACCTTGTACGAGCTGAACGGCATGCGGGGCCTGAACTGGTCCATGACCTTCAAGGGCAAGGGCAACGCCGCTCAGGAGAACGGCGAGTACGGCAGTGGAGCTGATGACTGCGAGGTCATGGCCTACGTCAACAACGGCCTCGCGAACTCCATCTTCTACGGCACCAAGGTCCTGACCCGGTTCTCGATCTCCGTCAAGGAAATGGCGTCCAACCCGAGTCCGTTCGCCGGACTGTACTCCGGGCGGGACAACGTCGTGACCACGCTCAGGACCAACGTCCTCGAACCCGCCGTAGCGGTCGTGATCCTTCTGGTCGGCCTATGGGTCTTCACGAAGTGGCGTCAGGGCGACATGCGCGAGGTGTGGGCGGGAATCTCCTGGACCGCTATGACCACGATCGCGGTCATCGCGTTTCTGACCGGCAGCACCTACAACACTCTCGTCGCGAGCAGTGACAAATGGATAGCCGAAGCCAACTCGGTGTTCGCCTCGACCGTGCTGTCCGGTGCATCGGGGGTGCCACAGTCGCCATGTGACCTGACGGACGACCGTGGACACGTGGGTCTTCGTCTCTCCAGCTGCGCGATGTACGACACTCTCGCATTCCGGCCCTGGGCCCTGGGCCAGTTCGGGGATGTGGGCAACAACTGCATCTTCAAGGTCAAAGACAACGGGTCGATCGCCGAGGACGGGTCCTGCCACTTCGAGGGCCGGGTCGACAAGTGCTATTGGGGCGCGCAGGACACACCTCGATGCGCGGATCTCCGCGTACGCCAGGCCGTCGCCCAGTCCCAGACCAACATCGAAAAGGGTGTCGACCAATTCAAGGATTGGCAGGACATCCGCCAGGACATCGCCGTCAGCGAGGATGCCGCAGACAAGAGCATCTACCCGGTGGCATTCGACGACTGGACGGGCAAGAATGCCACGGACCGGGTGGGCATCGCCTTCTACTCCCTCGTGGCCGCCTTCATCGTGGGTGTGATGGTCCTCGTACTGAGCGCGCTGACTCTGCTTTGGCACGCGGTCACGTTGATCTTGATCATTCTGCTGCCGTTGATCGCCACCCTCGGTATCCACCCCTCACAGCAGAAGCTCCTCAAGGGCTGGCTGGAGACGTTCGTCCACAGCTTCGTGCTGCGGGCGGGCTTCGGATTGATTCTGACCGTCCTGCTCGTGCTGTATCAGATGATCCTTCCGGCTCAGATCGCCCTGGGTACGCAGCTGTTGATGCTGGTTCTGGTCACCGCCGCCGTGGTGATGATGCTGAAGAAACTGCTCGGCGGTAACTTCAGCCCTCAGTTCGCGGGCGGCGCCGGTGACGCGATGGGCATCCGGGAGGCGGCGAGCGCGGGAAGCGACAAGGTGGTCGCCAAGGGCGAGGCAGCCATGGCCAACACGAGCAAGGCCACCGGGCGGGTAGTGGGTAAGACCGCCGCAGGGGCGGCCAACCTGCTCACCGGGCGCAAGGGCCGTCAGGCGCTCCAGAAGCGCGGCTGGATCGGCATGTCCCAACGAGAGCAGCGCAAGGCCTCCTACGCGGCGTACAAGTCGGGGCAGGAACAGCGCAAGGACAAGAAGGACGCTTCACCGGCCGAGACCGAGCCCCCACAGTCCCCGCCCTCAACCTCTTCCTCCCGTGGTGGCCGTGTCAGCGGTTCCAGCGGTCAGCAGACCTCGCAAGCGACACAAAAGCCTCCGGCTCAGCAGGCATCCCAGAGTTCGCAGACCTCGCAGCAGACTCAGGACCCTCAACCAGAGCCGACCACCCCTCGCCCCCGGGCCAAGGCCCCCGAGCCGTCACCTGCGCCTCGTCCGTCCACGCCGCCGACGCCGACGCCGGCGCCACGCGACCCACGCACCCCTGACGGCCGCGTCCAGTAGACCGCCAGGACCAGCACACGCCCGCCCCACCCCGAGGAGCCACCCCATGCCCGCCCTGACCGCCGACCGCACCCCCGACCAGTTGGTCGGCGAGATGCAGCGGTTCTTCGCCGTGGACTGGCCCACGGTCTGGGCGGGCGTCCCCGAGGACGAGGACAAGCGCGTCCACTGGTGCGCGGGCTTCGGCTGGCGGCCGCTGTGGTTCCAGACGGGGCTACGGGTACGTACTGCACTCGGGGGCCGCTTGCATGTCGTCTCGGCCTCGTTCGGTCAACCGGTGACCCGCGTCGAGCATGTGTTGTGGGCGGCGCGGGCCCACAGCACGGACGAGAACCAGCGGGTCACCGAGCTCACGCAGGCCCGGTGGACGGCCTACCTCGACGCGTTGCACGGCCTCATGGGCGCCCCCGCCTGGGACAGGACCTGGGATGCCTCGGACTTTCCCGAGCTCCCTGGCCCCAGCGCTTGGCCCAGCGCCCAGTGGCGCGCGAAGCACCAGGATCCGTATCGGGTGGCCGTATGGGGCTTCGCGGCACCTGAGGCGCCGCTGATCGAGCTGAGGATGTCCCTCGGCTCGGGCTCGACCACGGGAACCGCACCGGCCAATGCGAGGATCAGCGTCGCCTGCCACGACTCCGCCCACGCGGAGGCCCGACGCCAGGCGCGGCTCGGATGACCCGGGGCCGTACGGAGCACGAGGAAGGCGAGACACGATGACGACGCCCAACATCAATCGCAGCCCTGAGCAGCTGGCAGATGAGCTCAAGGGGCTTGAGCACGTGGACTGGCCCGCTGTCTGGGCTGGGCCGCCCAACCCCGGCCAAGGCCTGGACGACTGGTGCGCGCTGTTCGGCTGGAGGCCCACATCGGCGGAACGGGTCCTCACGGTCCGCACTGCCACAGGTCAGGAGATCGAGCTCACTCCCGTACGTGAGGCGGGCTGGGCACCGGTCGGGCAACTCGGCTGGACCAGTTGGGAGCTGTGGGCACGGAACACGGACCAGAACGACGAGGTCCTCAGGCAGGCGGCCGAGACCTGGGCCGCGTACGTGGCTGCCCTACGTCCGGTCCTCGGTGAACCTGCTTTCGCGGGCGCCTGGGACGACCCTGCTTTCCCGGAGCCGCCGCACGACCGTCACTGGCTCGTGCCGCGCGAGGACCGGCTGGAGGACACAGATCCCTACCGCATGGCCATGTGGCGCGAGGACGGTCCCGAGGGCCGCATCACTGTACTGACCATCGACGTGGGACCGGCCTTGGACCCGGGCGAACTCCGAAGCGCCGTGATCAACGTCAACTGCTATCCGCCGGAGGCCGTGTGATCCACGCACACATGGCGGGAGTCGTCCTGGACGACACCCGCAATCGGCAGCACGAGCCCACCACCACCCTGACCAGGGCTGAGGCCAAGCGGATCGCGGCTCCATTGCGCAAGGGCATCTCGCACCTGCCACGCGAGGAATACCTCGAACGGCTCAGCGCACGGCTCAGGGCGTTCGCGGCTTCACAGGACGTCGATCTCCCCACTCCCGACACCCGTTCGGCCTTCTGGTCCTATCGGCTGGAGAACCACCCGAACCTCGACCTGGAGTCCGGGGAAGAGCTCTACAGCATAAATCTGGCGGCCTCGTACACGGAGGCGCAGAACTCGATCGTGGAAGACACTCTGCGTTACCTGGAGGGCACCCCAGGCGGAAAGGCGCTGGAAGAACTCCATCTATGGGACCCGAAGGTCCGAGCGGCGCTGAAGCTGAACAGGGAGACGGGGCTGTCGGTCGCCTACGAGACTTGGGGCGTTCTCTCCAAGGAGTACGCGGCCACGACCGAGAACGAAGCCCTCTTCTTCATGGCGGAGCTCAATCCTGGGGCGGTCGCTTACCAGACAGAAGCCCCGCAGCTCCGCCAGGACGGCAAGCTGGATCTCGTCACCTTCATGTACCCGCCGCCCATGGAGAAGTACGCGGATCTCGCCCCGGAGACACAGGAGTTGCTCGCTTCCGACGCCGTTCGAGCGCAGGTTCACACCTTCTGGTACGACGAGGCCAGCTCCAAGTACACCCCGCTGACCAAAGCCGGCCACCTCGACCTTGAGCACCTCAAGTCGCTCCCCACCCCGGAGGCGCAGCGTGCTGCCGTTCTTGAGGTGTGCGCCCGGGTAGCGGCGATGGACGGCCCCGCACGCGCGGGCGACGTCGAGAGATACATAGAAGAGATCAAGGATTTGCGCCCGGACCATGAAGTGGTCCTGCCCAGCGCCTCAGACCTGGCATGGGCAGCTGAAGGCCGTGAGCAGCCCCAGCACACAGTCAGCACCCACGGGGTCTACCTACCGGGCGTGGAAGTAAATGCCAAGGTGGCCGCTCAGCCGAGCACACCGTCGGAAGCCGCGCCGCAGGCCGTCGCCGGCATGCACTTCCTGCCCGGGGTCACCCTCAAGCCGGCCCCGGCCCCCACCACTCCGGCCCCCACCGCGCCCGTACAGGCCCCGCCCGCCCCCGAGCAGGCGCAGGCCGCCGGCATGGGAGAGTGACCAGCCCCATGAGCCGCACCCCAGACGCACGAACCAGCAGTATCGGCAGTCGCGGTGCGTCCCGCCTCCGCCGCCTCCTCCACCAGGACAAGACCGACCCCTGGGCCGTACGCATGCTCCCCCGCATCGTCTTCGGCCTGGCCGCCGCCTACACCCTCTTCTCGATCGCCTCGCAGAGCGGCTCGTCCTTCGTGATGGTCTGCGCCCTGCTGCTCCTCGGCGGAGCCGTCTGGCTCCTCCGCCGCCGCACCCAACTCCTCCTGGCCCTAGCCTCGACGATCCTCGCCACCGCCTTCACCGGTTACTTCTCGGCGGTGGGTGAATCGGCCCGGATGACCACGAGCGCGGCCGTCACCGGAACCGCCGCGTTCGGCTACTGGGCCCTGACCGGCATGGCCCTGCTCGGCGCCTGGATGGTGAAGGAGCACCCGGGCCGGCGCGGGGTCACGGTCGTGCTCGCCGATGTGATCCTGGTCATCGGCTCCGTCGTCGGCATGTTCGTTCCGGAGGCGGGCGTGCCCATCGGTTTCGTGGGTGTGCTCGGAGTGCTCGCCGTACGCGGCGCGTCCGCGAAGGCCATGACGGCACGGGTCAGACGGCTGGGCCAAGCCCTCCGTCGATCGCGACCCCGTGACGCCCGGAAAACGGCGGACAGTTGAGGCCCTTGTGAACGGTTCGTCACGACACTGTTCGTTTCCGGCCAGCCCTTTGCACATGCGTTGCATGGGTTTGACAATTTGTTCTAGAGTCCCCCGCGATCACAGATCACCACGGGGGATATTACTCATGCGTATGGCGAGCCATACGACGCTGGCCAGGCTGCCCGTCCGCCCCGCCCGCAAGGCGGCCGTACGGGAAGCCCACATACCCGACGCGGCCCTGCCGTGCCGGCGTCGGCCGGACGTCTTCCAGCACCCGCTTCTGGACAACTCGGAGCACCCGCACGGCCTTTACGCCCCGGACGCCACAGCGGCGGCAGCCCCAAGCGTCTCGCCCGATCAGCGTCGCCAGCATCTCGTCCTCCTCCGCACCGCCCGCGACCTGTGCGCCTCCTGCCCCCTCTGGGCGGAATGTCTGCAGGACGCCGTCGCGTACGCCGAGCCGTACGGCTACACGGCGGCCACCACCCGCGAGGACCGACGCGCCCTGCGCCGCATGCTCGACCTCGGCGACGAGAACGGCGACCTGCCGGCCCACGCCGCGGTCCCCTTCGACTCCGGCTCCGTGCCCCGACGCCTGACACGGCTGAGGTCCCGCGCCGACGAGTCCACGGCAACGCGCACCGGAGGCCGCCGACCGACCGCCCCGGACCTTCCCGAACTGGAGCGGATCCTCGACGCGTTCGACCAGCTCCAGGGGCTCCAGGGTCAACTGGCCCATGATCAAGGCCTGTTGAAGGCACGCCCGTCGCGCGCCGCCTTGACACCGCTGTTGCATTCGCACACCACCACACAGCCGACTCACAGACAGACGCCCCCTCCGGGCGGGCCGTCGCACCCACCCAGACCGTCGAACGACAGGAGCGAGGAACCCATGGCAGCGGCCGAGGCCGGGCAACGGATCACCTTCTCGTACGAGGATCCGGCCCTGGCCGTACGGCAGGCCGTGCTCGGCCCGCTGGTCCGCTCCGCTCTCCCCGCGCTCACGAGCCTCGAACAGCTCGTCGCGATGCTGACGTGCATGCCCGGCGGCGACACCGGTCCCGAGGCCCCCCATGACATCCCGGCCGTACGGGAAGCCGTCGAGTCACTGCTCCCCGACCACGGCGAAGCCCCCTCGGACGCCGACGGGGCACCTCTCCCTCCCCGCCGCCCCCTCACCGGCTCCGTCTCCGTCGAACTCGCCACCACCGACCCGGTGGCCGCCCTCCGCCGCGACTTCCTGGAACCACTGCTGCGCGAACTGGCCGCCACGCTCGCGAACATAGAGAAGGTCGCCACCATGCTGGCCGCCGCCTCGGACGACACCGGCGACACCCACCTGACCACGATCCGCACAGCCGTCCGCGAGATCCACGACCGCCTCCCGCGCTCGGTCACGCCCACGGCCCACCCGGCGGCACACCCCCTGCACGGCGGCCATCCGCCCGTGGGAACCGGAGCGGGAGCAGGAGCGGGGCAGACCCGCCGCACCCCCTCCACCCCCAGCATCCGCGCGGCCGTCGAGAAGGCCGTCGCCGGCTTCCCCGGCGCCTTCTCCGCCCGCGACGTCCTGCGCGCCCTCCCCTCCGGCGTCTACGGCGACCCGTCGAAGACCATCAGCAACGTCCTGTCCGCACTGGTCAAGTCGGGCCGCCTGCAACGCCTCTCGCGCGGCACGTACGCTCGCGTCCTGGACGTCGTGAACATCGAGAACATCGAGAACGTCCAGGACATCGACGCCACCCTCCTCCCCGAGCGGGGAGAGGCGAAGAGCGCCTGACCCGAGCGAGCCGGAAGGAACCCCAACCCCCGATGACCGAACCGTTCCCGCCCCAGGGCCCGCCCCCGCCGACCGCGGACCCCGCCGCGTCCGACGCCCAGGTCCACGTCTTCTCCCCCAACGCCGGCCTCATCGACGGCGTCCCGGTCACCGCCCCGCCCTACGGCGACATCCAGGACGTCGTCCTGTCGATCCTCCAACAACGCGCCCAACAACTCGGCGCCCCCACCCCCGCCACAATCACGGACAACCGCTACGGCGGCGCGATCCGCCTCCTGATCCACCCGGACGGAACGACGGAACAGCTGGACTGAGGACCGACGGGCTCCGGACGACCATCGCAGACTTGTCCAACCCAACCGCCCGCGGCCTGGAGAAGTTGGAGACTCTGTTCCGCAGGCGGCTCAAGAGCTGCAGTACCGGCGTGGCGTCCCTTTGCAGCCTTCGGGCTGGGCCGTCCGCCTCCATCATCATGACGATGGTGAGCGTGGAGTGGTGAAAGCTTCGTCATCCCGACAGCAGAGCGATAGGACGCCTGCAGCCGCAGGCGATTCCACAGAGGGGACCCGTGGGGAACGAAGAAGCAAGCCTCGAATACAGCGTCTGGGGGACGATCGAGCTGCACCCGCCAGTCCCGCTGGCACAGTTGTGGGGCCTGGCCGACCAGGATGCGTTCTGGGACAAGCTCGCCACCACGCCCCATGAGGCGGACGAGCTGGAGCCCCCGGCGACGGCCCGTCAGCCGGCTTGGGAGTTCGTCCCGGACGAGGATGCGGGCACCGACGACCAGGGCCGTCCGCGGGCCATCAGATATCTCCGGGTGAACGACCAGGATGTCACGCGTGCTGAGGTCGACCGCCGACTGCGGGACGTGGCCAGGTCGGTCGGCGCGAACCACGCATTCCACGGCCGCCTTCGCTATGAGGGATATACCGACGACGGCGAGATCTGGCTGCGCAGCGGCAGCGGGTCGCCGGTGTGGCGCGACACGACGCCCCGGTACTGGTGACGTCGCTCCCAGGGCGCGGTCCTGACGGCCCCTCGGCATGGCGCTCTGCCGCCGCAGACACCGTTGCCGGTCCATGGCGGTCTGCCACAACGGCACGGTGGCGTCGACGGATTCCCTCTCCTTCGACGCGAAGCAGCTGATCGACCGAGATGGGCACCCGAGCCCTCCCCGCCGAGACCGGCCCCCCACTTCGCCCCGGTCGCCCGCCGCAGCCCCCTGCGCGCACAGGCAGTGGCAGTGTCATCGGTCCAGACGGGCGACGAGCGTGGCGTGGAAACGGAGGTCGACCATCCTGGAGCGCTGACGCCGCCCGGACCAGGCACGGGAAACGGCCGCGCAGACGGAAACCGGAGTCCCCGGGAGCGCCACCCCGCCGCAGGGGGAGGCGCAGCCGCGGCAACAGCCTCACGACCGTGACAGTGACCCCTGTCGCCCATCCCTGTGGTGACTACTCCACCAGACGAAGAACCGCCCGCACATCGTCGCTCGTAGGGTCCAACCCCTTGTCATCCACCTCGGTCACCTCATACGCATGACCCGCGACGAGGTCCTTCGGCGGCGGCTGCTCGCGAACTGCGAAGGCCTTTCATCAACATCACCTGCCGCCCACCCGAGATCTGATGCGCACGACATCGCGGCGCAGCGGTCAGATGACGCGGGGTGTGGCCGGACGCCAGATCCGCAGGTCGAGCTGTGCGGCTTCGCCTTCGTAGCTCCGCTCCAGGAATCCGCCCTGCATGAAGAGCCCGATGGCGGGAGCGGGCTCGCCCGTCGAGGGCCATATCGCCACCCAGCGGGTGTCGATAGGGAACCGCAGCCCCTGGCTCCGGCTCTTCCACTCCTTCGGGTACCCCGATCCGTGGGGGGAACCGCAGTACCCGGGTTCGCCCAGGATCTCGGTGGCGGCCGCCACGCAGTCCGTCCACAGGCTGTCGGCGGGATCGAGCACGTTCCTGTGGTGACGGGGCGAGGGCCTGGAGCTGATCCTCCAGAGCTTTGCCTCCAGCCAGTTCACACGTGCGGGGTAGCGGAGCACCGGAGGTAGCCACAGCGAGAGACCTTCCCCTGTGGTGACGGAGACGCACTGTGTTGTGTCGACGCCGGACACGGTCCAGCCGAGTCGCCGCGCCCAGCGCTCCAGTTCGTCGAGCGAGGCGAATGCCCGGTTCCACCGGTGGTCGCCGAAGATCACGTCCCAGTCCCAGGCCGAGACCGCTCGCAGTTGGGTGGCCACGTCCTGCCAGGTCGTGTCCGGCATGTCCACCGGGTCAGGATCGCCGAAGATTCGCCGGGCCCCTGGAGCCGTCCCCCTGCGGGTGACGTCGACGACCTTCTCCACCTCGGCATCGCTGTCGTCCAGGACGATGCGCGCGGGATCGTGCAGCTTCAGGTTGACGGAGTGCCGGCCGTAGACGTCGGCGAAAACCTCGATGGTGACCACTGCGGAGCCGGGCTCCGGCGGATTCCACACGGCCAGCCGGTACGGGTTGTATCGCCGCCGCTCGTCAGGAGACCCGTACCTGCGGCCGAAGCTGACGGGAAATCTGGCGCCGTCCCAGGCCCCCTCCCATGTCGGCGCGCCGAGAACACGCCGAGCGGCCGCCAGGTACTCGGCCCACGCCATGGCCGCCTCATCCGCTTCCCTGTCGTGCACCCCCCTGTGCGGGTCAGGATCGCCGCCGGTCCACAGCCGATGGGAGGCCTGGTCGTAATCCCGCGCATGGGACGTCGGGGTGGCGAGGTGATGCCGTTTCCCGGTGCGGGTCTGCACCGTGATCGGCCCCCAGTCGTTGGTGCGCCACCGGAAGTCGATCACCTTCCAGTCGAACTGGGCGAGCCAAGCGGGGTCGGGCTCATAGCCTCCGCCTGCTCCCGGCCAGACCTTCCGCCAGTCGACTTCGGTCAGCACGGCGAGCTCCGTCGCCAGCTCCTCCGTTGTCGTGTGGACCTGAGGACCGGATACTGGCTCGCTACTCACAACGGACAAGAAAACCAACTCCCTCGGACAGGGGTCCGCCTACAACGACCGATCCGCACGCTCGCCGAACCCCTCACCATTATCGTCTACTAGACGATAATATCTAGATCATGAACAGCCCGGAACCGCAAACACCCTCCGCCCCTTCCGAGGTGACGGATCCCGAACTGGCCCAGCGAGCGGCGGAACTGGCCGTCGGCTGGGTCTCCGCCGTAACCTCCCTGTCAAAGGACAGACAGGACCAGGGGTGGCAATTGGTCGCCTTGCAGCACTCCGGCTCCGGACACATGGAGATGTACGCCTGGGGGGCAGTCGAGACCTGGGAACGCCGACTGGCCGAGACGCTCGCGACGGCCGATGACTCCGCGGAAGGCCGCGCCCGAATTGCCAGGGCGAAGGAGGATACGGTCTCCCAGATGCACGACATGCTCCTCTCCGGCATCCGTACAGCGGAGCAACTCAACACCCACCGAGAGGAAGCACACCAGGTCGACCCCCGCGCCGACCTACGACGCTTCATCAGCCGCAACGAATGAACGCGGAACGGCACGGCGAGCGGTGAGCGGTGGGCGCCCAGGAAGACCCTGACCACCCACCGCCGCTACGGCTCCACGGTTCGGCGGCCTTCCCCCGTCACTGCCTCTCCATGGCCATGATGCCGACGCATTCCTCGAGCGCGGCACACAACGCCGGTACGAAGGCGGCAAGTTCGGCGTCCGACGCCTTCCCCACCTCCAGCACGGCACCCACGACCGCCACCAGCACGGCGGCGGCTTTCAAGGCCTGCGCGTCGGCCAGCGCTTCGAGAACGCCTCCGCGCCGCGTGTCCGCGAAGGCCTCCCGGCCGGTCGCCGAGTCCACGCCGAGGCTGCGAAGTCGCGGCCCGCTCATACGGCGGCCTCCCAGGAACTGCAGTCCTGCCCCATCGTCGCCAGCACCGCCGCCCGACGCCGCGCCCGCTGCAGACGCCGACGATCGAGCTCGTCCCGCTCACGCTCCCAGACGACGACGTAGGGCCGGACGAGGGGCGACCCATCGACCCTGACGATGTCGCCGAGAAACGGACACGGGGGCGCGGGCCGGTATGCGGGAACAGGCGGGCAGGCGGGGGCGGGCGCCGCGACGGCACGGTGCACCCCGCGAGCAGGCAGGAAAAGGCTCAGGATCGCGGCCAGTAGGCTGCGCATAGGTCGACTCCTGTGTAGTCGGCTGAGCCCCGGCAGGGAAGCTCTCACCCTTCCCGCCGGGGCGCTTTCATGTCCCAGGATAAGCACAATCTGCTACCTGTGCACAGTGCGCTCTGTATGCACAGTCCGCACAGTGTGCTACCCAGTGCGCGTAACGCACTGCCCGCACAGATCATCGATGCATGGTTGAGTACGAGTGGGTGCGTATCGCGAGGGACCTGGAGCGCCGGATCCGTAGCGGGGAGATCCCGCCCGGCGGTCGGCTTGAGAACGAACGCGCGCTGGCTGATGTGCACCAGGTCAGTCCTGGAACAGTACGGCGCGCTGTGCGTGACCTGCGCGAACGAGGATTGGTCGAGACGCTGGCTGCCAAGGGGACGTATGTTGTCGACCCGCTGCCGCCCGTCTCCGGGGAAACGTCCACTCGATGATCCTTGACCGTACGCGCCCGCTGTGGCGGCAGATCGCAGCGGAGATCATCCGGCGCATCGAGGACGGCACGTATCCGCCAGGGAGCCGGGTTCCGTCCACCCTGGAGATCGCCCAGGAGTTCGGCGTGGTGAACGCGACGGCGGCGAAGGCCATGCGGCATGTTCGGGAGCAGGGCTGGACACGGGGCGAAGTCGGGCTGGGGACGTTCGTGGCGGACCAGCTGCCCCCGCCCTCATGAGCCACGGCCCAGGCTCAGCCGCCCTCGGCCCGGTTCGCGGGCAATCCGCCCTCCCGTGCCCTACGCGGAGGGCCCCGAACCGTTGCTGACCTCGTCGATGTCGTTGAGGACCGCCCGCGCAGCTCGCACGTTCAGCTCCAGAATGTCGCGGTCATAATTTCCCGGATCGCGTCGATAACGAGCCTTACCCACCTCGGACGTAAAGGCGCCGGCCGGAATGGCATTCTCGCCCGGCGGGAGGAACTTCAGCATCTCCTCGTACGCCGCGACGACATAGGCGATCGCGTCGCGAAACTGATGATGCTCGGCCTCAGGCGTGTTGAGGAGCTGAATTCCAGTGGATTCAGCAAGTCGACCCGCGACTGCCTCAAACTCCCCTGGGTCGATGATCTGCGACGGCTCCGGACCACCGAAAGCCGGCGGCGGCGGTGGAACCTCTTCCGCCATGCGGAACTCGAAACGGCGGGTTCTTTCACACTGCCTGCAAGCACCCTCGTACACCGCGACAAGGACGTCGCCGCGCAGCTCCAGCCGGTGCTGACGGTCGAAGTCCCCCGACCCGCACTCACAGCGATGCAGGTCCATGTACAGGTGGGCTTCGGCCGATGAGCGCGCTGTCAACATGACATGATCCTAAGGGTTGTTCGGCGCATTCGTCTGCGCGGATACGGGGGAGGAACATCACGTGGACACGACGGTCACCGACACGCGGTTGCGAGCCCGGCAAGCCGCCCTGATCGCAGCGGTGAAACGTGAACTTCCGACCGTGGCATCCGTCGTGCTCGGAGAGCGATTCAAGTCGATCGACGAGAGACGCTCGGACGACGGGAGAGAGTACTTCGCCCTGGAGGACGCCCAGGGCGGCTCGGCAAGTTTGTGGCTGGACGCCATTCCGATGGCCTCCGGAGTGATCTCCAGCACGATGACGAACACGACGACGGATCAGTACGTCGTGCAGATATCCGACCGTCTGCCCAGCGAATTCCTGACCCGTGTTCTGGCTCACGAGGTGGGCGAACTCATCGCCACTCGTGACCGGTCGAGTCAGGGTCTGGCGCCGGTGCGCGAGAACCTCCTGAACCAGGAGCCCGACATCGGCAACCGGCACGAACTGTCGAGCCGGGATCACGGACGTATCGCCGAACTGAACTGGCTCGCAGCCCGCGCATCCGAACCTACCCTCGCGGAGGAGCACCAGGCCGAGGCACGTGCCGACCTCTCAGCTCTGCTCGACCGGTGTGGTCTCCGGCCAGTAGCGCCCATGGCCGACTCAGAGCGGTTCACGACCGAGTCCCGGGCCGCGAACAGACGGTACGTCGTGTCGAACGACCTCCTCTCCTCCGATGCGAAACGCCTCGTCGCCACCCTCGCCCACCCCATAGAACACCTCGACCCCACCGACGCCACCGCCCTCCAAGCCTCCCGCGACGCCGCCCTCCGCGCCGAGCGCCAGGTAGAGGCCTTCATCGGCCGACGCGAAGTCACCATGCCCATGCCCGGCTACGACCAGAACGGACTCCCCCTCCCCCGCGACCAGTTGAAGGCAGCCTCCGTGCAATGGGCCGAGTACCGCGCCCAGGTCAGCACCCGCACCGAGGAGGCCATCGAAGGGCAGTTGGCGAAGGGGGAGTTCCCCACCCGCCGCGTGGTGATCGGCGGCGGGGCCAGCCTGACAGGACGGGACCCGGACGCGCTGCTGATCGACGCGGCGGGCCGGTGGCACCTGGACCCCGGCCAGGGCATCGTGCAGTCGGCGGATCAGGACCGGGACCTCGCCCAGTGGATGGGAGTCGACCCGCACTCCACGGTCGAGCACCCCGGGCACCGTCTGCCCATCGACGCCGTACGGATCTGGGAGGACCAACTCGCCACCCGGGGAGACGTGGTGAACGGCCACGCCCGCCTGCGGCTCGGCCGGAACGGCGAACTTCTCGCCGAGATCCAGCGACCGGCCGAGGACGGCAAGGAGGCCCCACCCCCACTGTGGGTGGCCTGCGACGGCGTCCCGAGCATCGCCACCGGTCTGACCCCCGAGGTCGTCCCCGGCATGCCCCGCGGAGACGACGGCGTGGAGAGCCGCGCCGAGGCCGTGCGGCTGATCGATGACCGGCTGCGGGAGTTGGAGGACGAGGGCCTGCCCCACGCGGGCGACCTACGGACCTGGCTGACCGACGCCGAACGGGGCGGCACGGACGCCCGTACGGTGCTCGACGTCCTGAAGTCCTCACCGCTGATGGAGGCCCTCACCGCCGGCCTCGGCCCCGGCAAGGCCCGCATCGACAACTGCTTCGGCGCCCTCGCCGCGACGGGGAAGTGGGAGACGGCACGGGAGGAGGCACCGGGCCGGGCGCTGCTCGGCGACGAAGTCGCCGAGAACCGCTTCGACGCGCGGAAGACGAAGGACTGGGTCGTCGCGGGCTCCGGCGGCACCGGAGTCGCCAACGCCGAGATCATCCTCACGCAGAACCCGGACGCCCACGTCACGGTCATCGGCGCGCCTCCACCGTCGGCCCTGCGGCACCAGGTCCAGTTCCCGGCGATGGAGAAGGCGTACGGCGGGCCCGACGAGAAACGGCTGACCTTCATCACGGCGCGGCTGGGCGCCATCGAGACGTACTGGGACGAGGAGGCCGAGGAGACCCGCTTCCAAATCGCCTACGAGGAAGGGGAGGGCAAGAACATACAGCGAAAGGTGGTGCGGGCCGGCGGCTACGTCGCCAGCCTCGGCCGTACCAACCCGCTCCCGCCCGCCCTCCAGGTCCTCGCGAACGAGGTCCGGGACCGGAGCGGTGAGATCTCCGGCGACCTGCAGTTCGACAAGGACGACCAGTACATCGGCTACGGCCTCACCTTCACCGTCGACGGCAAGGAACACCGGGTCGACGTGGACGGCGCGGCCTCCTGGCAGCTGCCACGCGAGATCTTCGCCCCGGAGTCGGGCCTCCAGCAGCAGTTGAACGAGATGGGCCTTCGAGGTCTGCCCTCCGAGACGGGCAACGCCGCTCCCGGCTTCTCCCCGGTCGCCCGCCAGAGCGCCCTGCGCGCACGAGCCGTGGCAGCGGCGCAGGCGGGCGACGAGAGCGCCGTGCAACGGAGGTCGACCATCCCGGAACGCTGGCGCCGCCCGAACCTGGCTTCGGAATCGGCCGCGGAGATGGAAACGGCCACGGAGACGGAGACGGAGACGGACGCACCGGGCGGGGACCCCGCGAGCGCCACCCCACCGCAGAGGGAGGCACAGCCGCGGCAACAACCCCCCACCGCCGAACGGACCCCGAGCGCTCCCACCCCCGACCGACCGGAACCCACCACACCCACCCCCGACCGACCGGCATCCACCACACCCACCCCCGACCGAGCCGCGCCCGACATCCCCCTCTGGGAAGTCGGCATGCGTCCACGCGGCACCCCCGGGGCGCCGCGCCCCACCACCCAGCAGCCCCAGCAACTGCCACCCGACCACGAGCGCCCCGGCCCAGGGCTCGGCGTGGGCGACTGACCGGGTCGCCCGAGGACGTCACCGGCCGGGCCGGGAGTCAGTCCCGCTTCGCCCCCGTGATCGCCTCTCCGATGACGAAGCCCTTGGCAGGCCCTTCCGGGATGACGACCTCCGTGCCGTACGGGACACGGTGGATGTCTTCCCAGTCGGCCACATCGGGACGGGGCTGGGTGAAAAGCGTGACCGCGCCCCCGCCGTCGTAGTCATCGATGGTGACGTACACCGGAATTCCCGCGCGAGCGTACTCACGGCGCTTCTTGATCCGGTCGCGGTCCTGATTGTGCTTGCCGGGAGAGACGACCTCGACGATGAGCCGAACGGCTGAGGCAACGATGCCCAGGCCGTCAGCGGTCACGTACCGCTCGCTGTCCCGCGGCACGACGAACAGATCCGGTACCCACACGCGGCCTTCGTGGATGATGTTCCCGTCCTGTCTCGCGACGAAGTCCCCACCCCTCAGGTGATCGGCCAGGTCGTCCCGGAAGAGGTTGACGGTCTGACTGTGCGAGTGACGGCCGGTGGGCGACAACTCGATGGCTCCCTCGATGATCTCGGCTCGGTAGCCCTCGGGGAGTTCGATGGCCTTCCATGCCTGCCACACGACTTCGTCCAGTTCGGAAAGGGACGAGACCGGCTCGGGGTCGGTCCTGATCTCAGGCATGGCCTCCGGCCTCTCATGCATCAGCGCGGTCATGGTGTGGCACCTCCTCTCAAGTGTGGGCTTGGCGTGCTCAACCCACAAGCAACGCCGCCACGCTAGGCGGCCACACAGGCTCACCTGCGAAAACGCCCTCGCTTCACTCGAACTGGTGACGCAGAAAACGACCCCCCGCATCCCCCGCCTCGAACCACCGCCCTCCGCGAACCACCCTCCCCTTCTGCCCCGCCACCCCGTACAACCATCCCCCCACCCCAACCGTCTGATCATCGTCGGCGGTGTCACCCGCCGACGACGATCGGCACCCCTCTCTGAAGGACCCCATGACCTCAGTCAGACGCTCGACGGCGGCCGCAGCCACCGCCGTCGTGCTCGCCACCGTCGGCGGCCTGCTCGCGGTGTCCGCCACGACGGCGAACGCGGCCGTCACCTGCACCTCCCCCGTCTTCAAACGGCAGCTCTTCGCCAACACGACGTTCTCCGGCACCCCGAAGAAGACGGACTGCGACAGCGCGATCGACCAGAACTGGGGCACCGGCGCCCCCGCCACCGGACTCCCGACCAACAACTTCGGCGTCCGCTGGACCCTCACCCGCGACTTCGGCTCCGGCGGCCCCTTCGCCCTCTCCGCCTCCGGCCTCGACGGCATCCGCGTCTACCTCGACCCCGGCACGACCGGCGCCCGCAAGATCGACCTCTGGAAGAACGGCACCACCACCGTCTCCAAGACCGTCAACCTCACCATCCCCGCCGGCAAACACA